>NZ_CP034791.1:2232500-2569066 GCF_003999255.1 Caldicellulosiruptor changbaiensis
AATGTCATCTTCAAACTCCTTTTCAATCTCCTCAAACACCTCTTTTAGTTTTTGAGAAACCTCGTCATAACTCATCTTTGTATTTAACTTCACATCAACAATTGCTTTAGAGTTGTGCCTTGACCAGTTCGTAATAGCACCTATTGAACCATTTGGTATAATATGGACTGAGCCGTTATAATCCTGAATCTTGATGGTTTTAATACCCATCTCTTTTACAATTCCACTTCGCCCGTCAATTGTCACATAGTCACCAACAGATAGCTGGTCTTCGATTATCAAAAACAGCCCTGCTATGACATCTCGAATAAGGCTCTGCGCACCAAAACCTATTGCCAAACCTCCAATTCCAGCTACTGCTAATATTGTTTTGATTGAGACATTAAAATTTTCAAGTATAAGCACAATCATAATAAAGTATATAGAGTATTTTACAATACTCTTAAAAAGTGCCGCAAGAGTATCTATCCGTTTTTGGTTAAATGGAATTACACTGCTTTTTTCTCTATTTTTCCATTTCTCAAGCATTTTATTTGAAAATTTTAAAAGTACAAAGCCAACCGCCAGGATAATTATAGAGTATATTATCTTACCACTGTACTTTAAAAGCATTTCCCCAATCTTTTGATATGTCATTTACTCACCCCTTGACAAACTCTTTGAAAAGCTCAAATTGCAAAGCATCTTGCTTCCACATTAGCTCAGGATGCCACTGCACACCCACAAAAAAGTCCCTATCATGTCTCGAGATAGCCTCTATCACACCGTCTTTTGATGTTGCCTCCACTAAAAAGCCTTGAGCTACAGTTTCAATTGCCTGATGATGAAATGAATTGATTAAAATCTCTTCACGTTTAAAAATCTCCTTTAAAATCCTTCCCTTAATTTCTACTGTGTGATAGCCATACTTTCCGTCCATATCTTGAAAGTGGCTTATATAGCCTTCTTTGTCTATGTCTTGCTTTAATGTACCACTAAAAGCAACATTCATTACCTGAATACCTCTGCATATAGCTAAAACTCTTTTGTTTTGCTCATATGAAAGCTTCATTGCTTCAATCTCAATCTCATCTCGAAGAAGATTTATCTTTCTTATTCCTCTTTCTGGCTCTTTTTTATAAAACCTCGGATGTAAATCCTCACCTCCACAAAAAAGTACACACTCACATTCATTTATGTACTCCTCTATCATTCCCTTTGCAAGCTCGCTGAGTGGAAAGATAATAACCTTAGCATTTAAGCTCAGCAGGACCTCTAAATAGTTGCTTACTACGTAAAGGCGTGACTTTTCAAGGTCAAAACCGCCAAAAACTAATACCCTCATTTTCAAAAACTTCTACTGTTTATTGTTCATCTTCCATTCTATGATTCTTCTTGCAACTTCTTTAATAGGCATTTGGTGGTCCATGCTGAGTTTTTGAAGTTTTCTCATTGCAAGCTCCTCATCAAGCTTTAGCTCTTTCATCAAGATTCCTTTTGCTCTTTCAACAAGTTTTCTTGTCTCTAAATCATCCTGCAGTTTTTTTATGTGTTCTTCCAATTTTCTTAATCTTGACCAATTTCTAACCACCATCTCAACAAAAGAAATAAAAGCCCATTTGTTAAATGGACTGTATAAAAATACATTAAATTCATCATCCTCTAAAATAACACTCTCTATGTTAGACTTTTGTGCCTGGTTTGCAAGAATTACAACAGGGCATATTTTGTCATTTTTAAGAATATCTATTATCTCAACCATACTTCCTATACTAAATCCATATTCCATAATTACTACATCAGGTTTTAACACCCTTATCTTTCTGAGACAGTCAGAAAAATCAGAAGCTGTATCTGCGATAGAGTATCCATTTTCTATTAAAGAACTTTTAACAGTGGCAAATAGCTTTTTATTTCTTATGGCCAAGATTACTTTATACATTTTTTGTCATACCCCATCGAATATTATATTAAATAATTTTAACACACCTTATATCTTTTTTCTATAAAAACATCACCATTCCTTTTTGTGCCAAACTAAGAAGTTTTTCTACAATATTTTTATCAAACTGGCTTCCTGCACATCTTCGAAGTTCCTTCAAAGCCTCATCCTTAGCAAAAGCTCTGCGATAAGGCCTGTCTGATGTCATAGCATCATATGCGTCTGCAACAGAAATTATTCTTGCCAACAAATCAATCTCATCGTCTTTCAAGCCATACGGATAACCTTTGCCATCCACCCTTTCATGATGCTGCAAGATAACTTTTTGTATTCTCTCCATAAAGTCTAAATCCTTTAGAATGTTGTATCCGATTAACGGATGTTTTTTTATTTCCTCATACTCTTGAGGTAATAAAGGCTCTTTTTTATTTAATATCTCCTCCTTGATACCAATCTTACCGATATCATGAAGAAGACAGGCAACCTTTAAAACATCTTTCTCATCCTCAGAAAGTCCAAGCTCATCTGCAATCTTTAAAGCAATAGATTGTACCCGTTCACAATGTCCTTTTGTATACAAATCCTTGTACTCAATTGCCTTTGACAGACAAAGGATTATTTCATAAAAAAATCTCTCTATCTCAGCATTTTTCTTTTCCAGCTCAACCTTTGACTTATTTAGCTCCTCGATAGTCTCTTTTAATTTTTCGTTAACATATGTACTTTTCTCATACAAATCCTCAATCTCTAATTTCTGCTTCTTTAGATTTGAATAGTAAATTGAATTTTTGATTGCTATTGTTATGAAATTGCATATACTTATGTAATAACTTATATCTTCCTTTTCTAAAAAGTCACATCTAATGGTAAAAAAGCAAACACCTTCACACTTGTCTTCTGATATCATTGGAACAGCTATTTTAAGAAGATTATCCTTTTGCTCCATTTTGTAAGCAATATTGACATCTTCCCTTGCCTTTTTTAGCAGCAACTCTTCATCAGGGTCTTTTTTCCCGAAATAACACAAATGTTTAAATACATTGTCTTGATTATTGAAATATACACTAATTCTCAAAAATCCTAAGCTCTTACTTTCAAAACTACCCAGTAGTTTGATTACTTCATAGGCATCTGAAAGGCTCAAAATCTCTGTTGTAAGCTCAAAAAAGCTTCTTAGCCACTCATTTTTTTGTTTGAGTACTCTCTGTGTATCAATTAGTCTTTTTACAATACTTGTCATTTCCTTGTTCATCTGAATACTGTTAATATACCCTTTTTCAATAGTTTCTTTTTCTTCCTTTAATTTGTTAATAATGAGTTTTTGCTTTTTCTCAGAGAGTCGATATTGTTTTAAAACAGTACTGTATCTGAGTACATAGAAAATAGAAAAGAAAATCATGGCAGAAGAAAGACTTGCAAGTTGAAGATATTCAAACATCGGACTTTCAAGTTTCCAAAAGACCTTAGCAATTTGAATACCCAAAGGAAAACAGATGAGAAGAATTACCAAAAATTCAAGAATATGTTTTAATAGTTTCTTTTGTGTCTTCAATTTCAAACCTCCTGTCAAAAAACTCACACAACTATTTATTTCGACAAATCTCGTAAAATTCCTTTAAGAAAAATAGCAAAAAAAGGGCTTATAGCCCCCTTCTTTTTTTGAATTCTCCATCAAGTTCAGTTGCTTTTAGTGAATTTATTGCCTAAACAAATCCTTTACTCGCGGATATATACTATTGTATAGCTTATAAGTCTTTCTGTAAACATCAAACAATTCCTGATTAGGCCTGCAAACATCTACTTTTTGAATCATTGCATCACACGCTTCTTCAACTGAAGTATACTCTCCTGCTCCAACAGCCGCCAAGATAGCTGCACCAAATGCAGGACCTTCTTTGGAATTTAACGTCCACACATCCATTTCAAATATGTCTGCCTGCATCTGTCTCCAGAGCTTGCTCTTTGCACCACCGCCAGAGACTCTCACCTCTTTTACATCGATGCCCATCTCAAACAAAATATCAAGACAGTTTTTAAGTGAAAATACAACACCTTCCATGACAGCTCTAATGAACTCTCTTCGTGTATGTTTCGCCGTTATCCCAAAGAATACTCCCTTTGCGTACGGGTCCAAAATGGGCGTTCTTTCCCCCATCAAATATGGCAGGAAAACAAGTCCGTCTGCGCCTGGATTTGCAAGTTCTGCCTCTTGGTCCATCAAAATGTAAGGATCTTTGTCAATAAACTCAAACGCAGCCTTTTCGATGTGTGCAAAGTTGTCTCTAAACCACTTCAGAGAAAGCCCTGCACCCTGCGTCACGCCCATAACATGCCACTTGCCGGGCACAGCATGACAAAACGTATGAACTCTGCCCTCAGGGTCAATTCTAAAGTCATCTAAGTGTGCGAAAACAACACCGGATGAGCCAATTGTTGACGACACAACACCTGTTCTTACAATTCCATTTCCAACAGCACCTGCTGCCTGGTCTCCTCCACCTGCAACAACAAGTGTTCCTTTCGCAAGACCTGTTATTTTGCTTGCTTCTTCTGATATTGTGCCTGTCACTTCTGGTGATTCATACACTCTACCTAAGAGTTCTTTGTCTATTTCAAGTTTTTGCAACACCTCATCAGACCAGCACCTATTTTTAATATCCAAAAGCTGCATACCAGAAGCATCAGATACATCTGTTGCAAACTCGCCTGTGAGTTTAAATCTTATATAGTCCTTTGGAAGTAATATCTTATAAACCCTCTCATAATTTTGCGGTTCATTATTTCTAACCCATAATATCTTAGAAGCAGTAAAACCTGTTAAAGCAGGGTTTGCTGTTATCTCTATAAGTCTTTCCTTTCCCACTCTTTCGGTTATCTCATCACATTCTTTTGCTGTCCTCTGGTCACACCAGATGATTGACGGTCTTATAACGTTGTAGTTCTTGTCAAGCATCACAAGCCCGTGCATCTGCCCAGTAAGTCCCACAGCTTTGACTTCCTCGGGGTTTACCTTTGACTTTTCAAGCACAGCTTTAATTCCTTTTACGCTTGCCTCCCACCAGTCTTCAGGGTTTTGCTCTGCCCAGCCTATCTGTGGCTGGTAAAGAGGATACTCAAAAGTAGCTGAGGCTAAAATATTTCCTTTTGAGTCTGTCAATATGGTCTTTGTACCAGATGTTCCAACATCAATACCAATAAAATACATTCAGATGCACCTTCCTCTCTTGATTTTTTATATTAAAAATCTATTTATGCAGACTGTCTTATTATAAGCTGAGTGTCAAGAATATATTCACTTTCGAATTTTTTGGTCGGGTCATCTATTTTTTCAAAAAGAATATCACAAGCTGTCTTTGCCATAAGGTCAATTGGCTGGCGAACTGTTGTAAGTTTGGGCATTTTGCTGAGCTGAAGCCCTACCAAATCCACATCGTCAAATCCGACTACCTTTACATCATTTGGAACAGAAATCCCCATCTCATCCAATGCATACATACTTGCATATGCCATAAGGTCATTCGCTGCAAATATACCATCTATTTTTTTATTCTTTAAAAGCTTTTTTGTATTTTCATATGCTTTTTGAAACATGAAATCTCCCTCGATGACAAGTCTCTGATCAAATTCTACTCCAAAGTTTCTTAAAGCTGCTTTGTATCCTTCATACCTTGCAATACTTTCAAAAGACTCAAGCGGACCTGATATATGTACGATTTTCCTGCAACCTTTCTCGATAAGATATTTTGTTGCAATGTAGCCACCTTGCAGGTTGTTTACATTTATCCTCGGAACATTTGTAAATTTAGTGTTGTTCTCAGCAAGAACAACTGGAACATTGTTAGCATGCAAAAGCTTTAGTGCTTGCTTATCAATACTTTTATATCCAAAAACTATAACTCCATCCACTCTCCCCACCAAGAATTTGAAGTAGTCAATATTGTCTATCAATTGACAAAATATAGCGCCATATCCCCGCTGGGTTATATATTGGTTGAGTAGACCTACAACCTCACTGTAAAACCAACTGCTGAGTTGTTGGATTATGATTCCTATTGTGTCTGTCTTCCTTCTTGCTAAATTTTTGGCTGTTACATTTGGGGTGTAATTTAGATCTTTAATAGCTTCCAAAACAGCCTTTTTCTTTTTCTCAGATACATTCGCTGTTCCATTTATAACTCTTGACACAGTTGCTTTTGAAACACCAGCTCTTTTTGCAACATCCTCAATTGACGGCAAATACTCTGCCTCCTTTCATTTTGCTTTTTTTAGTTTTATCAAATACATGAGTTGTAAGCGATTTCGATTATTCTTTGATATATACTTTATCATATTGGTAGTTAGTTTTTCAACAAAAATTAATAAATGATATCTTAGGATACTAAAAAATTTGGACAAAAAAGTGATATTGATAATTGCGGAAATTTTTTATTTTAAATAAAATGGAAGCAAACATAATACAGCAGAAGTTTTTTAAACGCTTCGAAGGAGGATTTTTAAATGAATGAAAAACTAATTAGAATTTATAGAATATTATTCTATTTGCTTGCTATATTATCAACAATTGGCTCAGTAATCAGTTCAATTCTTGAAAAAAATGCTTTTTACACAGTGGGAACCATTGTTTTAGCTATATTCTTCATTGCAATGATAGAATTTATTCTCTTCCCTCTTTTTATAAAATCAGATTCACGAAAGTATTTTAAAAAATTTTTAGGCATATTTTTAGCATTTGGTATAATTTTGAGTATAATTGTGTTTTTGATTGTAGGAATTACAAGCAAAAAATTCGAACTGATTTATCTTGGCGTTCCATTACTGGCCTTAAGCTTTGCTGTAGTCTACAAAGTTTATATAAGGTAAATTTTGCTATTGAAATTTTGAAAACTTATGAATATAATGAAGTATAAAATCGAATATAAGCTAATGGTAAAAGTCCATCCTTCGGGGCGGGGTGAAATTCCCCACTGGCGGTAATAGCCCGCGAGCAAAAGCCTTTTTGGCTTTTGCAGAACCGGTGGAATTCCGGTGCCAACGGTTAAAGTCCGGATGGGAGAAGGAGTGGATGTGTAAGGAAGATTTTCTTATACATCATAAAACACGAGCTTGCAAGCCTCGAAGGTGGAAAAACACTTTCGAGGCTTTAATTTTTTTGTGTATAAATTTCTGTCAGAGGGGAGGATACTTTTGAGGTCTCTTTCGCACAGCTATTACATGAATATGGCACTTGAGCTTGCAAAGAAAGCTTCTCCTTTGGTGCTGCCAAACCCAAGAGTTGGATGCGTGATTGTAAAAAACGGAATAATAATCGGAAAGGGATATCACCAAAAGTACGGTGAAAAACATGCTGAAGTTTTAGCAATCGAGGATGCAATAAAAAATGGCTATAGTCTCAAAAATGCAACAATGTATGTCTCTTTAGAGCCCTGCTGTCATTTTGGCAAACAGCCACCTTGTACAGACGCAATCATAAAAAGTGGCATTAAAAAAGTTGTGGTTGCCACCAAAGACCCAAATCCCCTTGTCAATGGCAAGGGCATACAAATTTTAAAACAGCACGGAGTTGATGTTGTTGAAGGCATTTTAGAAAAAGAAGCAGAAAGTGTGAACAAAGAATTTTTTAAATACATGAAAAATGGTATTCCCTACATTGCCATAAAAGTTGCCCAGAGTATTGACGGCAAAATTGCAACACCTTCAAATAAGCGATTTTTGTTTAACACAGATGACGAAAACATCTTTGTGCACAGTCTTCGGCAAAAATATATGGCCACGTTAGTCTCTGTAAATACTGTAATTTCAGATAACCCAATTTTAAATGCAAGGTATGGCCAGATTGTAAGGCAGCCCATAAGAGTTGTGCTTGATTCAAACCTTCGAATTCCTTTAGAGTGCAATATTGTAAAAACCTCTGACAAGTATTCTACCTACATTGTGTGCAGTGAAAATGTTAATGATGCCCGAAAAATAGAACTTCTTTCTCAAAAAGGAATAGAAATAATCTTTGCAAAGTCATCAGAAGATGGTCATCTTGACTTTTTTGATGCATTTTCAAAACTTGCACAGCAAAAGATAGTATCAGTCCTTGTTGAGGGAGGAAGCTTTCTTAACTTTTCTCTTTTGAAGCAAAGAATTGCGGATTACTGGTATTCATTGATATTCAATGTTTTCATAGGTGGACAGAACACAAAAGGTGTAGTTGGTGCAGAAGGCTTTGAACAGTTTTTCCCAAAGCTTGCAAATACAAAAGTTACAACATTTAAAAACTCTACTATTATTGAAGGAGATATAAGTTATGTTTAGCGGCATTGTTGAAGAGGTTGGCAGGGTTGTTCTAATGAGAAAAATTGAAGATATTGTAAAGCTGAATATAGAAGTGAAAAAGATAGATGCAAAAATTGGTGACAGCATAGCAGTTGATGGTGTGTGCCTGACAGTTACAAATATTTCAAATGGAATTTTTGACTTTGACCTGTCACCTGAGACAATTGAAAGGACCACACTTAAATTTTTAAAAGAGGGGATGCCTGTTAATCTGCAGCCTGCTTTGAAGATGGGAGACAGAATTGGCGGTCACATTGTGCTTGGTCATGTTGACTGTATTGGCACAATCTGCATGCAAAAAATTCAGGGAAAAAGTAGAATAATTGGAATAAAACCATCTGAAGATTTTAAAGGGCTTGTTATCAGAAAAGGTTCTGTTGCAATTGATGGTATTTCTCTTACAGTTGTAGATGTCTTTGACACATACTTTACAATATCTTTGATTCCACACACTATTGAAAACACTACCTTGAAGTACAAAAAAGTAGGTAGCTGGGTAAACATTGAATTTGACTACATTGCAAAGATTGTGAAAGAAAATTTGAGGTGATATAAATGTACGGCTTGAAAAATGTAATAGAAAGTTTTAAAAATGGAGAATTTGTTATAGTATTTGACAGCCAAAACCGTGAAGATGAAGCAGATTTAATTTTGCCTGCTCAGTTTTCAACACCAGATAAAATAAGCTTTGTTTTGAATCACGCTAAGGGAATGTTCTGTGTTGCCATAGACAAAGAAATTCAAAGGCGCTTGAATTTATACGTTCCTTATAACACTAAAAACAGCTGCACTTTTACAGTTACGGTCGACCACAAAGACACAAAAACAGGTATAACTGCTAAAGAGAGAAGCAAAACAAGCAAAGAGCTTGCAAATCCAAACGCAACGGCTTCTGACTTTAAAATTCCTGGGCATGTAAATCCTGTTGTTGCTCATGAAGGAGGTGTTCTTGCAAGAAAAGGTCATACAGAAGCTGCTGTTGAACTTTGCAGAATCTCAGAGCTTTTTCCTGCTGCAGTGATGATTGAAATCTTAGACGAAAAAGGAGATAGTCATAACAAAGAGTATGTAAAAAATTTAGCAAAGAGATTTTCAATACCTATTACCACAATTGATGAGATTGAAAAATATATTTTATTAAACCGGCCCACAGTCCAAAAAGAAGCTGAAGCAGAGTTTCCCACACAGTATGGAAAGTTTAAGATTTTTGCTTTCAAAAACTATTTTTCGCAAAAAGAACATGCTGTGCTGATAAACCAGACTTTTAACCCAAGCCAGCCTGTAAATGTCCGAATACACTCTTCGTGCAAAACAGGAGATGTCTTTCATAGCCTGAGGTGCGACTGTCATCAGCAGCTTGAATTTTTCTTGCAGTTTATGGCAGAGAATAAAAACTGCATGCTCATTTACCTTGACCAGGAAGGAAGAGGAATTGGATTTGCTAATAAAATTAAAGCTTATGCACTTCAAGAGCAAGGTTTTGATACCTATGAGGCAAACAATCTACTTGGCTTTGACGACGATTTGAGAGATTATTTTGATGCTTTGCATATTTTAAGGTTCTTTGGAGTAAAAAGAATAAATCTTGCAACATCTAATCCTGAAAAAGTTTCTTTTTTGCAAGACTTAGGAATTGAGATTTTAAAGAGAATATCTATTCCAATCGTGATAAATCCATATAACAGGAAATATATACATTCGAAAATATTAAAGAAAAAGCATGAAATCTTAATAAAAGGAGAGGATGGCTTTGAGAACTTTTGAAGGAAGCTTTTGTGGAAAAGATTTGAAATTTGCAATTGTGGTCTCAAGATTTAACTCATTTATTACAGATGAACTTTTAAAAGGGTGCTTGGATGGTCTTTCTCGGCATGATGTTGACAGTGAAAATATTGATGTGTATTATGTACCAGGTGCTTTTGAAATACCACTTGTTGCTAAAAAGCTTGCAAAGTCAAAAAAATACAATGCAATAATTGCACTTGGTGCAGTAATTCGCGGTAGCACACCACATTTTGAGTATGTAAGCGCAGAAGTATCAAAAGGCATTGCAAACGTCTCTTTAGAACAAGAGGTTCCAGTTATATTTGGTGTTCTGACATGTGACACAGTCGACCAGGCAATCGAAAGAGCGGGTACAAAAGCAGGAAACAAAGGATTTAACGCAGCTCTCTCTGCCCTGGAGATGGCAAATTTGATGAAAAATATTTCTGAATCTTAATTTGGCAATAGATTTTTTACAAATTGACAAATTTTTTGAGCAATTTCAAATGCTCTTTCTGCATCATCTTTGTTCGGCAAACCATCCGGAAGGCTTCCAAGAGGCGCGTTAGGATACCTTGAGGGAATGTAGAAAACATCTATTATGCGCGCCTCTTCTTTAAATTTTTCAAAATCTTTTTCAATATTTGCACACATCTCTATTAAATTTACTATACTATGTGTTCGGGGTGGATTTACACCATTATATACCAAAAACGCTTTCAAATATTTCTCAATTGCCTGCTGAGAATGGAAACATACTATATTATAAAGTTTTGAGTTTAACAGTTCTTGAGCAGCTTTTAGATCATTTTCTGCATACATTACACATTGTTCAAATTCAGTTTTTCCCTTTTTCATAGAGTATAACTCCTTTTTTTAAAATTTCTTCTGTGTAAAATAAATGGTTATTTTTTATAAATTCTTCTTCCTCTTCTGGAGTATAGACCAAAAAATCTACAGGTACTTCAGGTTTTACAGTCTGCGCAAGATGTAATAATCTCTCTATAAACCTAAGATTAGTAGGCATTATCACCACCAAGTCAATATCGCTTGATTCATTAAAATTTCCATTTGCCATTGACCCAAACAGTATCACCTTTTCAGGATTGAAATTTTCAATAATTATGTTCAATATTCTATCCAACTCATTCTTCAAAGAACTATTGAGAACCGAGATTGCCGGCATTGCAATCATCTCCTATTGTTTCTTCAATTATTAGTATACCACAAAACTTATGTAAAAGTTTACAAGTTATCTTTAGCCACTCAGTCACTTTGTAAAGTATTTCATTTGAGCTGAATAAAAACCTGGCTTTATAATGAAAATATATTAAAACTTTTGAAAGAGGCGGGGTTTTTATGAAAAGGCTATTAAGGTTTTGGTTGGTTGTTGCTACTGCAACAGTCTTATCCTTAGTCATAGTCTCTCCTTCGCTTGCCTCTGATATTAAAAAAGAAGAGGCCCTGTTTTTTGATTCAAATGGCAAGCTATCTTACATCACCATTATTAACAAAAGCTCAGTAGAGTACCTATCACCCTATGAACTTTCAAGGATACTTGGTGGAAGTTTTTCTTTTGATCCAAAAGACTATAACTTTCTCAAATCAAAGCTTATCGTTGACCAAAATGAACTTATGTTCAAACTGGATAGCAATGTTGTTATGTTCAATGGAAAAAACTTTTATATGGAAGGACCGATGCAAATAATACAAAATAGAATCTGTGTTCCTTACTCTACTTTCAAAACTTACTTAAACTTGCTTGAATTTCGTCATTATACATCCGGAAAGCGGATGATATTCAAGCCAAACGGAAACTACATAGTCTACAGTGTTCAAAGCGGTGATTCACTCTGGATATTATCACAAACGTTTGGAACATCTGTTGAAGCTATAAAGAACTTTAATAATCTTACAAATGATACACTCTATGTGGGACAAAAGCTAATTGTAAAAAAAGTGAACCTCAATTTGGCTCAAATTACTGGAACAATAAAGTGGTGGACGTACGTAAAAGCTGCGCCTTCTTCATCTTCGCAAAACCTATTTTATCTTACTCAAGGGCAAACTGTAAATGTTATTGGAAAGCAAGCAGATTTCTATAAAATTTCCACACAGAAAGGAACTGGCTATGTTTCAATATGGGCAGTAGATATAAAGCAAGACATTGCAGATACCTCAAAACCAAGCAGCTACTTTTACTCCTTTCTACCTGTTGATACTTCAGGTGACTATGTAAGCTATACATACTACAAGGTGCAAAGTGGAGATACAATATGGTCGATTGCAGTAAAATTTGGAATACCAGACTATGAACTTATGCAGGCAAATAATCTAAACCAAAACTCATATATCTATGCAGGACAAACTTTAAAAGTGCCGGTTCATACAGTTGCTATGCATTCAAACGAAAATGGCGTCGAAATGCTTGATTGGTTTTCACAAGGCAATTATGTATTCCCTATAGGCAGTGTTGGTAAGTTTATTGACATCCAGACAGGAAAGTACTTTTTTGCAAAAAGAACAATGGGTGCAAGCCATGCAGATGTTGAAACCTTGAGCTTTAAAGACACTCAAATTATGAAAGAGATATTTGGTGGCAGCTGGAGTTGGGAAAGACGTCCGTTCATACTCGAAGTAAAAGGAAGAAGAATAGCTGTGTCAGTTTCTGGTATGCCACATGCAGGAGTAGATGGTGTGCCTTACAACCAAAATGTAGCAAGCAGAAGCGGTGGATATGGTTATGGCCCAAACCTTGATACAATTGTAAATGGAATGAATGGACACTTTGATGTGTATACATTCAACGGCCTTCGTCACAAAGATGGTCAAATTGACCCTCAGCATCAACTGACAGTTTCGATTGCTGCAGGGCTTAGGTAAAAAAATTACTAAAAATGGGCTGCATAAAAATGTAAAATCCATATATGCAGCCCTATTTTGTTAAAGCGCTTTATTTTCATCTTAACAAGATTAAATCTGTGGCTCTGGAAGCATCCCATTTTGCGCAAAGCTGTAGTATTCACCTTTTGCCACTATAAAATGGTCATTGACAGCAACGCCTATTGTCGAAAGAGCATTTACAATCTTTTGAGTTGTCTTGATATCATCCATGGAAGGCTTTACAGAACCACCTGGATGATTGTGAGCCAAAATCACGCTGCTTGCATTATACCGCAAAACACACTCAACAACCTTTCGTGGATAAACAACAGCCTCTTTTACTGTCCCTTCAAAAAGTGGCACAGAACGAATAACGTTTAACTGAGTATCTAAACATATTACATAGAATACCTCATTCTTTCTTCCCACAAACAGACTTTTTATGTACTCTGCTGCTACTTCTACATTTTTAAGCTGAAATGTCTTTTTCGTTTTATCAGCAAGATACCTTCTTGCTATTTGGGATATAAGAGAGATTAAAATAGCAGAGTTTTCACCAACTCCCTCTACTTTTTGAAGCTCCTTTGGATGAGCTTCAAATACATTTGAAATACTTCCAAAGGTAGAAATTAACCTGTGTGCTATTTCGTTTGTATCTCTTCTTGGAATGCTGAAAAACAAAAGAAGCTCTAAAACTTGATGGTCTTCAAAACTGTCAAGACCTTCTTCAACAAATCTTCTTTTTAATCTTTGCCTGTGCCCCTCGTGAATATTCTTATTCATCCTATCTTTCTCCACCATTAATTTAAAGAAGTAACCAATTTTTAATTATATTGTACATTTCCTCAATATATCTTTTCAAGCTTTAGCAAAAATAATTTCAAAAATCAAGTATTCCAATATAAATAGCACAAAACAAAAAATACCACATATCACAAATGCCCCACCAACTTTAAAAATCTGAGCAAATGTCCCTGCAATCAAACTACCAATAGGGGTTGTACCAGCAAAAACTAAGGTATATAAGCTCATTACCCTTCCTCTGTACTCATCAGCAGAGGATAGTTGTAATGTTGAATTTGCTGTTGTTGTAAACAATATCATGAAAAAACCTACCGCCGCAAACAGAAAAGAAGAAAGTTTATAATCTTTATTTATTCCTATAAAAATGAGAATCAAGGAACACATCACTAATGAAAAATACAATCTTTTCAAATCAAGTTTTCTGCTTGTAGAGGCAACAAAAAGTGCACCTGAAAGAGCACCTATGCCCATCGAAGAAAGCAAAAAACCATAACCTGCTTCATCTTTATGTAAGACATATTTTGTATACAATGGTATTAATACATTGAAATTCATAATGAAAACGTTCATTATTAAAATCAATATCATAGTTTGAAGTATAACTCTATTATTTTTAGTATATTTTAGACCTTCCAAAATATCTTTTAACATTCCCTTGCTCTTTGTCTCATTCAAAGGTTTTAGACCAACGTCAATCAAAAACAGCCCTATTAAAACTGCAATGAAACTCAGTCCATTGAGAAAAAAACATACACTCATTCCAACATTTTTGAGAAGTATGCCTGCTATCGCAGGACCTATCACTCTTGCAAGGTTAAAATTCAGTGAGTTTAAAGCAACAGCATTAATTAGCAATTCTTGACCAGCAAGTTCAATTACAAATGACTGCCGTGCTGGCATATCAAAGGTGTTTATAATCCCCAAAGCTAAAGCAAATACAAGCAAGATAGGATAATTTATCACCTTTGTCCATATCAAAAATGAAAGTAAAAAAGCTACTATCATAAGCAAGCTTTGAGTTATAATCAATAACTTCTTCTTTGGAAAATGATCAATAATTGCTCCAGCAAATAAAGACAAAAATAATTGAGGAGTAAATTGCAGTGCATTAAAAAGACCGACTAAAAATGCTGACTTTGTCAGAGTAAGCACAAGCCATGAAAGAGCTGTATTTTGAAGCCATGTTCCAATTAATGAAATACATTGACCTATCCAAAAATATCTAAAATTTTTAGATTTCAAAGCTGCAAATGGATTATTAACATCAATATATGCTGCCACCTTGAGCCTACTCCCTTCGTCAAGATTTTGTTAAGGTTTAACTGGATGCTCTTTACTCAAGATTTTCAAAGATTTTTTATCTGCAAACTGGACAATTCCAATTCCTAAAAGTATTACCAATGTCCCTAAAATTAAGTTTATAGAAATCTTTTCAGAAAGAAAAATACTTGCAAATATACTTGCCAAAATAGGTTTTAAGAAGAATATCATAGAACCAGCTCCTGCGCTTGTATATGTCAGACCTAAAAAGTATGTATAATAAGCTATCCCTGTGACAAAAAAGGTCAAATAAAACATTGGAAATATAGCTTTCAGCGGCATACTAAATAGAGAAAAACGTTTAAGCAGAATTATTGGCAATAAAAATATACTTCCAAATAAAAATGAAAACGAATTCATGATTATACTGCTACTTCTCTGTGTAAACTTCTTCCCCATAGTTGTGTAAACTCCATATGTTATTGCAGACAAAATCAAAAGAAGAATTCCCTTAATAAAATCTTTGCCAATGATTAAATCCTTATAAAATACTATTACAATTCCTCCAATACCAATTATCATCCCTATAATCTTTCGTATATTCAATCTTTCGTTCAAAATAAAATGTGCTGACAATGCTACAAATAACGGATTTGAACTAAATATGACAGCTGCTAAACTTGCCTTTTTTGTGATATTTATTCCTAATTGTAAACATGACATACTGATTACTACATTAACTATACCGATTAAAGCAAGAAAAAATATGTCTCTTTTAGAAAGCTTAATTTTTTTGCCCTGTAAATTTTTTATTGCAATTGGCAAAAGAATAAGCCCACCAAAAAAGAACCTGATAAAGTTCAGCTGATATGGATTCACCATGCCTGCTAAGGTTTTTCCAACAACCTCATAAGAACTGAAAAAGATAAGAGTAATCATCAAATACAAGATTCCTTTTTCCATATCTCAAACACTCCTTCTTTTTGACAAATTTTTACATTTTATAGTTATCAACTTATAAGTTATTGAAAAAATTGTAACTATCAAAGCTTGGGTTAAAAAATTAATAGTTACATTTTTATAACTATTATAGCCCTCAACATAAATCAAGTCAAAATCAAATTTAAAGCTCTGTTTTATGGGTATAAACAAATTAGAGAAAAGATTTTCTTATTGCTTTAATTTTACAGTAATGTTATAATCAAAGTGTGTTTTGTATGGTTTATATAATTAGGCGTAAAAATTTTTAGCAACCTTACTATTCTAATTTGTATTTAATTTCTTCTGTGTTTTGTGCAAATTTTATTTTACCCCTCAAATTCCTATCAGTGGAGGTAAAACTGATGATAAAAAAAGTAAAATCTACAATATATTTGTCTGATATTAAAAGATTTGAAGCAGGTGAGCATTTTGAAAGCTATAAATTCTTAGGAAGCAGGGTTGTAAATTACAGAGGCAAAGTTGGTACTGTCTTTTGTGTTTGGGCACCAAATGCAAAAAGTGTATCTGTTGTAGGTGACTTTAATAATTGGTGTGGCAAAAATCACAAGATGATGAGAGTACATGGTAGCGGGTTTTGGTGGCTGTTTGTCGAAGGGCTTCTGGAAGGTGAGCTTTACAAATATGAGATTATTGGTGCTGACGGAAAAAGAGTTTTAAAAGCAGACCCTTATGCAATCTACTCAGAAGTCAGACCTAACACAGCATCAATTGTCAAAAACATTCCAGACTATGAATGGCATGACCATGAGTGGATGGAGAAAAGAAAGGTTACCCCTCCTTATGACAAACCCATCAATATTTACGAGGTTCATCTTGCTTCATGGAAAATGAAAAAGGATGGTACTGTAGAAAAAGCTGGTGAATTTTATAATTACCGTGAACTTGCTCACATGCTTGTTGATTATCTTAAAGTAATGAACTACACACACATTGAGCTTTTGCCAGTTTTGGAGCATCCTTTGGACATGTCTTGGGGATACCAGCCAACAGGATACTTTTCTGTAACATCACGTTATGGCTGTCCTGAAGACTTTATGTACTTTGTCGACATTATGCACCAAAATGGAATTGGGGTTATTGTCGATTGGGTACCTGCTCACTTTTGCAAAGATGAGCATGGGCTTTACAGATTTGACGGGACTTTTCTTTATGAATATGAAGATGAGCTTTTGAGAGAAAACTACACTTGGGGCACAGCTACATTTGACTTTTCAAAGCCGCAGGTACAAAGCTTTTTAATCTCAAGTGCAATGTTCTGGTTCGATATTTATCACATTGACGGAATAAGGGTAGATGCTGTTTCTCACATTATCTACATGAACAACAACCAGAAAAATAGATATGGCGGGCATGAAAACATAGAAGGAATTGAATTTATAAAAAAGCTCAACAAGGCAATATTCTCAAAATATCCAAATATTCTAATGATTGCGGAAGAGTCTACTGCCTTCCCACTTGTTACATACCCTACTTATGATGGTGGCTTGGGATTTAACTATAAATGGAACATGGGATGGATGAATGATACGCTGAAATACATGCAATTTTACCCAGATGAAAGAAAATATCATCACAACCTCTTGACATTTTCCATAATGTATGCTTTTTCAGAAAACTTCATCCTGCCATTTTCGCATGATGAGGTTGTACATGGGAAAAAATCGTTGCTTGATAAAATGCCAGGAGAATATAACCAAAAGTTTGCAAACTTAAGACTTCTTTATGGTTATATGTACACACATCCGGGCAAAAAGCTACTTTTTATGGGCAGTGAGTTTGGTCAGTTCATAGAATGGAGATTTTATGCATCATTGGATTGGCTGCTTTTGGACTATCCCATGCATAGAATGCTTCAGCATTATGTCAAAAGTTTAAATAGATTTTACTTAGAGAATAAAGCTCTATGGGAACTTGACCACAAAATGGATGGTTTTAGATGGATAGATGTTCACAACTGGGAGCAAAGTGTCATCTCATACTTGAGATTTTCAAAAGACCCTGATGATTTCCTTGTTGTTATTTGTAACTTTGGTCTTGCTTCATATGAAAATTACAAAATAGGTGTGCCAAGAAAGGGTATATATATGGAAGTATTTAACAGTGATAAAGCTGAATTTGGTGGTAATAATATAGTAAACACAGAAAAATTAAAAACTATTGATGAAGTTTGGCATGGATACCCCCAGTGCATTGAATTTAGATTACCATCTCTATCATGTTTAATCTTCAAACCAGTTGAGCTTTTTGAAGATACAAAAGAAAAAGCTACAGATGAATAAAATTGTTATACAAATAGAGGTGATTGGACAAGATGAACGGCCTTAAACGTGAAATCATAGCAATGATTTTGGCAGGTGGTCAAGGAAGCAGGTTAAAAGAACTTACTAAAGCAAATGCCAAGCCAGCGGTAGAGTTCGGAGGAAAGTACAGAATAATAGACTTTACTCTCAGCAACTGTACAAACTCATCAATTGACGTTGTCGGTGTTTTGACACAGTATCAGCCATTTACACTGCACTGTCACATCGGAATTGGAACTGCATGGGATTTGGACCGCACAAAAGGCGGTGTTTACATCCTGCCACCTCACACAAATGACAGTGGTGGAAACTGGTACAAAGGAACTGCAGATGCTATATATCAAAATATGAACTTTGTTGAACTCTTCTCACCAGAGTATCTTTTAGTACTGTCAGGCGATCACATCTATACTATGAACTATCAAGAAATGCTCAAATTCCACAAGGAGAAAAAGGCTGATGTGACAATTGCGTGTATTGAGGTGCCAATACAAGAAGCTTCAAGGTTTGGTATCATGAACACCAAAGAAGATAATAGAATCTACGAATTTGAAGAAAAGCCAAAGCATCCGAAGAACAACCTTGCATCTATGGGTATTTATATTTTTAACTGGGAAAAACTCAAAAGATATTTGAAAGAAGATGCAAAAGATGAAAATTCTGACCATGATTTTGGTAAAAATATTATCCCCAAGATGTTAAAAGGTGGTGAAAAACTATTTGCTTATCCTTTTAGAGGATACTGGAAAGACGTCGGAACGGTTGAGTCATACTGGGAGGCAAATATGGACCTTTTGAACGAAAGCTGTCCAATAGATGCTCCCAGCTGCAGTTTAGACCTTTATAATGATGAGTTTAAGGTATATACTTCATCAATTGCCTATCCTCCTCAGTACATAGCCCCAGGTGCAAATGTGAAAAAGTCCATGATAGTTGAGGGGTGTAGCATCTGGGGCGAGGTTTACCACTCGGTTCTGTCTTACAATGTCTACGTTGGTAAAAATGCAAAGGTTATAAACTCTGTAATTCTCAGTAACAGCCACATTGAAGAGGGTGCGGTTGTTGAAAATGCAATTATATGCTCTGGAGCAAAGGTTTCAAAAGGATGCATTGTGAAAGGAAAGCCCGGTAAAATTGCTGTTGTTCCTGAGAATAAAAACCAAAGCTCAAATTTAATTTTAGAATAAAATTTTGGGGGAGATTAAAATGCTTACAAATTACTTGGGCATTGTGAGCCTTACAGAAAACGATAGTAAATTAAAAAGTTTAACTGCAACAAGGCCTTTAGGTTCAATTCCTATTTTTGGAAGATATAGAGCAATTGATTTTGTCCTCTCAAACCTTGTCAATGCAGGTGTCACAAATGTTGGAATTTTAGCTCCAACCAAATCAAGGTCACTTATTGATCATGTGGGAACAGGCAAGCCATGGGATTTAAATAGAAAAGTAGATGGTCTTTACATCTTTAACTATTCTTATGATCCACCTTCAATCAGTGATATAAAGCTTTTGAAAAGCAATATGGAGTTCTTGCTTCGCAGCAAAAAAGAAATGGTGATATTTACTTCATCGCACATGATTTGTAATATTGACTTTGAAGAAGTTGCAAAATACCATGAAGAGTCAAATGCTGATATTACAGTTGTTTACAAAAAGGTAACCAATGAAGATGATCTTTTCTTAGACGCACCAACCCTGATTTTAGACCAAGACTCAAAGGTCGTGGGAGTTGGGAAGAACATTGGGAGGCGCACACTTGTTAATATTTCCTTGGACATGTTTTTGCTTAGCAAAGAATTTTTAATCGAATGTATTTTAGGCTGTTTGGAAAACGGCAATTGTGGTTCGTTTAGGGATTTTGTGTACAAAAACGTCCAAAATATGAATGTAAATGCTTATGAGTTCAAAGGATACGTTGGATGTATAAATTCAATATCTTCATATTTCAAGGTGTCTATGGATATGCTAAACGTTGATATTCAATCAGAGCTTTTTTCAAAAGAAAGACCTATTTACACAAAATCCAACGACTCACCACCAACTCGATACTTTTCTACATGTGAGGTTGAAAACTCTTTTATTTCAAATGGCTGTTTAATTGAAGGAAAAGTAAAAAACAGCATAATTTCGCGTGGGGTTGTAATTGAAAAAGATGCAGTGGTAGAAAATAGTATAATATTTCCAAAGTGTATTATCAAAAGCGGAGCAGTTTTAAAAAACGTAATTCTTGACAAAAATGTTGTGATTGACTCAAACGCCACGTTGATTGGACATAACAAAAATCCTCTTGTAATGGAAAAACATAGTGAAGTTGATTTAAGTGTTCTAAAAGAGGTGAAAAGAGTATGAATGTACTTTTTGCTGTGGCAGAAGCATTTCCGTTTGCAAAAACAGGAGGTCTTGCAGACGTTGCATACGCTTTGCCAAAAGCCCTCAGAAAGCTCGGTGTTGATGTAAGAGTAATTATGCCAAAGTATGGTGATATTCCCTCTGATTATACAACAAAAATGAAACACCTTTGCCACTTTACTGTTCCTGTTGGATGGAGAAATCAATACTGTGGAATTGAATATCTCAATTTTGAGGGAGTACCGTTTTACTTTATTGACAATGAATACTACTTCAAAAGGCCAGGTTATTATGGGTATTATGATGATGGTGAGAGATTCTCTTACTTTTCAAGAGCAGTTTGTGAAGCTATCTATCATCTTGACTTTGATGTGGATATAATCCATGTAAACGACTGGCACACAAGTGTAATTCCTGTCTTGCTAAAAGCTCATTACAGTCACTCTCCAAAGCACCAAAAGATAAAAACAGTACTTACAATACACAATCTAAGATATCAAGGAGTATTCCCAAAAGAGGTCATGTATGACCTTCTTTCTTTGCCCGATGAATACTTCGACGAAAACAAACTCAAGTTCTATGATGCAATCTCATTTTTAAAAGGTGGTATTATCTTTGCAGACAAAGTTGTAACAGTTAGTAAAACATATGCCAATGAAATTAGGACACTTTCACACGGCGAAGGACTACATGGACTTTTGTCTGGAATTGGAGAAAAATTAGTAGGCATTGTTAACGGAATTGACTATGAAGTTTGCAATCCTGCAACAGACAAATTTATTTTTGTAAATTATGATGCAAATACGTTTGAGAGGCGTAAAAAGGAAAACAAGTTTAGACTCCAGCAGATGTTAAACTTGCCCGTTTCAGATGATATTGTACTCATCGGTATGGTCTCAAGGCTGACAAAGGAAAAGGGAATTGATCTTATTGAGAGAATCTTAAGCAGGCTTTTGACACTGCCTGTTCAGCTTGTTATCTTAGGGGCCGGTGATTATCACTATGAGCAGATGTTCAAACACTATGCTGTAGCATACCCATCTAAGGTCTCTGCAAACATATGCTACAGTGAAGAACTTGCACGAAAAATTTATGCTGGATCTGACATATATTTAATGCCGTCTTTGACAGAGCCTTGTGGAATATCCCAGCTCATTGCTATGAGATATGGAACTGTGCCGATTGTGAGAGAAACTGGTGGGCTTAAAGATACAGTAAAACCTTATAATCAGTTTACAGGTGAAGGCTGGGGATTTTCATTTGCAAACTATGACCCAGCAGAGCTTTTTGCTATTATAAAGTACGCACTGTCTATTTACTCAGATAAACATCAATGGAGGTCTATTGTCTATCAAGCAATGACAAGAGACAATTCGTGGAATGTCTCAGCAATAGAGTACAATAGAGTTTATGAACAGCTCCTAAAATAAATCTTAAAAAAAACAGGAGGAAAAGCTTCAAATGATTGGTGGAATTGCAGGACTTAGCAAAGATGAACTCAAAGAGAAGATAAAGAATGATTTTCAGCGAAAGATAATTTCACTTTTTGCCATAGACCCAAAAGAAGCAACAACATACCAGCAGTACCTTGCGCTTGGTGAGGTTATAAAGGAATATTCATTTGAAAGATGGCTAAAAACAAATAAACACTACAAACAAAACGATGTTAAACAAGTTTACTACTTTTCTATTGAGTTTTTGCTTGGCAAACTTCTTGTTAACAATCTAATCAACTTGGGAATTCGTGATGTGTGCAAAGAAGCACTAAATGAGCTTGGACTTTCACTTGAAGAGATTGAAGAGGCAGAAAGAGAGCCGGGCCTTGGAAATGGAGGCTTGGGCAGACTTGCTGCGTGTTTTTTGGACTCAATGGCTTCAATGGGTCTTCCCGGTCATGGAAATGGTATTAGATACCGCTATGGTCTTTTTGAGCAGAAGATTCAAAACGGGTATCAGGTGGAAGTACCTGACAACTGGCTTTCAGAAGAGTATGTGTGGGAGGTAAAAAGAAGCTATAGAGCCTGCGTTGTAAAGTTTGGTGGAACAGTGCGTTTTGACATTGTTGATGGAAAACTGAAAGCCTTCCATGAAAACTATGAGCCTGTATGGGCAATCCCTTATGATATCCCTATAATTGGTTATGGTTGTAACACTGTTAATACGTTGAGGTTATGGAGTGCTGAACCTTTTGAAAATGTATTTGATTTTGCATCGTTTTCAAGAGGTGATTATATAAAGGCTGTTGAATACAGGTACATGGTACAATCTATAACTCAGGTTTTATACCCTGATGATACAAACGAACAAAATAGAATTCTTCGTTTAAAACAGGAATACTTCTTTGTGTCAGCCGGGGTTCAAAGTATTATCAGGACATTCAAAAAAAGAGGAAAGCCTATATATGAACTTCCAAACTATGTAATGATACAAATCAACGACACACACCCAGCACTTGTCATTCCAGAACTTATGCGAATCTTGATTGATGAAGAGGGTTTGGGCTGGGAAGAGGCGTGGGAGATTACTACTAACACTGTTGCATATACAAATCATACAATAATGGCTGAAGCTCTGGAAAAGTGGCCAATTGACATGGTAAGGACCCTTCTTCCAAGAATATATACAATTATTGAGGAAATCAATAGAAGATTCTGCAGTGAAATGCTTGAAAAAACAAATGGCGATTGGCAAAAAGTTTGTAATGTCGCTATAATCCAAGATGGTCAAATAAACATGGCACACCTGGCTGTTATTGGCAGCAGCTCTGTAAATGGCGTTTCCAAACTTCATACAGAGATTTTGAAAAATGAAGTTTTAAAATGTTTTTACACGTTATATCCAGAAAAATTTAATAACAAAACAAATGGTATTACCCACAGAAGATGGCTGGTTGAAGCAAACCCGGATTTGGCAAGACTCATCTCTGAAACTTTGCAGACAGACAGATGGATAAAAGAGCCCATGCTTATGCTAAAGTTCAAAGACTTTGCAGATGACAAACTCACCCAAGAGCTATGTAGCAACATTAAATTCAACAACAAGGTAAAGCTTGCAAAGTATATAAAAGACAAGTACAACATAGTTGTTGACCCACGTTCAATCTTTGATATTCAGGCAAAGAGGCTTCATGCCTACAAACGCCAGCTTCTAAATGCACTGCACATTTTGCATCTTTATAATATGTTAAAGGAAAATCCTTCTTTGGATATCTACCCTCGCACATTTATCTTTGCTGCAAAAGCAGCACCTGGTTATATCCTTGCCAAAAAGATTATAAAACTCATAAATTCCATCGCTGAAAAGGTCAACAAAGACCCAGATGTAAAAGACAAGTTAAAGGTTGTATTTTTAGAAAACTACTGTGTGTCGTTGGCAGAAAAGATTATTCCTGCAGCTGATGTCTCAGAGCAAATCTCAACAGCTTCAAAAGAAGCATCTGGTACTGGCAATATGAAGTTTATGATGAACGGAGCAATTACCTTAGGAACTTTGGATGGTGCAAATGTTGAAATAAAAGAAGCTGTGGGTGATGAGAATATCGTGATATTTGGACTTTTGGCAGAAGAGGTTCTGGACTATTACAAAAATGGTGGATACAGTAGCTCTCAGCTTTACCAGAAGGATTTGCGAATTAGAAAACTCATTGACCAGCTGATTGGAAACTTCTTTGATGTGCCAAAGGATGAGTTTATGGACATTTACAATCACTTGATAAC
Organism: Caldicellulosiruptor changbaiensis; assembly: GCF_003999255.1. GTDB lineage: Bacteria > Bacillota > Thermoanaerobacteria > Caldicellulosiruptorales > Caldicellulosiruptoraceae > Caldicellulosiruptor > Caldicellulosiruptor changbaiensis. The sequence goes on from NZ_CP034791.1 coordinate 2,256,821, forward strand.
ATACAACGATGAGTACTTTGTACTGAAGGATTTTGACTCTTACCATGAAGCTCAAATGAAGATTGATAAGCTTTATAGAGATACAAGGCGCTGGCGAAAAATGATGATAATCAATATAGGTAGCTCTGGAATCTTTTCAAGTGACAATACAATTCAAAAATATGCTGATGAAATTTGGCATATAAAAAGAATTGAAATTCCAGACTAAACCTGCATAAAAACTTAAAAAAGGCAGGCAAAAAATTTAAAGTTATAACGGGCCTGCCTTTTTTGTTTATTTAAAACTCTATAGCCTTTAAAAACGCATTGGCAATAATCATATGGCCTGTGAGATTTGGATGGATTCTGTCAAGCGCAAGTGCATATGAATGATAGTATTTTAAAAATCTATCGAAAGCCTCTTGAACATCCACAAAAATGGCACCATGTTTTTGTGCTATTTCTTTCATTGCAAACCTGTATTCATCCATTTTCTTTCTCATTGCATCCTCTTTGTTGTCCTCTATAATAAATGGTGACATCAAAACAAGCCCTTTTAAGTTTGGCTTGGTCAAGTTTATAAGATCATCCAAGGTAGATTTGTACTCATCTAAATACACATGACACTCTGGAATAAGTGGATTGTCAAACTGTCTCCAAACATCATTTACACCAATCATTATAGAAAGCCAGTCTGGCTTTAAATCTAAAACATCTGTCTGCCAGCGCGCTTTGAGATGCCTTACTGTATCTCCTCCAACACCCATATTTATAACTCTTATTTTGCTTTCAGGATACTTTGAAAGAAGCTGAGCTGAAACAAGAGAAACATACCCGCTGCCCAAATTGTTCCAATGCAAGCCTTCGCCAACTGGTCTTGCCCTTCCACAGTCTGTGATAGAATCACCAATAAAAAGAAGTTTTGAGCCTTTTTCAATTAACATCAAAAACTCACCTTCTTTTATAAGTTCTTTAAATCTGCTTTGCCAAAAACGCAGCACCAATTATACCTGCATCATTTCCTAAGACAGCTGGAATTATTTTAGGAGGTGTTATTTGCTTGCAATAGAATTTTTCGTAAACATATTCTCTTACCGGTCCAAGCAGGTATTCACCTTCTTTGCTAACTCCTCCGCCAATACAAATTACCTCTGGTTCAAATATATTGCAAACATTTACAAGCCCTTCTGCTAAATATTTTACATACTTATCAACAATTGCTGCACCAACGCTATCTCCCATTCGCTTTGCATCAAAAGCTGTTTTTGCATCAATCTTAGAAATATCGCCACCTACAAGTTTCATGATAGTGCCGTTTATATCCCTTGCAGCAGCCTCTCTTGTCATTCGAATAAGAGCTGTTGCAGATGCGTACGCTTCCCAGCACCCTTTCCTACCACATGTACACTGTTCACCATCAACACAAATAACCATATGCCCAAGCTCTGCACCTGCATGATGTGCCCCAGTGTATATTTTTCCATCGATTATAACTCCCCCGCCAATGCCAGTTCCCAATGTGATTGTAACAGAAATCCTTGTGCCTTTTGCACCACCTGCTATATACTCACCATATGCTGCACAGTTTGCATCGTTTTCTATGTTAACAGGCTTTGGAATGTATTTTTGAATCTCTTCTCTCATAGGAACATTCAAAAAAGCAATGTTGTTGCTATAGAGAATCATTCCTTTTTCATTGTCAGGTGTGCCGGGGCTTCCAATACCAACTGAGTGAATGTCATCCAAAGAAAGCCCACACTCTTTTACAAGATTTAAACTCAGATCTGCCATGTCTTTTAATATCTCTGAGTAATGCCTGTGCGCACCTGTCGGAACAGCCCCTTTTTTTATGATTTTCCCTTCTTCATCAACAATTCCTGCTGCAATGTTTGTTCCCCCAAGGTCAATTCCTATGTAATACACCTTCTCTCTCCTTTCCAATTCTTAAGATTTTGATTTTATTATATCAACAAAAAGAGATTAAGTAAAATATACTTTTTAGTCTTTATTTTTAGATATTTTGCATAATAAGTTTGCATAAAAATTAAATATTTTTTGTTAGCTACAAGAATTGTTTTTTTTGATATTATGAAGAAAAATTTGCAACATAATAGAGGAGAAGCTATGAAGTTAATAGGTAAAATATTTGAGGTCTTTTTTAAATATTTTGTTTTAGTCCCTGCCTTTATTGGCTTTATTGGGGGTACTATTCTTTCCATTATTAACAAATCATTTGGCGGTCTGCTATTGATGTTAAGTGTTATAATTGTCTATTTGTTTTTACCCGAATTAGCATTGCTTATAGGAAGGTATGGATTTGAAGATATATGGAAACAATTTGGAGTCCAAACAAAACCTGACTTTACAAGACCATGGAACCTAACTAAAATAGCATTATTAATATCTTGTTGCACAGCAGTAATTATTTCCATTTTAAAAATAATTGAAACAAAAAATTTCTTCTACCTTTTTGGCATTCCAATCAGTGGTTTGGTGTTTTATCTGGTATTAGTAGTAGACAAATTAATCCATAAATCAATATCTAAAACCTTCTAAAATAAACATCTTGTATGGAGTGAGAAACCCTATACACTAATATTTAATTGTAAAACTTGAGATTTTGATAGTATAACTTTATATTGTTATTATCAATCTTTTTGTTATTTAGCTCTCTAAATATATAAAACCCTTTCAACTTTCTATTATTTTCTACAACCGCTATCCCTTCAGAAATATTTAAAAAGAAGTAAGGTTTTTTAACTTCAACTTTTGTATTATTTTTCCTATCAATAACCATTGAATAATCTCCTTTTTGAACAATTGCTAAACCATTATTAAAATCAGTCGCATAATCATACTCAAATGGAATTATTTCTTTTCCTTGTGAATCTACATATCCAAATTTAGATCCTTTTTGTGCAAGTGCTAAATTATCAAAAAAATATCCTATAGAATCATATTCAAAATCAACTACAGTATTTCCATTCATGTCTAATACTCCGGATTTATTCCCAACACTTGCCGGAAAAAGTTTGTTTATTGGAAACCCTAACCACGAGTAAATTGGTTTAATAATAATTTTACCGTTTTTGTCAACAACTCCATATTTACCATCTTTATTAATAATTCCTCTCCCCATATAAAACGAAGATACACCCCTGAAAAACAATTCTCTGTTCACAAGACTTCCTTTTGTGGTAATATAAGTCCATTGCCCATTTATTTTGACAGGTGCAATTCCTTCTAAAAAATCTCCTGCATCATCAAACTTTAGAGGAATAACAAGTTCTCCTTTAGAATTTATATACCCCCATTTTGAGCCTTTCCTAACAGCAGAAAAACCTTCACTCATACCTCTTATGAGATCATAATTAACTTTAAATATACTTACCTTTCTCTCTTTAGGTTGTGCAAAATACCACTTATTACCTTTCTTTTGAAGAAAACCATCTCCAAACTTGATCCCTAAACTATCAAATCTACAAGAAATCAGCTCATTGCCTTTTTCATCAACATATCCCCATTTTCCGTTTTTACAAACATTAGCAATTCCGTTAATATAGGGAATAACCTTATCATATACAAAATCTGTAACTTTCTTTCCATTGGAGTCAATGTAACCGTACTTTCCATTATACTTTGTTATAATCTTTCCTTCAGAAAAATAAGAAAAATCGTCAACAATATATTCTTCTTCTATTTTTACAAAGCGAATGTTATTTTTTTGACAGTAAGAAACTGTATTAATTGCAAGAAATAAAACTACTATTATCATAAATAAGGAGAAAAAAACTTTTTTCAGGAATTGAATATTTCTTACATACATCATTGAAATTCACTCCATTATCTATAAAGCTGAACATGAGTATTAGGTGCTTTTGTTAAATTAGTAGTCGGAGTTATATCTATGGAAGCACCATTTATACTAAACGAAATACTTGGTGTTACACTCTTTGTATACTTTGTATAATGTCCATATGCATCGACTACAGTTGTATTTGATACATTTGCTTTAATTCCTAAAGCCATAAAAGCTTTATTATTAATTTGAGTTTCGTACGTTTGGATAACAAATGCGTACCCTTGCGCACTTTTCTCATAAGCCGTCCAGTAATAATCATACTGACCGGGCTCATAGATACCTAAATTAGAAGAGTATAATATGTATATTCGTGTCTTAAATATTCGCTATCTTTAATCACAGAATAGTTAGCACCTACTCCTATTCCTATAATATGAGTATTTACTGGTTGTAAAAAACCATTTGATTCAAAATATGATATATCATTTGTCACAACATATTCATCACCCTCAAGTAGGGCAATTTTTGTGGTCATCTTAACCCATGATAAAGTAATACTATCAGTGTTACTTGCGTTAATATTAACATTTACTTTTTCATTTAATTGAAAAACCTGTCTTTCAAAATCAGATTTTGTAATTTCAATAATTTTTGTTTCATACTCATTATCCTGATTCTCGTTTTTTATCTCTTTACTTTTAGAGTTACTTTTCTTCACTTCTATTTGATAGTACTTTGTCTCTTCCTTGATATTTAAAATTTTCCGATTGTTATAAAAACTCTTCTTTTCATCACTCATATTTTTTAAATCTCTATCTGTGATACCTAAATCACTTAACGTAAGATTATCGTTCGCAAAAGTGTATGATTGAGACATCATAATTAAAACAATTAAAATTACTGAAATTATTATCTTTCTTAAAATTGTTTTTTCTCCCTCCTGTTTTTTTTGAATATTAATAGTTACTTAACACATGTTAATACTTGACTATTTAGTTTAAACTATCATAAACTCATTATAAACACCTCTATTTTCCGTATAATCCTTATTTTTATTTTACTCTACAAAAGTAAATATGTCAATATTTTTTAAAATTACATCTACAACTATATTTTGTAATATAAACAAAAAGGAACTGCCTTCATTGGTTAAAAAGACAGTTCCTTTTTTTATTAAACTAATAACAAAAACCATTACCTTTTCACAGCAATCTTATACTCTTTTCTGAACTTAAATTCCTCTTGCTTACCCTTGTTCCAGCACTGAACAGGTCTGTAGTAACCAACAACTCTTGAATAAACCTCACACTCCTTGCCACATGTTGGACAGCTAAAGTGCTCACCTGCAACATATCCGTGGTCTGGGCATACAGAGAATGTTGGTGTTATTGTGTAGTACGGGATTCTATAGTTGTATGCAATCCTTTTGACTATCTCTTTGCAAACCTCAATATCATCAATCTTTTCACCAACAAACCCGTGCAAAACAGTGCCACCTGTGTAGCGAATCTGAAGCTCTTCTTGATGATCCAAAGCTGTGAATATATCATCTGTGTAGTCAACAGGAAGCTGGGTTGAGTTTGTGTAAAATGGCTCATCCTTCCCCGATGTAATTATGTCCGGGAACATCTGCTTGTCTTTTCTTGCAAGCCTGTATGATGTCCCTTCTGCAGGCGTTGCCTCTAAGTTGTAAAGTATTCCTGTCTCTTCCTGGTACTTTCTAATTCTTTCTCTCATAAAATCAAGTACTTTTATTGCAAACTCTCTTCCCTCTTTTGTGTCAATTCCAACACCCATGAAGTTGAGCAGGCTTTCATGCATTCCAACAATTCCAATTGTATTGAAGTGATTCTTCCAATACTCACCATAGCGTGCATAGATGTCGCGCAGATAAAATCTGGAATATGGATACAAACCTTTCTTGGTAAGATCTTCTAATACCTCTCTTTTTATTTCAAGGCTTGTCTTTGCAATGTCCATAAGTCTTGCTAATCTTTCAAAGTATTCATCTTCGGACTTTGACAGGTATCCTACTCTTGGAAGGTTGATTGTAACAACTCCAATTGAACCTGTCAGCGGATTTGCACCAAAAAGTCCCCCGCCACGTTTTCTAAGCTCCCGATTGTCAAGTCTAAGTCTGCAGCACATTGACCTTGCATCTTCTGGTTTCATATCAGAGTTTACAAAGTTGCTGAAGTAAGGAAGACCATACTTTGCTGTCATTTCCATTATCTTGTTTACAACCGGGCTGTCCCAGTCAAAATCCTTTGTTATGTTGTATGTTGGAATCGGAAATGAGAAAATCCTCCCTTTTGCATCTCCTTCCATCATAACCTCAGCAAATGCCATGTTGAACATATCCATCTCGCGCTGAAATTCTTTATAGGTCCTATCCATAATCTGTCCGCCAATGATAACAGGCTCATCTTTCAAAGTGGAAGGTGGCACCAAGTCCAAGGTTATATTTGTAAACGGGCTCTGGAAACCCACCCTTGTTGGCACATTTGTATTGAATACAAACTCTTGAAGTGCTTGTTTTACATCTGAATATGTGAGCTTGTCGTAGTATATAAACGGTGCAAGGTATGTGTCAAAGTTAGAAAATGCCTGTGCACCTGCTGCCTCACCCTGTAGAGTATAAAAGAAGTTTACAACCTGACCAAGAGCGCTTCTAAAATGTTTTGCCGGCTTTGATGCAACCTTTCCTTCAACTCCTGTAAATCCGTTTAAAAGAAGGTCTCTCAAATCCCAGCCACAGCAGTATACTCCAAGCACTCCTAAATCATGAAGATGAAAATCGCCATTTATATGCGCCTCTGCAACCTCTTTTGGGTATATCTTGTTTAGCCAGTACTTTGAAATAACCGCTGTTGATATGTGGTTATTGAGCCCCTGGAGAGAATAGCTCATGTTGCTGTTTTCATTTACTCTCCAGTCTTCTTTCCCAATATATTGGTCAACTGTATTCTCAATGTCCAAAAACAGGTTTTTGAACTCTCTCATGTCTTGGTGCTGTTTTCTGTAGAGAATGTAAGCCTTTGCTGTCTTTGCATGACCGTTTTCTATCAAAACTTTTTCTACTATGTCCTGAATATCTTCAACATGAGGGATTGAATAGCCAAACTTCTTTTCCAATAGCTCTATGACCTGGTCAGTAAGCTTTTCAGCAATTGAATAGTCAGAACCACCAACAGCCTTTGCAGCCTTAAAGATCGCATTTTCTATCTTTTTGCGGTCAAAGTCAACAATCGTCCCATCCCTTTTCATAACCTTTGTTATCATTTTTCTTTACCCCTTTCACATGCCAATCTTTAAAATACTCATTTTAAACAGCCTTAAAGATTTTATACCACTATATATTGTGTCTAAAACATTTCCTGAACACAATATATTATATTCCAACACCATTTTCAAGTCAATGCAGAACAAGAAGAATTATAATTGAAATTAAGGAAATATAAGTAATAAAAGAGCAAAAAATAAAAAGCAGCTCTTTAAAATGCTGCTTTTAATCTAAGCTCACAAGAGCATCCTTAGGACATACCTTAGCACAAGTTTCACATTTTATGCAGTTTATACTTTCTACTATTCCATTTTCTTTAAAAGAGCAAACCTCTATCTCCATTGGACAGTTTTTATTACAAAGCTTGCACTGAACGCATTTACTTACATCTATTTCAATAGGTCTTTTTCTTTTCCCTACCAAACCACTTATTGTCCCCATCGGGCAGACAATACACCACGTTCTTGGCTTGAACAAAATTCCACCAATTATTGCCAATAAAGAGGTAAGCCACAAAAGCAAAACTACTCCCTTGCCAAACCTATATATATCCCCACCACTTCTTATCACATTCAAAGCCATCATAAGCATGAAAAATACAACCCAAAATGCCTTTGAAAAACCTGACTTCAAAATTTGTGGAACTGACCTTTGAAAGCTGAGTTTAGAGATGAATTCGTCCAAAAAAGCGCCTCTTGGACAGAATCTGTAACACCAATATCTTCCTTTATAGAAACTCAAAACTACTGCTCCTGCCATACAAACAAATGCGAAAAGTCCCATTAGAGGATAAAACAAACCAGCTATAATAACTGTCGGCAACAAAAGTGCAACAAACGGCTTGTAGTTGAGTTTTTTCGCTTCTGTTTTCTTTTTATTGCCTTTTTTCAAACCTTTCTCTAAAACCTCCATTTTGGCTTTACCCCCTTGTCTTTATCTTTTGTAAACTCGTATTTTCAACGATGATATATACCATAGGTAGGTATTGTAGATCAAGTGGAAAAGTTAAATGAAATTTTTCATGGTTTGAAAGTTTCATTTTTTAATTGTGCATAAGCTATGGTTTGTAAAAGCTTAGTGTAAAATATTTATTAGGAAAACCTTAAGTAGTTGTGTTGCTTTCAATTTCTTAAATGTAGGGATATTCTAACAAAAAAATTTTTCGAAAATTCTCCACACTATATAAAAGCATATTGCCCTTTCAAATTTTTATTGATTTATGTTAAAATATCACTAACACATTAGTTTTGAATGTTTCTATTTCATTGGAACCAAAATAAATTACCACTAATTTACAAGAAAAATAACACAGAAAATATAAATTTGTGATTTTTGAAGGAGGTAGATATTAAATGGAAAGCTTTATTCAGAACATGTTCGCAGAGCGAATTGGTGGAAGCAACTTTGGAAAAGAGACAGTTTTATATAAGTTCGAAAAAATTAAAAGAGCAAAGGCTAAGGCAAAAGAGCTTCACCCTGATATGGAGCTAATTGACATGGGTGTTGGTGAGCCGGATGAGAAAGCCGACATGGGTATAATTGGAACTTTGGCCTATGAAGCTGGAAAAGACGAAAACAGAGGATATGCTGATAATGGAATTTATGAATTCAAAGTAGCAGCTGCAAAGTATTTAGAAAGAGTATATGGTGTTAAGGGAATTAACCCTGACACAGAGGTCAACCATGCAATTGGTTCAAAGTCAGCATTGGCGCTCTTGCCATATGCATTTATAAACCCTGGTGATGTGACAATCATGACGGTACCGGGCTATCCTGTGCTTGGCACAATCACAAAGTGGCTTGGCGGTGAGGTTTACAACGTTCCGCTTTTGAAAGAGAATAATTTCTTGCCGGATTTAAGTTCTATTCCTGCTGATATCAAAAAAAGAGCAAAACTGATGTACTTAAATTATCCAAACAACCCATGCGGTGCTGTTGCAACAAAGGAATTCTTTGAAGAGGTTGTTGAGTTTGCTGCAAAGAACAACATTATAGTTGTACATGACGCTGCATATGCTGCTTTGGTGTTTGATGGATACAAACCTCTGTCTTTTTTATCTGTTGATGGTGCAAAAGAAGTTGGAGTTGAAATTCATTCACTTTCAAAAGCATACAACATGACAGGTTGGAGACTTGCATTTGTTGCAGGAAATGAGCTTGTTGTAAAGGCATTTGCAGCTGTCAAAGACAATAACGACTCTGGTCAGTTTAAGGCAATTCAAAAAGCGGGTATCTATGCTCTTGAACATCCTGAGATTACTGAGAAGATAAATGAAAAATACTCTCGCCGCCATGATCTTCTTGTGAAGACATTGAGAGAGCTTGGTTTTGATGCACAAAAGCCAAAGGCTTCGTTCTATTTATATGTTGAGATTCCAAAGGGAATCAAAGGTGGTAGAAGGTTTGAGACAGCTGAAGAGTTTTCGGAGTACCTCATTACAGAAAAGTGTATCTCAACAGTGCCATGGGATGATGCAGGACATTTTGTGAGATTCTCAGTCACATTTGAGGCAAAAACACCTGAGGATGAAATAAGAGTTATGGAAGAGCTCAAGAGAAGACTTTCTGATGTGGAATTTGAATTTTAGGAGGTTTTTGTGATGATTGTTACAACAACTCCCTCTATTGAGGGCAAAAAAATTGTGGAATATAAAGGAATTGTGAGCAGTGAAGTAATTGTTGGTGTCAATCTGGTAAAAGATTTTTTCGCGTCAATCACAGACATATTTGGCGGAAGGTCTGGAACATACGAAAATGAACTTATAAGGGCAAGAGAAGAAGCTCTGCAAGAACTTCAAAACAGGGCTGCAATGCTTGGTGCAAATGCAGTTGTTGGAATTGACATTGATTATGAGGTTTTGGGAGCAAACGGAAGTATGCTAATGGTCTCTGTTACAGGAACTGCTGTTGTAGTTGAATAAACTTCTTTAAAGGTGAAGATACGATGAAAGACAAACTTTTGGTTGTTGATATTGGAAATACAAACATTGTGTTTGGGGTTTATAAAGGAAAAGACCTTCTTGCAAGCTACAGGATGAAGACAGACAAGGAAAAGGCAGCAGATGAGTTCGGAATCTTGATGACTCAAATGCTAAGCTACAGTGGTATATCACCATCTGAAATAATGGATGTTATAATATCTTCTGTAGTACCATCTATAATGTACTCATTTGAAAGGGCTATCCAAAAATACTTCAATTGCACACCGATTGTTGTGGGACCTGGAATTAAGACAGGTTTGAACATCAAAACTGAAAATCCCAAGGAGGTTGGCTCAGACAGGATTGTCAATGCAGTTGCTGTAAATGAGCTGTACGGCGGACCTGCCGTGATAATTGACTTTGGTACAGCAACAACATTTTGTGCCCTGAGCTCTAAATCAGAATACCTTGGTGGTGCAATTGCACCTGGAATAAAAATATCTGCAGAAGCACTTTTTTCCCATGCAAGCAAACTTCACAGAATAGAACTTCAAAAACCTCCAACAGTCATTGGCAAAAATACAGTGCATGCGATGCAGTCAGGTATTATCTACGGATATGTTGGTCTTGTTGATTATATGGTAAACAAAATCAAAGAAGAGATGAATGAAAAGGATGCAAAAGTGATTGCAACAGGTGGGCTTGCAAGATTAATTGCTCAAGAGTCAAAGACTATCCAAATTGTTAATCCTATTTTGACGTTGGAAGGTTTGAGAATTATCTACTATAAGAACAAGCAGGTGATTCTATAGAAAGTAAAATGGGGGCTACGAACCAAGTCTTCTGGTTTTGTAGCCCTTTTTTCTATATCTGCTTTTCTAACCATTTTATAAAGTCATAGTGAAAGTCTCTTTCGCTAATTACCTCGTTTAGCTTTGCAGTAAACACCTTTTCAGACCAGCTTTTTTTACCATTGTAATATCGGTTACACGTTTTCCAGTATCTATATGGAAAGAGCAGAATGATATATATCAGTTCAAGCTCATCTTTGCTCAAAGGCGAGATGTTGGAGTACCAGTTTAAGATGCTCTCGCCTGTTTTTATATCCCAATGAATCCTTTTTAGAACCTTTTGCATAAAACTCGCTATATCAACTACTCTCAAATCATACGTAAGATAGTCAAAGTCAATTATATACACATCTCCATCTTGGGTATAGAGTATATTATGGTATGAATAGTCGCGGTGGATAAAACCTCTTTTTTGTCTTGCCTCTTCGCAAAGGCTACTATATTTAGAATTTTTGATCTTTTCAAAAGCTTCTTTAGCAAGCTCATAATAATATGAATATGTAAATAAATACTCATAATCAAACATGCTTTTTCTCTTTTCTGCCATCTTTCTCATACGCGAAAACTCGTTACACCTTTTTTCAAAGCGTGTCATGAGTTTCCCTAAATCGTCTCGTATTCTCGCACCTTGCGGGACATCTGTATAACCATAAGAGGCCTCGTGCATGAGAGCAAGCTTTTCTGCTGCAGCTTTTAGCTCAATTGGATTTTCAAGCTCACACTCTCTTGCATCTATCCAGTCAGTGAGAACATAAATATCGTCGTTCAAGATAACATATGGCTCACCAGCTTTGCTCAAGTTAAACCTGTCTATATCTAAAAATCCTCTTGAAACAAGGTGTTCCTTTCCACCGTGGATAAACAAAAGTGTCTCCACTGAATAGTCAACCTTTTTAAAACACTTTAAGCCACTGTCTGTTGAGAGTACAAGAATATCACGAATGGGCATAAAATAAAAAACCTCTATATCAAAAAACTGAGTTATTTCTTCTCTGAGCAAAATCATAAAAAACACCTCCCACTAAAAACTATATGAAAAATCCTAATATTTAATGCAGGGAGGTGAGAATTTTATGCTTGTATTCATCTTTTTCACAAATCCTATTTATCTTTTCTTCAAAACCTCTAAATGCCCACTCCAAATTTCCAAGCTTTAATAGCTTTTTGATCACGCTAAAATACTCATATGGCAAAAGCAAAAGTGCTAATATTAGTTTCTGCCTGTACTGGTCAAAAGATGTGATGTAAAAGCGTCCAATAATCTCGTCAAAGTCCAAGTCCTTATTTCTTTTAAGTAAGCTTTTGACAAAGGTTGCAATGTCTTTTTCGCGAATGTTCAGTTCAACATCAAACATATTTATAAGTCTTAATTTATTATAGATCTTTACTATATTTTGAAGAGTGAGTTTCCCATGAATAAACCTATTTTCTTGCATAGATCGTCCAATGATGTCAATATATCTGTCATCCTCTAATATCTTTGTTGCCTTTTCTACATATTCAATATTTTTATCAATTGTCTTTAAAATAACTTTTTTTAAGCTCTCATTTTTGATAAGGTTAGGATTTTGTTTTACTTTCGTAAAAACCGAATACATGTTTCTCGCTGCAATCCTGTCCTTGCCGTAAGAAGCTTTATATCTTGCCCCAATTGTCGAAGTAAGGTTAGTAGAAGCAGCATGAAACATATTTATAAACTCTATACAGCTTGAGATTTCTTTTTCAATAATTTCAATTGGTTCCTTTTTAAAGTGCTCAATTAGTACATAAAGTGATTTATCAACCCTCAGGTAAGGACAACCATCTTTTGTTGGGACAATCTTCTCAAAGCTTACAAACTTGTTTTCTTTCAAATGTTCTTGGCAATGATAAATAAAAACAATTTCTGCCGGGGACAACTTTACTTTTTTAACAATGTACTCTGCCTTTGCAGTTTTTATCAAAAACTCATTTTGCAGTTGTTTCATACTCTTTATATTCATCCCATACTGAAGCGAGATTATATTTTTCAGTGCCAATTCAACTTCCCCCCTACAACCTTATTTACTATCATCTCCTTTCTTGTCTGTATTTCAATAGCGCCTTTTAGTCTTTTTAAAAAATACTCTTCAGTCCATGGCTGTTTTTCAAAGTAGTACTGAAGCCCAACCTGCCAAATCTCCTGGGGAAAAAGCATCAAAATCCAAAACACTTCAAACCAGAACTTTTTGGGAATACCTTTTTCTATTAACAGTTTTAGATAAAACTTGAAAATGTCAATATTCCACTCATTTGTTTTTAAAATCCTCACACCTAAGTTGACAAAATCATGCACATCATAATCAAAAACAGCATAGTCAAAGTCTATGAGATATACATTATCCTCAGTAAAGATAAAGTTGTGATGAGCAGGATCATGGTGGATAAGTACCTTTGGGTTCGATATTCTAAAATAACTACCCATCTTTTTTATAAAACGTATGCACTCAGCAAACCTATTTTCAAATCGATGAATTGCCTTCAAGAAACAGTTATCAAATGTGCTATATACTTTTTTTTGATGTATAATATTCTCCATTGTTTTTATTTGTGAATACTTATTTTGAAAAATCTCTTCATAGCAAGGAAGGTGCATTCTATCTTCCTGTTTTGCAAAACAAACTGTAGAGGTATGAAGATGGTCTAAAATGCTTACAATGACCTTCAAATCAGAAAATGTTTTGTAATCTGCTCCTCTACCATCAATCCATTTGCATAGAAGGCAAACTCTTTTAAAGTTGTCTAAAAAATAAAAGCCACCATCTGTTGTTCTTTCAAAGTCAATCAGGTGGCTTTTGAACGACGTTTTTTTCAGGTGTGAATAGACATCCATAATAAAGTCTACGTGAGATTTGTCTACTCTGCTTAGCTTTAAAAAATATTTCTTTTTATCCTTTGTTTTAATGAAATATGCATTTGTTTTAATTTGTTTTATTCTTTCAATCTTGATTGAATAATTTTCTTCTACTAATTTGAAATTTATCTTTTCCACGAAATTTCAAATTTACAAATGGCTCAATTTCATTATATGGCAAGGTTTATTTTTGTGTTAATCAAAAAGTACTGTAAACTTTTCGGCAAATTTAAATGGATGATAAGACATCTTTGCCTTTCTTATACCTTCTTTCCCTAAGTCCTCTTCTCTGTTGACAAATTCAAAGTCCTGCCAAAATTCTATGAGAAATTTGTTATTGATAAAGGTATAGAGCCCTTCAATGTCAGGGTCAGCTTTTTCAATGTGAATCACAACTGTATTTTTATTTAAAGGCTCACCAAAGGTAAACGCTTTTATCTTACCATCAATAAAAACGACCATCCCCTCATATGAGAGTTTATCAAAGTTTTTGATTGCCCTTTCAATTGCCAACTTCTCAAATGTAAGACCAACATCACTTTGTCCGTTTCTCTTTTCATACCATTCACATTCAAAATCCCAGCAAAGCCTGACAATCTCATCATCAATCTTTTTTACTTTATACCTTTCGCCATAAAGCCGTAAAAATTTATTTATATGATTCTTCTTTGGATGATACTTTTTGCCTTTCAACTGAACCAAATCCTGAACCCTATAGACATAGTCTGAAAGGTCTCTTTCAAATATACTCTCAAATTTCATACCACACTGAGTTAGCATATCTATTGTCTTTTGAGACGCTCTTTTAAGCATGAACTTATAACCTTGAGTTTCAAAATACTTCTTAGCCTTTTCAATTACAATAGGAAGCTTGTTGGTATCTACCCCTACAGGACCGTGCAAAAATGGTGGCTGGTTATAAGGTTTTGCCATAATTAATAAAAAACCATCTTCTTCTGTAAAGTTAATATCATAAAATGGATCCCACATAAAAAGATTTGTAAATGTTAGGTCAGCAATCTCAGGCTGAAAAGCTTTGAAATACTCATCAAATATTCTTTTGTCAGAGATGTCTATCTTGTAAAACTTCATACTTTTACCCCCACATTGATATATAAAAATTTTGAATAAACCTAAAAGAAAATATATAATATCATATAGAATACTTTTGTAAAGTAGAGGAACAGAAAAGATGATTCAATACATAGTTTTGTATCCACTATACTTTCTCAAAGTATTTTTTCTTGTAAGCTTGATACTTAGCCTATTTGGTATAAGCTATAGCAGCAAGAAAATATTAGTTGTAGGTTTTATCCAAGGTCTGTGGGATACTATTGTATTCAACAATGGAATCAACTTAATGCTTGGTTTGATACTTATGACAGTATGCTTAATACTTTTATATATCATATATTTAAGGCTTCTACCCTTATATGGTATCATTTTGGGTCTTATTTCGCAATCCTTATGTCTTGCACTAAAGTTTGGAGGATATTCAATTATCAGTACAATTGCCTATAATCTTTATTTAACGCCGTCTGTACTTGCTTGTGATATTGCTACATTGGTAATAGAAATAACCATTATGAGTATTTTGTTAGCAGTTATTAAAAGCAAGAAATATTTTATTTGTGATATTTGCAAACTATTTCCAATTACATTTGAAAAAGGGAATGAAGCTGGCTATGAAGAAAAATGAACAGACAAAATTCCTACTTGCAATTCTTTTTCTCCTATTTCTCATTATATTTTTGTTGATATACTCAATTTATTTTATCAACACAGAACTGATAAAACACTTAAGAATTCCTCAATGGCAAAGAGTACTTATTGTATACTCTTTTACTTTACTTGCTATTTTGAACTTGTACACTGTCAAAAACCTTTTTTCTGCACTCAGTACATTAAAAACAACACAGATCTATAAGGATAATATAAAATCATTGGATAATTTTATAAACATCTTAAGAGCACAGCGGCATGAGTTTAACAATCATCTTCAGATAATCTGGGGACTCATCTGTGTTGGAAAATATGATGATGCCGTGCGCTACATCGAACAAATTAGTGAAAATCTTAAATGCACTTCAAAGTTTTATGGGCTTGGCTGTGCTGAGCTATCAGCTTTGATATTTGCAAAAAGCTCCTTAGCTAAAAAGTATGATATTAATTTTGAATTTCGTTATAATGTAGACTTTAGCAATTTAAAGTTTGATTCGATGGATTTAATAAATATCTGCGGCAATCTAATTGACAATGCATTTTATTATGCAAAGTGCTCACTTTCTAAATATGTAGTTCTTGAGATTAATGACACAGGCAGTCAGGTTGAAATTTCTATCACAAACTCTGGATCATACATTGATGATTGTAAAAAAGAAAAAATATTTGAGCTCGGATATTCAACAAAAAACTCAACAGGATTAGGACTTTTTATTGTAAAGTCCACGGTCGAAAAATATGGTGGCCAGATTGAGGTCTTCTCTGAGCACAAAAGCCAAGACAAATATGAAAAAGAAGGATATACAACATTTAAAGTAACTTTGCCAAAAAAAATATAACCTCTTCTTCCTTCCATGAAGAGGTTATATTTTTATTTTAAAGTCCTTATTATTCTCTACTGGCGGAGAAGGAGGGACTCGAACCCTCGCGCCGGTTTTACCCGACCTACGCCCTTAGCAGGGGCGCCTCTTCACCACTTGAGTACTTCTCCGCATGGCTCAATAGACACATTCTATTATAGCTTAAATATTCTATTTCGTCAAGGCTGAACAATCACTTTAAGTTGCCTTTCATACCTCTTGCTAAGAGCCTGAGAAAGCTCTTCTAATGAAATTTTGTGGGTTATTATATGTTTTAAGCTAATTTTCTTTGCTCTAAGTAATTCAATTGCCAATTTTTGGGTAAACGGGTTTACAAATGACCAATAAACTCTTGCCTCTTTTTTAAACATCTCAAAGGGATTTATTAAAACATTTGTCTTTGGTGAGGGCACAGAAAATACGAGTAGTTGTCCACCTTTTTGAAGCTTTTCAAATGCCATCTCAATACTCTCTTTTGTTCCTGCACACTCAATTACAATGTCAAACTTTTCATCTGTATCCTCCACAATTATCTCCTTTATACCCTGCCTTTTTGCAATTTCTTTTCTAAAATCATCTATCTCATATCCATAGATATTGTAAACCCCATAAAGTTTCAAAATCTCAAGCATAATAAGGCCAATTGGCCCAAGGCCAATTACCAGAACCTTATCTGTCGGGTTTATTTCAAGCTTTCTAATTCCATGTAGGCAGCAAGCAAGAGGTTCTGCCAATGCTGCTTCCTCAAATTCTATATCTTCAAACAATATTGCTTGTTTTTCAGATACAATCGCATACTCTGCAAACCCACCATTTAAGTTTACACCCAAAGCTGTAAGACTTTCACACAATTGTACTTTCCCACTTCTGCAAAATCTACATACCCCACAATAAATGTTCGGGTCAATACTTACTTTGTCCCCTACTTTAAAAAGTAAGCTTTTTGTTTCAACTACCTCACCACAAAACTCATGCCCTAAAATAATCGGTGGTGTGACCTTTGCTGAACCTTCTTCGCCATTAAATATGTGCACATCTGTTCCACATATTCCACACGCCCTGATCTTTACCAAAATTTCGCCTTCTTTTAATGGTGGCAAATCAATCTCTTCAACTCTTAAATCTTTTTTGCCATAAAATACCGCCGCTCTCACTTTTATTCTAATCCTTCTCTAAAGAAAATTTCATCTAATATTCAGTTTACCACTACCAAGCAAGATTTTTCAATCGAATTTTATCTTTTCCTTATTGAACTTTGCAACGCCAATGACAGTATCTGCACCACCATAGTAAACCCAAACCTCATCGCCAACTTCTGCATGACCACAGCTGAAAACAACGTTTGGTATGTATCCATCAACTTCCCATGAAAGCTCAGGCTCTAATATTGGTTCAGAGAACCTTGACAAAACCTTTGTTGGGTCTTTGCTATCCAGCAGTACTGCACCAAGCCTATATACATTCTTATTATCAGCTGCGTGGTATATAACCAGCCACCCAAACTTGACCTTGATTGGTGGTCCTGCAACGCCAATTCGGCTGCTCTCCCAAGAATTTTCTCGTATTGTCATTATTTCAACATGATCTGTCCAGTGAACCAAATCATCTGAAAATGCAAGCCACATGTTAGGATATCTTCTGTGAAACATCACATACCTGCCATTTATCTTCTCTGGAAAAAGAGCTGCGTCTTTGTTTGGTTCGTCAAGTGCAACTCCTATTCTCTCCCACTTTATTAGGTTCTTTGACTTTGCTAACATTATCCTAAAATCGCCATCATATCTTCCGCCAAATCCAGTGTATGTCATGTAAAACGTCCCGTCAATCTCTACAATTCTTGGGTCCTCTATCCCTCTTCTTTCTTGAGCATTCTCAGCAACCATTACAGGTTTGTCAAGTCTATAGAAGTTAACACCATCTGTTGACACGGCATAACCAATTGTTGAAATATACTCACCATAGTCCTTGTGAGGTGGAATGTTAGTTGCCCTGTAAATCAAATGAAACAGTCCTCTGTGATATATAGCTGCTGCATTGAAAACTGCAGCCCTCTCCCACTCATTTTCCTGTTTTGGTCTTAGCACAGGCTTATCTGTCACCCTTTGGAGTTTGAACATAAAAGTATCTTGCGCCCCCTTTTGTTTTTTCTGCTGTCAGCTCTTCTTTTGAAGTTTCATCACATAATTTTAATTGAACTTTTAAAAATTGCAATTGAAAAAATATCCTGCATCCTTTTTGCGTTCCTTTTTGAAAATTGATATGTCAGATTTGAACAACAAAAGGCCCCCTTTGTTTGTCAAGGAGGCCAACATATCTTTCACACAATTTTTAGTTTGCAAGTACATAAACCTTTACACGTCGAACCCCAAACTTATAGGCATCTTTCTCAACAAAAAGGTCTATTCTATTTCCTTTTATTGCAGACCCTGTATCAAGAGCTGTTGCAAACCCATAACCTTCAATATAAAGCCTTGTGCCAAGTGGAATCACACGCGGGTCAACAGCAACAACGCCACGCCGAACTCTGTGCCCTGTTGCTGTTCTGCCATAGTCTGGATGATCTGGACTTTTTCCGGTGTCACTTGGTGTGAGGGAATACGCTGTTGCAATCATAGTGTAGACCTTTTTGTACCTTACAATCTCACCTCTTGATGTCTTAAACCATCTTATTGCCCCAACTTCAACAATCCTTGGCTTGGGACTTTTTATAATCCTCTGCCCTATTAGCTTTCTCTCTACCTCTTTGCCATCTTCTACAACAATCTTGAACTTCTTTTCTAATATACCATCTTGACCTTGCTGGACAACTTTTTGTTTGCCATGGTCCATCCTATAATTTGTCTTTGTTATTGTAGAAAATGGTATATTTTGTCTTTCAACTACTATCTTTTCCTTTACACGGGTAATTTTTATCACCGTGGGCTTGTCAAGAATCTGAGATAGCGGAAGGTTTACTTTGTCCGACTTTCCAAGAGATACACCTGCTTTTTTGATGGCATCTTCAACTGTGCCAGTTGGAATATATACAACCTTTTCCTCATCGTCTACCAAAATCTTTACTTCAAAAGCTCTTTTTATGACGATCTTAGTATTCTCATCAATCTTTGAATCTAAGCTCGGACTTATATAGTCATCTTTTGTAATGGTAATTCCATTTTCCTCTAAAACCTCTTTGACTGTTGATTTAATTGTTTTATAATAAAAAGTTTTGCCGTCGATTGTCACACTTATCTCTTTTATTAGTGCCTGTGCTGTCATTGCGCCAAGTAGGATGGACAGGGCAAATACAATGACAAAGGCAAGGACGAGTTTCTTCATATCCCTTGGCTTTGCCACAAGGCACCTAAGTCTCTCCATAACCAACCTCCCATAAAGTGGAAATTTTTTGTCTAAAACTTCTTTGTTATTTTAATTTAAAAAAATTTTTTTGTCAAATGACCTGAAAAGTCAAGAAATTTTCTTAACTTTCACACCTTTCATATTTGAATTTTATACTTTTTGCATACAAGTTATACACAAATTTTATTAAGTTTCACCTAACATTTTTCTTATTAATTGGCCATTGTGTATTTTCTTTATTGCCTAAGCAGGAAGTGGGATATTAATAACCATACAAAATTTTATTTGTGGATTTTTTATAAACTTTTATTTTCTCTGTTTATTCTATGTCAAGAAGACTAAAATAGATATATGAAAAAAGTTTTTTCAAAGAGATGATGTAATTATGATTAGCTTCTTGAAATATCTGGTTGAGAGGTTTGGACTCATTGGAATATTCTTAATTTTGTTCATAGAAGGGCTTGGAATACCATTCCCAACGCAGATAGCTTATCTTGGAGCAGTAGCGCTTATAAACCTTCACAAATACAGTCCTTTTACATTGATTATGGTAATCTCACTTGGAAACCTATGCGGAAATCTTACGATTAATCTTCTTCTTAGAAGTGGCAGAAGTTCTATTATCAATATTTTTGAAAAGATACTTAAAATAAAAAAAGAAACCCTTTTGTCTGTCAACAATTTTTTTGTAAAGTATGGAATCTTTGCCGTGCCAATTGCAAGAATAATTGGTGTGCCGCGCACACCTGTAATTTTTTTGGCTGGAATTAGCAAAATGAATTTTTATGAATATGTCATATCCTCATTCATTGGTGATACAATCTGGGCAACTTTTTATGTATACTTTTACTGGTATGGGTTTAGTCTTTTTAAGTTCTTGTACAAAAAGGATATAAGTCTCTTCTGGCTTGCAATTTTTCTTCTGGCTGCTATTATAGTATTAGTTTGGGCAATTGTTCTAAAGATTTTAGCAAAAAAGAAAAAGGTGTAGGACCAAAAACCTTTTAAAACACCTTTTTACTCTCCTTCCAGGAGTTCAGGAAGCGTGACATTTAAAATTCCGCCAGAGAGATTACAAACCTTTCTAAATCCATTTTGCTGCAAGATGTTTTGTGCTATATTTGAGCTGACTCCACTGTTACAGTACACAATTATTGGTTTATCTTTGGGAAGTTGATTTATTTTTTGATATATCATCTCAAGCGGGATGTTTATCGCACCTTTTATATGTTTTTTCTGGTACTGCTCAGGCGTTCTTACATCCAGCACAACAAAATCTCCACCATTTTTCATCCTTTGAAGAAGCTTTTCCTGGGTACAGTTGAACTTTCTTTTATCAAGGAAGTTTGACATAACCATTCCCACATAGTGAATAGGGTCTTTTGCTGACGAAAACGGCGGTGCATACGCCAAATCAAGCTGAAATAGGTCATCTACAGTCAAACCAGAATATATAGCTGTGGCCAATACATCAATCCTCTTGTCAACCCCTTTTGTACCTACAATCTGCGCACCTATGATTTTTCGTGAACTTAGCTCTGCCAAGGCTTTTATAGTTATCTTTTCAGCACCAGGATAAGCTGTTGAGATGTGCGGCTTTGTAACATGCCCAACCTCATATTCAATCTCATCCTGCCTTGCCATCTTTTCTGTATACCCTGTCTGGGCAATTGTCAAATCAAACACCTTAAAGATTGAGGTTGCTAAAATTCCGTTAAATCTCAAATTTCCGCCTGTTGCGTTCTCCCCAGCAATTCTTCCCATTTTGTTAGCTGTTGAGCCAAGCGGCACATACATAGTCTTACCATTTAGCTTGAAGTACACAGCTGCACAGTCACCTGCTGCAAAGATATCTTCTATGTTTGTTCTCATATATTCATCAACCTTGATTGCACCATTTTCCAAAAGTTCAATGCCAGAGTCCTTTAAAAATTCTGTGTTTGGGCGCACTCCAACAGAAATCAAAACAAAATCGGCAGGGATTTTACTTTTATCGCTCAAAACTGCTTCTTTTACTTTACCCTCACCTTCAAATCGCAAAACAGAAGAATCATTCCTAATTTGTATTCCCTTTTGCAAAAGGTAGTTTTCAACAAGCCTTGCCATGTCATCGTCAAGGTTTGGCAAAATATTTTTCTGCTTTTCGACAATCAAAACCTCCATGCCCAAAAGAGAAAGCGCCTCTGCCATCTCAAGACCTATATATCCACCACCAACAATTAAGGCTTTTTTTGGACCTGTTTTTTCAATATACTCTTTTATTTTGTCAGCATCTTTTACATTCCTGAGCGTGAATATTCCCTCAAGATTTATTCCTTCAATCTTTGGGATGAAAGCCTGAGCACCTGTTGCAATTATAAGTTTGTCAAACCTGTCTTCAAACATATTACCTGTTGAAAAGTCTTTTACAAGAACTGACTTTGTCTTTGGGTCAACCCTCAAGACCTTATGACTTGTTTTTACTTCAACATTGAACTTTTTGAAATACTCAACATCTCTTGGAACAATGCTTTTTCTGTCTTTTATGACTCCTGAGATGTAATACGCAAGAGAACAGCCAGAGTACGAGATGTCTGTGTCTTTGTCATAAACTACAATTTGTGCTTTATCGTCGTTCCGTCTTATCTTCATTGCAGCTGTCATCCCGCCTGCAACAGCCCCAATTACAATATACCTCATTTTTCAAAATGCCCTCCCTTTAAAATCTTAATTTCACTGTTAATATACCCTTTTAAAGCGAAACACAAAACACTTTTAATTGTAAATTCTTGCCTTCAAAATATTTTTACAATTTCGCAACAGAAAACTCCAATTTGTGTGGGATAATATAAAGTGAAAGAAAGCATTCTACAAAAAGAGGTGATAAGTTTTGAGAAAGTTCAAAGTAATTATTGGGATTGTTTTAATTGCAGCCTTAGTGCTGAGTGTAAGCCTTGCGTTTGCAGGAGGAAGCAAAGCGGCAAAACCAACCATTTTTAAAGCTTCCTTGACAAAGCTTTGGTTTGGTAAGCAAGGCAAAGGCTATGGAGTTGACCTTAACATCAGTAGCGCTATTGAGAGCATCTTGGGAATGAAGAAAGAGGACATTCAAAAGCAAATCCAAAGCGGAAAGACATTCTTGGACATTTTGAAAGAAAAAGGGCTGACGTTAGAGCAGTTTAAGGCAAAGCTTTTAGATGCGCTATATGCTAAAATTGATGAAGCTCTGAAAAACAACAAGATTACAAGCGACCAGGCAAATCTACTTAAACAAAACATCAAACAAAAGATTGACAGCTGGGACGGGAAAACACCCTTCTTTGGTTTTAAAGACAAGGCTTTGGGCAGAGGATTTTTGGGACTTGACATGATGAGTGACATTGCATCTGTGCTTGGTATGACAAAGGACCAACTTTTAAACGAGCTAAAAAATGGGAAGACATTGCAGGATATCCTAAAGGCAAAGAATATTTCTGAGCAAGATTTCAAAAACAAGCTCATTGCAATGGAAACAGCGAAGATTGACAAGCTGCTGTCAGATGGAAAAATCACAAAAGACCAGGCTGATAAGATGAAAGAAGCTATCAAGACCAAAATTACAAACTGGGATTTGTCAAAAAGATTTGGATTTAAAGGATTTAGAGGTTTTAAAAACAGCAGCGGCATGGGCTTTGGCAAGATGCACGGTTTTTGGGGCAAGTTCAGAGGCTTTGGAAGCGGTCAAACTTCTGACCAGAATAACAGCACAAATAGCTCAGCAACAAATCTTACTTTTTAAGTCAGCATGTTAAATTTTGAAATGAAAACTAATAAAAATGGTCTGGGAGGCTTTGGTCCCAGACCATTTTTTATTAAAAATCATAAAAGCAAGAACCACCAATAAACTCTCTTATGATTGACTGTGGTGGGATCTCACGTTCATCATCAACAGAGAGTATAAAGCTTAAAAAATGCAAAAGCCGTTGTGCTTCAGAGTACTCTTCATCTTCTTTTGTGATTGTTTTAAGAAGCGGTACAGCATACTTTTTCAAAACAGCAAGTTCATAGATCAGAGCAGAGTTAAACATTGTATCAGCCATCTCTTGGTATGGAAAGATATTTTTCTCCTCGCCATTTCGTACAGATGGCCACATTGAAATTGTCCTTTTTGCAGAGGCACCTCTTGTACGAGCATCTCTCACAATTCGCCTGAGTATCCTATAGTCGGTTGTTTGAATACGGTTGTGCTTGTCAAGGTTCAAATGTGTAAGTGCACTTACATATATTTTAAACTTATTCCTATCATCTATCATTGGTGTAAGCCTACTATTTAATCCATGAATTCCTTCAATTATTATAATATCATTCTCCTCAAGTTTAACTTTTCTTTGAAATGTGCGTTTTCGGTTTATAAAATCAAACTTGGGCAAAACAACTTCTTTGCCCGAAATTAAATCTTTCAGTTGTGTATTGAAAAGCTCAATATCAATTGCCTCAATTGACTCATAGTCAGGCTTTCCATTTTCGTCAAGTGGCACCCTATCTTCGTAAAAATAGTCATCAAGACCAATGTAAATTGGATTTTTTCCGTTCACTCTAAGCTGAATTGCAAGCCTATGTGCAAACGTTGTCTTTCCTGATGATGACGGACCAGAAATCAAAACCACTTTAATATCCGGGTTTTTAGAAATCTCATCAGCAATATATGCAATCTTCTTTTCATGAAGAGCCTCTGATACTCTTATAAACTCCCTTATCTTACCACTTGCAATTACTTGGTTAAGCTCACCAACATCTGTTACTTTCAAAATCTTGCCCCAGTTTTTGTATTCATGATACACAACAAATAGTTTTTTGTTCTCCACAAACTCTTGAAGTTTGAATGGATTGGACTTGTCAGGGTACAGCAAAACCATTCCGTCTTGGTAGCGAATCAAATCAAAGATTTTAAGATACCCAGTTGATGGTACCATGTGTCCGTAAAAATAATCCACAAAATCGCCACAGTAGTAAATATAGACGTGGTCGTTTTCAGAAAACTTTATTGTCCTTGCTTTATCCAAATACCCCATACTTTCAAAGAGCTTCACTGCCTCCTCTTTTGTAACCTTTTCTCTTCTAAAAGGAATGTCCTTTTCTATTATCTCTTGCATCTTTCGTTTGATGAGCACTATGTCCTCATCAGACAGTTTTCTATTTTCAACCTCACAATATAGTCCTTTTGAAAGTGAGTGCTGAACATTCACAGCTTCTTTAAACAGCATCCTTGTTGCCACAATCAAAACAAAAATCAAACTTCTTCTGTAAATTCTCATTCCGTCTTCCTGTGTCATGTCAATAAACCTTATCTTGCAGTCTCTTGAAACTACATACTTTAGTTCTTTTATCTCATTGTCAACCTTTGCAGCAACAATTGGAGACTTGAAAAGCATCTGGAATTTCGGTACTAAATCAAGAAGTACAGTACCAACTGGAATTTCCTGATATTTGTTTATGTCTACAAAAAATACCTTGGCAGTATCTTTTCTCTCCTGCATCATTTGCTCTCCCCTTTGTTTTTCAATTTTTCCTCATACATTCGCATATCTGCAATCTTCAAAAGTTCATCAAGGCTTTTTGTATCATCAGGGTATACTGCAACACCACAGCTAACTCTTATCTTTTTGGGAAGCTGTTTTTCCGACTCTTCTTCAATAAGCTTTTTTATGTTTTCTATTCTATTTTCTATATCTTCTTTGCTACAGTTTTTAAATATCACAGCAAACTCATCTCCACCAAGCCTTGCCGGAACATCAGTCTTTCTGATATTGTCCTTTATAGCCCTTGCTATCATCCTTATTGCCTTGTCACCCATTGAATGCCCATAAAAGTCATTCAGAAGTTTTAGATTGTCCATATCAAAGAAAGCTAAACAAAACTTGCCACCATACCTGTCACACGAAAGTGACTCCATAATTAATTCTTTGATAAAATATCGCCTGTTGTAAAGGCCAGTTAGCTCATCCTCTGCTGACAAGCTTCGTATCTTTTCTATTCTCTCTATTTGAGACAAAAGTGCTTGTGAAAAGTTTTTGAATATCAAAAGTCCATCTATAAGCTCATTGCTGAGCTTGAAATTTTTAATCTTTGTATAACAAATCAAAAGGGCAACAATTTGGTTTTGCCTATAAATTGGAACAACTGCTGCATTTCTATAAACGCTTGAAACAGAAAAATACTCATCCTCTTCCAACTGGAGAAATTCTTTAAGTCTTGGAATATTAAAAACATCAATGTCCATTTTTGAATCACTAAAGTATTCACTATTTAACTTTAATATCACCTTTTCTTGGATGTTCTCAACATCATCATCACCCTTTGTTGTTATAAGCTTAAACACATTTTCATGTTGAAGATAGTAAAAGCAGATTTTCGAAAAAACCTTAGAGTATATCTCATACACAAACTCAACAAGTAGATCAAAACTCTTCCTAATGTCAAGCTTTTCTTTCAAAACCTCACTGCTAAACAAAGAAAGCTGGCGTAAAAATCTAAATTGACGTAAGGTAATACTTAAAAATATAGCAATAAAAAGATATAAGAGTGCAAAGTTCTGTAAAGCTTCTGTTAAAAGTATTCCATTTCTCTTTGTAATGATCAATATACCTTCACCAAAACCAAATAAAATTAAAAATAGATTCAAACTCTTCGATTGTCTGTAGTTTACGTTTGTAAAAAGCAAAAAAACAGACAGTAAAATCCCTATCATAATTAATATCTCACAAAATGTGTAAAGATGTGTTAATATCTCTTCTGAGACCAAAAAGGAACCTTTATAGCCTGTGCTTATACTGCCAAAAAACCAAATTCCATACACTGCTACAACAACGTTAATGGCAACAACCCATTTTTCCCAAAGAGACCTAAGCTTATCTTTAAACACTATTGAAAATAACAAAGAATAGATAATTAAAAGTTTAAATAAAGCATTCAAAAAATCAGGACCCTGTACATTTCTAACATTATCTATAATGTCTTTATCTAAACTCAGGACATACAAAAATTTCAATATAGTAAGGCTTAAAAAAGCTTTTCCGAAACTGTAAAGCAAAGTATTCTTTAATTCATTGCCTAAGGTAAGAGATATGGTAAATACTCCACTTATTGCCACAAGTCCTGCAATTTCGAAAGATTTGTAAAGATAAAATTCAGTTAACTCTTTTGACAGATTAAATTGTGCAAATACTAAGGCAGGCATAAAAGTCAAACAGGTTGTAATTGTAAAACTTGTACTCTTTTTCATATCTGATGCCCTCATAAGTATTAATTTTACCTATATATTAATTTATTCCCCTGTTTGCGAGGGATGATTTAATTATACCCCATTTTATCAAAAATTTAAAAGGGAGACTTTTCAAATCTCCCTCTGCTTTTCTCCCTCTTTATAGTTTTTCTTTTTCACAAATGTACATCTGGTGGTTGAGAAGAATATACTCGCAAAGTTCAAACACGCTGTTACCTTCCTTCAGAACATCATATAAAAGCACCTTTTTGCCAAACTTCAAAGTCTCAACCCAGTTTCTAAACAGAAAAAGATTCAAAAAATTCTTTTTCATAGCAGTTACATCAACAAAAGCAATCTCAAAGCTATCCATGCAAAAATGAATGTAAACGTTTGGAAAGAGAAGTTTTTTAAGCTTCAAATAGGTCTTTTCATCACCAAAAAAGGAAAATTCTTTGAGTCCCATAAGATGAGTCAAAACTAAGACACTTGAGATAAGATGAGCCTCGCCTATGTAAGGCTTCAGAACTGCTGTCATTTGGGAGGTCAAGAGCTGCTGTCCTTCTACGATTATCATTTGTGGCTTATCCTCCCTTTGTAAGCCTATGCTATATTTTTCTATATTATATTCTATAAATAAGTATGTGTCAATAAAATTATTAACTTTTAGATTAATCTTCCTGGAAAGAGCAAACAATAAATGGCTGTGCAACCAGCTTCGATATAACCCTCCTGGTGAAATAGTAAGCCAGCCAGGCTCCTGTCATGCACCCCTGCGGCACACGCGAAAAACTGCTTACCGTTGCTTCCTTCCGGACCTGGCGGGGTTCACAGCCGTCGCGTTGCGCAGGACACAACCATCCTCGCCCCTGGCTTACCCTCAATGCCAACAGGGTTATACCTCATGCTGGCTATTCGACCCCGCTGTAGCGGATTGCGGGTTACAGGGCACCGCTACCTCCCCGTCATAGCACAGCCAAACTTTTATTTAGTTTTTTTTTTATAAAAGCTTTCTCCATAAGTTAAATTATACTCTCAAAATGCATTAAAATCAACCATCAAAAATTTACTCACCGTTTGCCTGGGTCAGCCACACATGCGCAAGCTCAAGTGCCTTGTACAGGTTGTCTGCTTCACCTTTTTTAACAACTCTCTCCTTTACAGTAAGTTTTGGGTTGTTTATCTGAAGTTCAACAGAAAGTGGTGATGAGATTTTATAACCCTTGTACTCTTCAGTTCCCAAAACTACAAGCACAGCTATAAACTTATCGTTAGGCCGTCCGTAGTGAATGAGATTATTTTTTATCTTGTAAACCTCTCTCCCTCTATATTTAAAAACCTCAGGTAGTTTCATGACAAAATCATCTCCTAACAAGTTTTTTTACAAGACCCCCATAGTGGATATGATACTAAACTTAAAGCCTTATTTCAAGCATTGTTGACAAAATTCTTTTTACGCCTTGCTAAACTTTCCCGTATCTCATATGTTATGTCCTTATTTAGAGGTTCTGGAAGGATAATAAAAACACCTTCACCCTTTTTTGCTCTTTTCATAGCTGCTGAAATCAGCTCAACAACATCTCCAAAAACCTTTATATCTTTGTAAACAACCCTTTCTTTGTCTTCTACAAAATCTATTAAATCCTTTTTAGTACTATCACATACAAATAAAAGCTTACAAATCTCTATCTGCTCAAGATTTTCGATAACAATCTTGACATGTTCCTTTTTTTGAATATCGTCAATTATAACTTTAACCCCATTGATATCAAAGATGTTGAACTTACCAGGGTTTTGATGAGAGTCGTTTTTATACTCAATCAAGAACTTGTAGATAATCTCAGGGTCAACACCGTAAAAGTAAAGTGCTGCCACCACTTGCAGGATATTTTCTATTGCAAATTTGAGCTTTCCATCATATGAATATGGAATTTCTTTTACACTGCAAAATTTAAAGGTTTCATTTCCATCAAAGATTGTGATTGAATCATCTTCAAGATACACACAAGGTTTTTTTAATTCAATATGAGCCTTCAGGTCAGGATGGTCAAATTTAGCTGAAGTAAATACAATTTGGCACCTTGCTTTCGCACCGTATAGGTACTTAAAAGGGTCATTTGCGTTTAAAATAAGGTACCCATTTTCTTTTATACTTCTTGAAAATAGTATATTTTTTTCTATCTGATTTTCATCTAAGGTATTTGTTATTATTCCTACGCATGGTTCAATTTCTATTTCTTCAATTTGAGCTGAGGGATTGAACTCAATCAGTTTTATATCTGAGGTATCAGAAATATTCCTAAGGTAAAAATTGTTTATATCAGAGTCTATTGTAGTCTCAACACCACATCTTTGTAAAATGTACCTTATAATCTGGAGAATTGTGCTTTTCCCAAATGTTCCTGAAACAGCAATAATCGGTACAGACGGGTTTGGCATTTTTTCAAAGTATACATCCAGGATTGCGCCATATACATCAACATTGCAGTTTTGACAAAATACCCTCAAATCGGCATTTGTCTCTATATCTACAATATAACCACCAATTGTTGTATATGGCAAAGAGATATTTTCTGTTACAAAGTCCAAAACTGCAAACTGGTAACCAAATTTTTGTACAACATTGCAAAAGAGCTGCTGATTTGTACATACTACCTGCTCTGTTACATCCTCTACAATACATCCGTTTTTAAAGTTTGTAGCCTCTTTTAAATATACCCTCATTCCCTTTGGCAAAATGTCATATAGATTAAAACCCTGTTTAAGTATATTTTTCTGAATTTGTTTATTCTGCCTCTCTGCCTCACTTAAAAGCTCTAAAATCTTCTTTTCCCCATCCCCTACAATATAAGGTGATGTTCTCTTTATAGCAGCAACCATTCTGCCATTTACAACCAAAACCTTGTAACTGTTCCCCAAGACAAACCTCTCTACCACTACTCTGTTTTCAAAGTTTTTTATTGTATTGAAAGCCTCTATTGCCTGTTGATTTGTTCTTATATTTATTAAATTTGGTGAATTCTTACAACAGCCTTTTATTGAAAGAGGAAAACCAAGTTCTTTTACTGCTTGCATAAGCTCATTTTGTGTAAACACAACTCTGAACATTGGAACTGGAAAACCATTTGCCTGCAAGACTCTCTTTTGCAGCTCTCTGTCAAAAGACAAACTCAAGTGAGCAAAGTCCTGATCGCTCAAAAGACCTGAAAAAACCTTCGCCCACTTCCCTTCACCCAATACACATGTGTCTGTATAACCAATCCTTGTAAATCTTATACCTCTTTTCTGGCATGCATTTTTCAAAAGCCTTGTATTAGGACTCAGCTCTGTCTCGATTGTGAGCTTTTTCAGTTTCAAAATCCTATCCTGGCAATCTTCAATTTTTAAATTATTGCTCACAGCCTCAATGGCAAGTTCTATGACCTGAGAAATTACCTTTGGATTGTCATGCTCAATAAGCACTTTTATCTTGTCTACCTCTTTTATACAGTCATAAAACTCAATCAGGTTATACCCAATCAAATTTTGAATCTGGATACAATAGCTTGCAAACCTCTTTGCCTTTTCAATATCACATTTGGCATCTACCACAGCCACCTTTTTGTCTGAGTAGATATTTTTATTGTTGTAAACCTTTACATTTTCTATCTTCATAGGTCTTGAAAAAACTATCCCCCTTTTTTACATCAATTTCTATATTCAGTATTCTTCCCTCTTCAAAGGGGGATGATACCTCAAAAAAACAAAAAAGCAGGGAAGAGTTCCTATTTCCCTGCCACAGTTTTTTCTTCCATTTTCTTTTGTTCAATTAGATTTTTGGCTGCGTTCTTTACATGAAGCTTCATGTACTCCTCAGCCTTGTCAGGGTCTTTATTTACAATTGCCTCAAATATGAGCTTGTGCTCTTCCATAGCCTCTTCAAGCCTACCGGGTGTTTCAAATGACGTTGCTCTTGCTCTTATAATATAGCTATGAAATGTTGACAAAACATGCTCGAGCGGTTTGCTTTTAGAGGCCTTGTAAATTAGCTGATGAAACTGTGAGTCTGTTTTCATCACCTTTGGAATATCCTTTTTTCTTGTATAAAGCTCCATAAGCGTAATTATCTCTGTCAGCTCATCTTCTTCGTCTTTTGTAATCTTCTGAGCTGCCCAGCGTGCAGCAAGTCCATCTAAAAGCATCCTGATTGTGTATATATCCTCTATGTCTTGAGCAGTCACACCAGCAACAAACGCACCTTTGTGAGGTATAGAATACACAAGTCCTTCAAGCTCAAGCTGACGCAGGGTCTCTCTTATAGGTGTTCGTGAAACACCAAGCTCTTCTGCAAGTTTTACCTCAACAAGAGGGTCGCCCGGCTTTAAAATACCCATTAAAATCCTTTCTTTGATGATCTCAAATATTTTTTCATAAAGTGGTGAATATCTACTTTCCCTCTCATCTGAATGATTGTAAACCATCCAAAATCACCTTCATAAAAGATTTTAATTTTTTACAGTCTTTCCATCTCACGAATAACGGCATCAGCAAACTCTTTTGTACCAGTTGAACCGCCAAGGTCATATGTAACCTCTTTCCCTTCTTTTATAACCTTTGCAACTGCCTTTTCAACCCTGTCAGCAGCTTCAAGCTCGCCTAAGTACCTCAGCATCATAACACCAGAGAGGATTGTTGCGGTTGGGTTTGCCATGTTCTGTCCTGCTCTTTTTGGCGCGGAACCATGGATTGGCTCAAACACAGCACCATCTTCACCAATGTTCGCACCTGGTGCTATCCCTAAGCCCCCTACCAAGCCTGCTGCCAAGTCAGAAAGAATGTCACCATACATGTTTGGCATAACTAAAACATCATAGTTTTCTGGACTTTGGACAAGTTTCATGCTCATCGCATCGACAATCATGTCTTCAAACTCTATATCAGGATAGTCTTGAGCTACCTTTCTTGCACATTCTAAAAATAGTCCATCTGTTAGCTTTTGGATGTTTGCCTTGTGAACAGCTGTAACCTTTCTTCTCTTTTCTCTTCTTGCAAGCTCAAAGGCATACCTTACAATCCTCTCGCTTGCCTTTCTTGTTATTATTTTAACACCAACTGCTGCATCATCTCCAGCCATATACTCAATGCCTGCATAAAGGTCTTCTGTGTTCTCTCTGACAATTATTAAATCTACATTGGTATACCTTGCTGGCACACCTTCATAAGACTTCACTGGTCTTACATTTGCATAAAGATTTAGAGCTTGACGAAGGGCAACATTTACACTTCTAAAACCTGTCCCAACAGGTGTTGTAATTGGTCCTTTTAATGCAACCTTGTTTTTCTTTATACTCTCAAGGACATAGTCAGGAAGTGGAGTGCCATGCTCTTGCATAACCTTTTCACCTGCTTCAACAACTTCCCATTCAATTTTCACACCAGATGCATTCAAAACTCTTCTTGCAGCATCTGTCACTTCAGGCCCTATTCCATCGCCAGGTATAAGAGTAATTGTATAGCTCATCTGTCATCCTCCTCAAAGCAAATTTTTAATTATATAGAGGGGACTTTGTATCCCCTCTTCTTAAAAATTACTATTTACTATATTTTTTAGTTCATCCCTTTTGCCTTTGTCAGGTTCAAAAGACCTCCATGTAAAATCATCTGACGTTGTCTTTCTGTGAGATTCAAAACCATTCTATACTTCAAGCCCTTTGTGACATTTTCTATTATCAGCACATCACTCTTCTCAATCTGATCTCTTGCATTTTCAATTTTTAGCTCATCCATCTCTTCAATTGTATCATAATCGTTCGGATTTTCAAACACCATAGGAATAATTCCGTTGTTAATTAAATTTGCCATGTGAATTCGTGCAAAGCTCTTTGCTAAAACCCCTTTAATTCCTAAATAAAGCGGCACAAGCGCTGCATGTTCTCTTGAGGAGCCCTGACCGTAGTTTACTCCACCAACAATAAAACCGCCACCATTTTCGCGCGCTTTCTTTGGAAAATCCGGGTCACATGGTGTCAAACAGTAGTCAGACAAATATGGGATGTTTGACCTGTATGGCAAAAGCTTTGCGTTAGACGGCATAATATGGTCTGTTGTAATATTGTCACCAAGCTTTACCAAAACTTTGCCAACTACTACCTCTGGTAGTGGCTTTCCTTGTGGGAATGGCTTTATATTTGGTCCTCGTATAACCTCAACTTCATCTGGATTTTCAGCAGGTGGTACTATCAAGTTGTCATTTATCAAAAAGCTCTTTGGCATCTCAACCTGAGGTTCATCGCCCAAGGTTCTTGGATCTGTGATGTAGCCTGTTATAGCTGATGCTGCAGCAGTCTCAGGTGATACAAGATAAACCTTTGCAGAAGGTGTTCCGCTTCGACCTTCAAAGTTTCTGTTAAATGTTCTGAGTGAAATTCCATTTGTCCTTGGTGCTTGACCCATACCAATACATGGACCACACGCACACTCTAAAATCCTCGCCCCAGCTGAAACCAAAGACGCTAAAGCTCCATTCTGTGCAAGCATGTTTAAAACCTGTTTTGAGCCTGGTGATATAACAAGTGATACATGCTCAGCAATTGTCTTTCCTTCTAAAATCTTTGCAACCTTCATAAGATCTTTGTACGATGAGTTTGTACAACTTCCAATTGCAACCTGGTCAACCTTGATTCCTTTGAGTTCAGACACAGGCACAACATTGTCCGGGCTATGCGGACATGCCGCCAGTGGCACCAAACTTGACAAATCTATCTCAATCTCTTCATCATAGACCGCATCAGGGTCTGGTAAAATCTCAACAAAGTCATTTTCTCGACCTTGAGCCTTCAAAAACTCATATGTTATTTCATCAGATGGAAAGATTGATGTCGTTGCACCAAGCTCTGCACCCATGTTAGTGATTGTCGCTCTCTCTGGAATAGACAAAGTTTTTACACCTTCGCCTGTGTACTCAAAAATCTTGCCAACTCCGCCTTTGACAGTAAGCCTGCGAAGAAGCTCTAAGATGATATCTTTTGCAGAAACCCAAGGCTGAAGTCTTCCTTTTAGATTCACTTTTACAATCTTTGGCATAATCAAATAGTACTCGCCACCACCCATTGCAACCGCAACATCCAAGCCGCCTGCCCCAATTGCAAGCATTCCTATGCCGCCAGCTGTTGGTGTGTGGCTATCTGAGCCCAAAAGAGTTTGACCTGGTACCGCAAATCGCTCTAAATGAACCTGATGACATATTCCATTTCCGGGTTTTGAGAAGTAAATTCCATGTTTTTTAGCAACTGTTTGTATGTATAGATGGTCGTCTGCATTCTCTGGACCTGTTTGAAGTGTGTTATGGTCAATGTATGCAACAGACCTTTTTGTCTTTACTCTGTCAATTCCCATTGCTTCAAACTGAAGGTATGCCATTGTACCTGTTGAGTCTTGTGTCAAGGTCTGGTCAATTCTGATAGCTATCTCTTTTCCGGGTATCATTTCACCTTTGACTAAATGCTCTTTTATAATCTTCTGAGCAACACTCAAACCCATTGTGTTTTAAAACCTCCTGCCAACCTGATTTTGTTTTTGGATACCCTATATATTATATCATCAAGGTATACTTGTATACAAGATGAAAACAAAGTACCATATTAACTTTTCTGCTCGAACGGTTTTTATTATTGAACCCTATCCCAATTCTATTGGTTTATACCAAATGTTGTTCTCAAAAGAGTAACGTACTCTTCGTTTTCAGTTTCGTCAAGAAAGCTGCCAATTATTTTACTGCCGTCTATACACAAAATATAAGTGCCTGCGTCTTTTCCATCTTTTTCGACACAATAACCGAAAATAGTTAAAGTTTTCCCTTTATATGCCTCAAGCTTAAATGCTTTAATTAACCTTTTTATTTTAGAATACCTTTCAAATTGAGAAAGATTTTTGGGCAAAACAATCTTATATTCAAATCCACTATTCACCTTTATAGCATAACCTTTTTTCTTGACAAAATCTGCTGCAATTTCAGCAGTGTCTCTGCTATTTTTGTTACTTTTCCAAATTCCACACTCTAAAACTATAAAAAGCACAATTCCAATCAACATTATACAACTCAAACTAATCCACACCTTTGACCTTTTCATTTTCCTTCACTCCAAAAATCTATAATTTTCTTTACATTATCACAAGAGTTATTATTTGTCAATATTATCATTGTAATATTTTGAAACATTTGCACTCCTTAAGTGAAAAATATTTGATAATTGTATCTTTGTTTGGTATAATATAGAAGAAATGAAATAACAGAATTAGTTAAATACATAGATTTTTTCGCTCTGAAGAGGGCTGAAAAAATGGAAAAAAGGATGCTATATAAATCTTTTAATCTGACAAAATCTTTTGGAAAAAAGGTTGTATTTGAAAGGTTGTCTTTTGAGATATTTGAAGGTGAGTGTGTATTGATTGAAGGACCAAATGGATCCGGTAAGACAACCCTGTTAAATATACTATCAAAATTTGATATAGACTACCAAGGAGAAGTACTTTTCAGAGGAGTTGATCTTAAAAAAGAGAATTTAAAGGATTTGCCAATTTCTTTTTTACCAGATGAACCTATTTACTATGAAGCACTTACAGTAAAAGAGCATATGAAGCTGGTTGCAATAACGTATGGATATTCAAAAAAAGAAGCACAGTCACTCATTGACTCTATCTCTGTCGTTTTAGATTTAAAAGACTATCACAACTTCTTTCCATCTTGGCTCTCTAAAGGAACTAAACAGAAGTTTATGATAGCTCTAAGTCTTTTGAAAAGATTTGATGTTTACATTGCAGATGAGCCTTTCGCTAATTTAGACTCAAAAACCATTTTGACATTTTGTGAGATATTAGAAACGCTAAAAGAATGTGGGAAAACTATTATTTTGACATCACATCAAAAAAATGAGCATTTGGAAAAGCTTGTTGACAGAAACATTATTTTAGCGAAAGGACGAAACCTAAAAAGATGATATTTACAATACTCAAAGCAGAAGCAAGGGATACTTTTCAGCTATATAAAAAGTTTCTGAAAAATTATCTTCCTGCGGGACTTGGATCAACCTTTATACTTGCAGCATTGCCACTCGTGTTGCCTTTTACAGATTTATATGTTTTAATTCTTGCATTTGAAAAATTTCTTGTAATTTTAAAGTCAAATGCCATTTTTCAAATGCTTGTTTTGGTAGCTTTCTTTTTCTTAAAAACTTTGACGTCTAAAATAAGTACACTCTGTCCTCAAACTCCAAGCATCAAAATCTTTTATTATTCTACAAACTGGCTTTTGTTTAGAGTATTACTGTCAGTGATATATAAGATAATTAAATTGGCTCTTTTTTACTTTTTTGTTTATTTCTTTACTCTCTATTTCTTTGACTTTATCACAAATAAAGAGATGATTGTTTTTCTAGGCAGTTTCACAAAAAGATTCTTTTTTGCTTCAATTTGTGCTGAGTTTATAATACTCTTTAAATCATTTTATATTAGTAAAAATAGGAAAAGCATTAAATTTTTATTTGTCATTATAACCATCTTAGGTTTCATACATAGGCTTGAGTGGTTAGTAGCAGTTTTATTTGTACTTCTGATATTTTTGCATCAACATTGGGATTGCAAAAAAATTACAGAGTTAGGCGCTATCATGTATAAAATTAAAGTTGGATTTGCAAATGGCAATTTTAATTATCTAACTGATTATAGCTGGAGACTTTATAGCTTAATCACCCCAAGTCTGCAAAAAAGCTTTGAAGTGTATATGCCAAAGATATTTGCTTCAATATATAAAGATTTAATCATCATCAAAAGAACATCTCTTTCACAGGTAGTAATGGCATTAATTATTGCTGTGTTTCTTGGTTTTGCTTATAGATATTTTGGACAGTATAGAGAAATAATTTTCCTACTTCTGCAGATTTTTGTAATCTTTTCTATAAAATTTTTGCCTGCAAACCAGGACGATTTAAAAAAAGATGTTTTTTATTTTAAAAATCTACCATCTTATAAATTCATAACTCCTTTGCTTGCATGCATTTTTTCTTTTTTATTGTACCTTCTTTTTGTGATTGTGTCTGGTACTTTACAATACAAATTAATTCTTTTACTGTTCGTCTTGCTTTTAACAAACTACCTTGCCCTTTTGTCAGCAAGTCATAAAAGCAAATTTAATCTTTCATCAGTTGCTGAGTTAGGAGTTTATATATTTCAGTTTAAGATTATCGAGATGTTTTTTACTCCCATCCTGTAATTTTATATAAAAAGCTGGCAGTTTAATGCTGCCAGCTTTTACATTCTTAACATCTATAAGCCTATTAATCACTTCACCCTACTCTCATGCATCTTAAATAACTCTGGCATGACCTCACGTACTACCATTTCAAGCTCGTCATCACCAATAACAGTTGTTCTACCGTTTTCGTACTCTTTGTCAACCCACTCTTTTATTTTAGCCACTCGTGGGTCACGCTTGTCAATCCTCTGGTCGCCCTCAAGCCTAAAGTAGGTGTTAATCCATGCTGCAATACCAGCAAGCCCTGAGTGTGCGTCAACTGCAATGACAATTGGCCTGTTTAAAATCTTTTTTGTATCAAAGATGTTGTAAATCTCCTCATCTTTCAAAATACCATCTGCGTGAATTCCTGCCCTTGTTGCGTTAAATGCACGACCAACAAATGGTGTTCGAGGTGGAATCTCATAGTCAAGCTCTTTTTCAAAGTAGTCTGCAATCTCTGTGATAACCTCAAGCCTCATGTTCTTTGTTGTTCCGCGCAGCTGAGCGTATTCAATTACCATAGCCTCCAAAGGCGTATTACCTGTTCGCTCGCCGATTCCCAAAAGTGAGCAGTTAACAGCAGACGCACCATATAGCCATGCAGTACCTGAGTTCACAACAGCCTTGTAAAAGTCGTTGTGACCATGCCACTCAAGCCACTCAGAAGGAACCTCTGCATAGTGTCTAAGTCCATAAATTATGCCTTGAACACTTCTTGGCAGTGCAACCCCTGGGTATGAAACACCAAGCCCGAGTGTATCACATGCCCTGATTTTAACCGGCATGTTTGCCTGTTTTGCAAGTTTCATGAGCTCATTTGCAAACGGCACAACAAAGCCGTAAAAGTCTGCTCTTGTAATATCTTCAAAGTGGCAGCGTGGAATTATGCCATTTTCAAGCGCCGCCTCAACAATTGAAAGGTACATCTCCATTGCCTGTTTTCTTGTCATGTTGAGCTTTTTGAATATGTGATAGTCAGAGCAAGATACAAGTATACCAGTCTCTTTTATTCCCATTTCTTTTACAAGCTGGAAATCTTCTTTTCGTGCCCTAATCCATGAAGTAACCTCTGGATAGCGATAACCTCTTTCCATACATTTGATTACTGCTTCTCTATCCTTCTTAGAGTACAGGAAAAACTCTGTCTGCCTGATGACACCAGAGTCATTGTCAAGCTCATGTAGATAGTCATAAAGCCTCACAATCTGCTCAACTGTATAAGGTGATCTTGCTTGTTGACCATCTCTGAAGGTTGTATCTGTTATCCATATCTCATCAGGCACAAACATAGGAACATGCCTGTGATTGAATGCTATCTTAGGAATTTCTGTATATGGAAAAATATCTCTGTAAAGGTTTGGCTCTGAAACATCTTGGAGTGTATATTTATACGCTGCCTGCTCAATCAGATTTGTCCTTGGGTTAAACTCTACTTTTGCCATAAACTTACCCTCCACATTGTATATATGTATACAATTTTGTTTATGAGATATATTATATTCTACTTTTGCATTTTTGGCAATAGCATATTGCAAAACTTTAAGGTAGGCAAGAGTATATTTTAAGATATGAACTAAAATTTTGCAAGATGTAAATTTTGAGTCTTCATAAATGGAATTATTTTCTTACTGTTCTTCTTCAGTTTCATCACTATACAACACTTTTTGTGCAGCCTCATCAGAAGAAAGGCTTTCGACGTTTTTGAGCTTCCTTTCGATAGTCCTTGTCTTTCTTGCAGCAGTGTCTATTGTATCCTGAGCTTCAAGAAGCTTCTTTTTGACCTTCTCTAAAACCTCTCCAAACTTTGAAAACTCAGTCTTGACAGCTGACAAAAGCTCCCATACCTCGCTTGTTCTCTTTTCAATAGCAATGGTCTTAAACCCAAGCGCAAGGCTATTTAAGATAGCAGATATTGTTGTTGGCCCAGCTATTATGACTTTATATTCTCTCTGGACATACTCAAAAAGTCCAGGAATTCGCAAAACCTCTGCATAAAGTCCTTCAGTTGGCAAAAACATGATTGCAAAATCGGTCGTCCTTGGCGGGTCTATGTATTTTTCCTTAATTGTCTTTGCATTCTGTTTTATGCTGTTTTCAAGCTCTTTTGAAAACTTCGAAATCTCGTCAATATTGTTTTTCTCCTGCGCCTCAAGCAGACGCTCATAACTCTCAATGGGGAATTTGGAGTCTATAGGAAGGTATATAAATTCATTTTCATTTGAATTTTTAGATGGAATCTTAATAGCAAACTCAACCTGCTCTTGTGTATGAGGTTTTATCCTCACATTTCTCTCATATTTAGAAGTATCCAAAATCTGGTCTATAATGTTTCCAAGTTGAATCTCACCCAAAGTCCCACGCACTTTTACATTGCTCAAAATCCTCTTGAGGTCACCAACACCGTTTGCTAAGGCCTGCATCTCACCCAGTCCTCTATGGACAAGCTCAAGACGTTCTGATACAAGTTTGAAAGACTCACCAAGCTTGGCTTCTAACGTCTGTTGGAGGTGACTATCTACTGTCTGGCGAATCTGCTCAAGCTTTCTTTCGTTCTGTTCTTGAATTTGCGAAAGTTTTGAATCCACTTCTTTTCTTATTGTTTCAAGCTTTTCTTGGCTTGTTGTTGTAAGGTTTAAAATTTGGCTTGAGAATGAATCAAACTGCGATTTTTGAAACGACGAAAAGTCAGAAAACATGCTCATAAGAAGATTGCCAAATGAGCTGATTGTGTTTTGAACCTCGCTTCTATTTTGCGAAATCTGTTCAAGAGTGAGATTTTGAAGCTTGTCGAGCATCTTTTCAATGCTCTCAAACTTTTCTTCTGCTCTTGTTTGAAAAGAGGAGTTTTTTATACTAAATACTAATACGATATTCACAACAAGAAGGATTATTACAAGCAACAAAAGAGCAATTTCCACCTTTAAAATTCCCCCTCAAAACAAATTTAAAAAACGGGCTGCCTTTTTTACAACCCCATAGCAGCCCACTTTTGCTAAAGTGTCAAAAACCCATATTATCTAATCTCTTTCAACAAAAAGGCTTACTCTTCTAAATCCAAGAGCTCTTTTAGTTCATCGTCATCAAGTGCAACCATTGGTTGTTGAATCTTTTTGGTGTCTTTTATAATCTCAAACTCACCAACAGAGTACTCTTTTACCTCAACATTCTGCTGCTCATCCTCAAATCTCACCTTAACCTTCTCTTTTAAGACATTTACCTCAACAACCTCGCCCTCGCCATCAGCAGTTCTCACAATTGCACCAATGCCAGGAAGTTTTAGCATAGCCTCTTCATAGAATTTTTGCTCATATGTCAGGCAGCACATAAGCCTTCCACAAAGCCCAGAAATTTTTGCAGGATTTAAAACAAGCCCCTGCTGTTTTGCCATCTTAATTGAAATTGGCTGAAATTCGCAAAGGTGTGTTGCACAGCACACCTCTCTTCCGCACGGACCCAAACCGCCTCTGAATTTTGTATCGTCCCTGACACCAATCTGTCTTAATTCAATCCTTGTTCTGAAAACTGCTGCAAGGTCTTTTACAAGCTCTCTAAAGTCAACCCTTCCCTCTGCAGTGAAATAGAAAAGTAGCTTGTTGTTGTCAAACGTATACTCTGCATGAAGTAGTTTCATTGGAAGGCCGTGTTTTTTGACCTTCTCTTTACAAATCTCAAGCGCCCTTGCAGCCTTTTCAATATTTTCCTGAGCCTTTTTGTAGTCCTCTTCTGTTGCCTTTCGCACAACCTTTTTAAGAGGCTGAACTATCTCCTCATCAGGCACTTCTCTTTTCTCTATCATAACTTTGCCCATCTCAATCCCACGGACAGTCTCAACAATCACATCATCGCCTGCTTTTAAATCTATATCATTTGGGTCAAACCAGTATATCTTCCCTGCTTTTTTGAATCTCACTCCAACAACTTCTGCCATAATTTTTAGCCTCCTGATAGTTTTAAGAAAATCATGTCAAGCACATTGTCTGAGATAACATTTGCGTCCGGATATTTCTCTAAAATCATAAAATCTTGTAAAAGTTTGTATATATGACTAATTGTATGTTTGTTTGAAAACTCTATAATCTTTTCCAATTTGTCTGTGTTTGTAATGAGTTCAATACTCTTTGTTTTTTTATAAAAAAGTGCGTCTCTTAAAAAGTATATAATGTTTCCAAACAAAAATTCAAAATCGTTCTTTAGCTTCTCAAAATCACTTTCGAATTCCTTTATCAAGTCAAAACTTGCCCCATCATAGCAAAGGAGTTTATCAAAAATATAGTCTCTTTTATTTTGAACCTCTTTGTTATAAAAATCAAGAGCAATTTTAGGATTACCTTTGCAAAGTTTAACTATATAGTCTTTTGGCTCAAGACCATTTTGTTCTAAAATCTTTGCTATCTCAGACGCAGAATATCTCTTGAAAGAAAGCACAATAGACCTTGATAGTACGGTTGGTAAAAGCCTTTCAATGTTGTTACATGTGATTATAAAAAGTGCATAAGTAGGAGGTTCTTCCAAGGTCTTCAAAAGAGCATTCTGAGCACTTATTGAAAGCTCTTCACCCTCTTCAATTATAAACACTTTTTTATCCGAAAAAATAGGACCTCTTGACAACTCTTTTATAATCTCTCGGATGCTCTCAACAGAAATCTCTTTTTTATCTTCTTGCCTTTTTATAATATGAAAATCTGGATGTGAAGAAGCCTCAAAAAGACGGCAAGATTTACATACACCACAAGAAGACTTATTCTCGCACAGAATGTGTTTTGAAAATACCCTTGCTAAGAGCTTTTTGCCAAACCCTTTTTCACCTTCGAATATATAAGCATGAAAAGGGTTTTTAAGTGCTTTTTTGAGCGTAAATACAATTTCCTTTTGACCAACAAACGTATCTAAATTCATTTTCTGTCCTCACCTGCTACATAAATAAATCTATCAAAAGTCCTTTTATCTCACCAACATATGATAAAACCTTTATATTATCAGCTTCTTTTTTGATAATCTCTTGTGTTAGCAAATCCATTTTCTCGTCAATCTTCTTGACTATTCCAAATATTTTGTGTCTGCCTTTTTTGCCAAAAAGGCTTTCTTTGAAATATTCATGAGAAGAAAAAACTGTATACGACAAGAGCTCTTTTATGGATTTTTTATACTCTTTTAAAGTCACCAAATCCATCTTTTTTGCAAGGCTTTGACCAAGAGAATCTATCTTTTCTATAAGCTCTTTTATTCTGTTTATTAATTGATCCCTTTCAAGTTGCTTTACATATCCCAAAAAAGACTCTTGCTTTCTTTCCACCTTCTTAGGGTCTTGAAAAAATGTTACATTAGATATATTGTTTCTTTTTACATCTTCTATTCTCATATTCATTTCTCACTTCTTTTTCTCAATTTTTAAACCTTTTCAAACCTCTCAATGTTGAGGACAAATATTGTCGCACCACCAATTGTTATTTCTATAGGGTATGGAATGTACACACCTGCTGAAGGATTGTTTGTAACAGGTGATGAAACAATCTGTTTTCTTGTTTTGCATTTTTGGGAAATTATATCAATCACTTCATTTACCCTATCATCATCTATACCTATTAGCAGAGTGGTATTGCCAGAGCGAAGAAAACCGCCTGATGTTGAAAGTTTTGTTGCCATAATCCCCTCTTTCTGAAGACTATCCAAAAGCCGTCCCACATCCTCATTCTGAACAACCGCAACAACCAGCTTCATCTTCTTTTCTCTCCTCTCAAGCTATTTTGAAGGCTATTTTTACCTCTTTTTCAAAAGATCATCTATCACTTTACGCACCTTTTCAAATACATCCTCAACTGTCCCCTCTGCTTCAATATTTACACACTTTTCAAACCTCTTTGAAACCTCTTTAAAACCATTGTAAACTTTTCTGTGAAAATCAAAATTTTCTGTGTCAAGCTTGTCGTTCTTGCCAGCCATTTTGAGTCTTTGCAGAGCAATCTCTGGACTTAAGGTTAAAATAATGTACAAATCAGGTTTTATTTTCTCTTCAAAAATAGAGTTAAGTTTTATTATATTCTCAACTCCAACTCCTCTTACGATGCCTTGATATACAATGCTACTTAAAATGTACCTATCACAAATGACAACATACCCATCTTCAAGCGCGGGAATCAAAACATTTTTTACATGCTCATTTCTGTCAGCTGCAAGAAGCAAAGCCTCAGTTAGCCCATCCATTTTGTACGCAGGGTCCAAAAGAAGCTTTCTTATTCTAAACCCTACTTCTGTTCCGCCCGGCTCTCTTGTTGTGACAACCTTGTAGCCCTTTTCCTTGAGATATTTTTCCACTTTCAAAATCTGAGTGCTCTTACCAGAACCGTCGTTTCCTTCAAATACAATAAACTTACCTTTCATCAACTACATCAACCTCATTTTCTTCTATAAAATCCTTTCCCAAAACTTCTTCGAGATATTCTATTATGTCTTTATCTATAACCTCACCCTCAACTATCACAGGATAGCCCGGTGGGTAAGGAATGATTGCCTTTGCACATATAAACCCATCTGCGTTTTTTATCTTTACCTTTGTCTTTTTATAATCATCTATCTCGTAAATCTTCAAAACCTTTTTTGGTCTTGGAGGCAAAGGAAATGGTTTTTTCTGTATCTTCCCCTTTTTCTTTATTATATCATAAAAAAAGTTTTTTAAATTTTCAAAATTAGAGAAGCTATCGATAATCGAAAAATAAAACAAAATCCTTCTTTGGTCAATTGCCTCTGGTATAATGGAATATCTTGAAAGAAGCATTTTTATATCTTCAATATCATGTCCTAATTTGCCAAAGTCAAAAAGAAGCTTTAGTATATCTATATTTTTAAATCGGTAGTTTGTATACTCTAAAATTGGCAAAAAAAGTTCTCTCAGCTTTTTTTCAAGCTCATGATAGAGAGCTTCCCCAAATCTTTTGGAAAACTCTATACCATACTCACTCCAAAGCACAAGGACATATGATGAGCTTGTTGTATGAAGAAAAGTAAGCATCTCATTTAGTTTTCCATTGTCTTCTAAATTTGACAAAAGCAAAGCTGACTGGTTTGGGCAGGGTAAGGTTTTGTGAAGGCTTATAATACAGATATCTGCCCCTTCATCTAATGCTGTTTCTTTCCCTACAAATTTATAATATCCCCCATGCGCTTGGTCTACTATTAGTTTTTTGTTATACTTCTTTGTAAGTGTAGAAATAGCTTTTATATCCTGATTTATCCCATAATATGAGGGTGAGGTTATTATTACAATCTCTGATTTTGTTTTTTTCAAAGCCTCTTCAAGTTCTTTTTCATCAATATATGTATAAATTCCAAGTAGCGAATCATACTTTGGATAGATATACTCTATATCAAGCCTCAAAATCCTTGCGATATTGTAGATGCTCTTGTGCGCATCCCTGTTTATAAGTATGCTCCCAAAAGGCTTTGAAAATGCTGCTATACAAGATTGTAGAAGGTGTGTTGAACCCTGAAGAGATAAAAAAGAGTACCTTGAGCCAAAAAAGCTATTTATGTTTTCTAAAAACTCTTTGAGAAAGCTTGTAG
This sequence comes from Caldicellulosiruptor changbaiensis, assembly GCF_003999255.1. Lineage (GTDB taxonomy): Bacteria > Bacillota > Thermoanaerobacteria > Caldicellulosiruptorales > Caldicellulosiruptoraceae > Caldicellulosiruptor > Caldicellulosiruptor changbaiensis. Next base: position 2,301,496 of record NZ_CP034791.1, read on the forward strand.
GATTCAAAAGGTCATCTGTGTAGACTGTTTCTGTAACATCAAAATATGGATAGGCATTTTTAATGCTATCGGGGAAAATCTCTTCCATGCCTTTGTGCCCTGGCATATGAAGGCGCTGGAAATTGTAATTTTTAAGGCTATTAAAAACCTTCAAGTTATTTAAGATTTCTTGCATACTTTCTCGGTCCAATCTCATATATATCTTCTCCTTGCGAATCTACTGCAACAACACATGGCAAATCCTCAACCTCAATCTCTCTTATTGCCTCAGCTCCAAGGTCTTCAAACATCAAGATTTTTTGGGATTTTACACAGCTTTGAATTAAAATAGCAGCTCCACCAAATGTGGCAAGGTAGATTGCACCGTAGCTTTTTATCGCTTCTTTTACCTGCGGACTTCTTTTACCTTTTCCTATTAAGACTTTGACACCAAGCTTTAAAATTATAGGTGTGAAAATATCCATCCTACCTGCTGTGGTAGGTCCACACGGCCCGATTACCTCACCCGGCTTTTCCGGACATGGCCCCATGTAGTAAATAGCACTGTTTTTAAAGTCAATGGGAATATCTTCTCCCCTTTTGAACATATCAATGAGCCTTTTGTGAGCAGCATCTCTTGCAACAAAGAGCCTACCACTGACCAAAACCTCTTGCCCTACCTTAAAGCTTTTTATTTCCTCTTCATTTGTAACTGGTATGTAAAGCCTCTTCAACTTTTGCTCAACCTTTCTTTTTAGGTTATGTAAATAAGTTAAAGACCGGGCAAGCAAAATTTCTACCCGGTCTTCCTCATTGAAAAAGATTACTCTCTTGGCTTTGGAGCATCAACTGGACATACATTTGCGCATGCGCCACATGAAATACACTCTTCCTCATTAATTACATACTTGCCCTCGCCAGGTGATATGCACTGAACTGGGCATTCGCTCTCGCATGCGCCGCAAGAAATACAATCGTCTGTGATGTAATATGCCATTTTATCTTTGCCTCCCTTTTTGAAAATAAAGTTCACTTCTATAATAATACCACGATTTTAGAATTTTTAAAATAGATTTTTTGAATATATCCCAAGTTTGTAATTTTTATAGTTATCATTTCATTATATTTTCTCCTTTGTCCCCTCAAAGGAAGTGTTATAATAATGAGAAGAACTAAGATAACTATTGTGAACGTCTTGGTTTTGTTTTGAAAAAGACTTTTTTCGGACATTTTTTCACTCCATTGATTCTTGACTATTTAACTACTTTAATGTACCAATCTGTTTTCATTTAAACAAACTGTTTTTGCATCCACTATTTTGAATGCTTATCTTCTATGATATAACCTATTTTAGCTACCATCCCCAAATGGTTCCTGTCAAAAATCTGCCAACTATTAGAAAATAAGCTAAAAATAATGCATTAAGTGAGTACATGTAATGAAGAAAAATATTGTCAAAAATAGAAACAAGTTAATAAAGAAAGACTAATAGATAAAGGTACTAACAAAACATTTTTTGTAATAAGTTTTAGCTTTATTTTAAATCTTACCTTCTCGTCGACAACTAAAATTTTACTAAACAAAAATCTAATCATACCTCTATTTCTCTTCCTTCCCCTCTAAAAGCTTTTTAATTTCCTCAAGCTCTTCTTTTGATATCTGCTCATCCTCTACAAAGTTCGCAACAAGACGTTTTAGTGACCCGTTGTATAGTTTTTGTAAAAAGTACTTTGTCTCCTCTTTCCTGTACTGCTCCTCTGTTACAAGTGGATACAACTTCTTTGGAAAACTGTTTTTGTCAGCCCCTATTGCACCTTTTTTGATTAATCTTCCTATCAATGTGTGTATAGTCTTTGGATTCCAATTAGTCTTTGGCCTCAAAACCTCTATAATCTCTGGAGATGTGAGGGGAGATTTTTCCCATAAAACCTTCATCACCAAAAACTCTGCCTCTGAAATCTGCGGGATGTTCTTCTCTTTTCTCATTTTTACATCTCCTCCTCGTATAATATGATTATCAAATCACTTAAAACTTCATATCTCAATTGGTACATTTAATTATCAGTACCAATTGATTACTGGAAATTCATTTTGATAATGCACCTTTCTTAAAACACTCATTTCTCAAAAATTGAATATTAAAATTGACTGCTACAGTTTAAATTTGCCCTTTATCTTTGGTAAACTAAAATCAGAAAAAGTTTAAGCCTGATTTAGTTTATTTGGATATATTTTGAACACCTCCTGCTGGACGTGCTTTGACATCTGCACGCCACAGCTTGCGAAAGACTGAACCCCAAAGGATTACATGAGTAATGTTTACTCGTTTGCTGTGCACGGTCAGGTTACCACATCTGATTTGAGCATATCAGATGTGTGCACCCTGTAAACTGCTCCGTAGCTCTAATATCGGCGAGGCTGCATTACATGTAATCCCCAAGGATAAAGGGCTTAACACTTTTTCTTACCACTACTTGCAAAAAGGAGGTCTTCAAATTGCCAAATACTTTAATCGTGGGCATTGATATCAGTAGTCAGTCAAATTCTATCTTCTTCATCGATGATGCCGGTAATCACTTGATTAAAAAACCTTTTTCCTTGCCTAATGATCAAGAAGGCGCTAACGAATTAATCAAAAGAGTTATTGACTGCCTCAGCCAGTATAATCTATCCTGTATTAAGTTTGGCATGGAAGCAACTTCACATTACGCTTGGCATCTGCACTTGTATCTTGCTTCTTCATCTGAACTGCTGCCATATAAACCAACTTTTTATGTTCTCAACCCAAGCATAGTCAAAGGCTTCAAAAAAATCTACACTTTCTTGCCTAAAACAGATAGCATCGATGCAATTATCATCGCTGAATGTGTCAGGTTCAGCAAACTCAACCCAACACCTTTGCCTGATTTTAAATATGCTGCACTACAACGCCTTACCAGAATGCGCTATCATCTTGTTCACAATCTAACTCGCGAAAAAAACAGAGCTCTCAATCTCATATACCTTAAATTCTCTACTTATTCTCAAGACTGTCCATTTTCAGATATCTTCGGTAAAGCTTCTTGTGCTATCATCGAAAACTTTACACCTGATGATATCGCTTCTATGCCTTTAGAAGACTTAATTAAATTCGTATCCGATAACGGCAACAATAGACTCTCAGATGTCAATAAAATCGCTGAAATACTTAAAACCGAGGCTCAAGCGTTCATACAGATTACATCCTCTGTTGGCTGAGGCAAATGACTTAGCTTTGTCTATGACCCTTGAAAACATTAGATTTATGCAAGAACAACTTAAAAAACTCGACAAAGAAATCTCAAAACTTCTTAAAGCTTTCTCTCAAACATTAACAACCGTCCCTGGCATAGGAGATGTTCTTGCAGCCGGCATCATCGCTGAAATCGGTGATATCAAGCGCTTCAAAAATGAAGCTGCTTTGGCAAAGTATTCTGGCCTTGTTTGGACTCAGTACCAATCAGGCAACTTCAATGCCCAAGATGTCTCATTAGCTAAGTGTGGTAACCAATACCTGAGATACTATCTTGTTGAAGCTGCTAACTGTGTAAGGGTGCACACAGTACGCTACAAAGCCTTCTACAACAAGAAGTTCTCAGAGGTTACCAAGCATCAGCATAAACGTGCCCTCGTCCTAACCGCAAGACGCTTAATTCCTTTGATCTTTGCCATGCTCAGCAAAGGTCAAATATATCAAGAAAGAGGTGATGTTTACAATACTTAGTTAGTCCCAATTTTTTAATTTAATAATCTTTCCCAAACAAGCTGCCAGTTAAATTTTTCCATGCTGAGCGGCTCGGTATTTTATTGTCTTTTTTGCCCTAATTATCTAAAAAAATTTTTTAAAAAACCCCCTTGACATTATACCGTTTGTCTTTTTTGAAAATTTGATTCTTAAGTTTATCTCTGTAATCCTTAATTATTACATTACACCTTTAATCTTAAATTGTCAACTAAAATTTGAAAGAAAGTGAATAGGTTGCCTTGTTTTTTTAGCATTCTCCTTAGATTGTAAACAAAAATGTTAGATAAGAATTTGTGAAAGACTAATAATATTGACACGTAATTTATCTAAATGATAAAATAGTTTCGCTTGTTTAGAGAACCAGTTTGTCTCTGTGGAGGAAACAATGAGAAAAGAGAAAGTGATTAAGATAAGCATTATTTTAATTTTAATTATTGCAGTAGCACTTATTATTAATTTTGTACCTACATTCAAACTAAAAACAAAAAATATGAAGTTAATAAAAGGAAATTGGTTAGACCTCTATTATGAAAAAGAAGAAGCTGCAGCTTTAGATGCTTTTAATTACGCTGAAAAGAAAGCAGAATATTTGTGTAAAAAATTAGCTCTTAAGCAAAAATACAAAATAAAAGTCTTTATTTATGATAAACAATCTACATTCCAAACAAAAAAATATGGACTTGTCGCTCTTCTTCTAAATCTTGATTGGTATATTGGTGATAATGTTGGTTCTACAGTAATACTGACTTCCCCTGCTAATCCAGGGAAAGTACATACTTATGAAAGTGTGAAAGAGACACTTCCTCATGAAATGGTCCATGCTTATCAATATTTGATTAATCCAAGAATGAAGAAGTGGTTGAAAGAAGGCGTTGCACTGTATCTTACAAACAGAGGACAATTGAAAAGGGGGGATTTACAAAGACTAAAAATACCTACATATGAAGACATTCAGACAGAAAACCCTGTGAAGTTTGCAAATATAAATGGATATACTTTTGCTGATAAATATATTGAATATTTAGACAGAAAATATGGATGGAGCAAAATTTTACAACTGATGAAAACCAATGACTGTAAAAAAGTGTTTAATAAAACAGCGAAAGAAATATACAATGAATGGGTTGAATATCTATATGCTTACTATAATTAACCGCTGTCGTCAATTCCCATGTTATAAACTCAAAAGTCATTCGGCAAAGATATTATCCCATTCTTTTTTACTATTATCTTTATTGTATTTAAAGATTCTTTGATGTATATTATCAAATAATATCTACAAAATCTCCATAAACATCAAATGTACCAGGCCCTTCTGGTGTTCCTCTTCTTATTGCATCAAGTATAACCAATTCCATTATCTGAAACGGGGAGGCGGACTATAGTCTTTAAAGTTTGCTTTTCATTAGTCTCGTTTGTTTTTAAATTTTAGTCATATGCTTTTGTACTACTTAGAGTTGCTGAAAATCCTGAAGAGTAAACTTAGATAATAGTACAAAGCAAAACAGCCATTAATACTTACCTTCGATTTCTCATCAAATAACTTCCTTTCCTGATATTTTAAGTCTTTGTTGATTTTTTCTTTTATACTATGTCTTATTCTATTGAGAAATTTTATACAAGAATATATAACACAAAATGGTAGCTTCCAACTTCCCTGCAGGGAAGCTGGGATATATTGTCAACTAATATCATACTCAGTTCGTCGTCTTAATCAAATTACAATTTCCAGTTCATTTTAAAAAAGTGTTGCATTTAATATTGCAATTTAGAACCAAATTTTTTAAGCTGCTTTTAGAAAAGCCATCACTGCTATCAAATCTTAGAGGTAAACTTAATCAAGAATTCTTTTTAATTTCTAATTTGTAAATATCAACATAAACAATACAGTGAAAAAATTTTGTGGAGCTTTGATTTTCACATGCTCCACAAATGCACCTCCTAAAAATTTCCTACACACTTTTGACACTATCGTGTAGAAGTTGAGATTTTACATATTCAAAGAATTAGGTTATAATTTGATTAGGCAAGTGTTAAAAATCTTTAAAGAAAGGGATAATCAATGTTTCTCAAAAAAGAAGTGAGAAAAAGAGAACAAAAAAAATTGATAAAAGAAAATAGGCTTTTAGAAGCAGCGTATAATTTGTTTATTGAAAAAGGAATTACAAATACAGCAATAGACGAAATCGTCAAAAAGGCAGGAGTGGCAAAAGGCACTTTTTATCTTTACTTCAAAGACAAGGAAGATATTCTTGAAAAACTCATTTTGAGAAAAAGTGCTGAAATTGTAAAGAAAGCGTTGGCAGAAGTTGAGGATAAAGACTTTCCATCTCCTGTTGACAAATTTTTGTTCTTTTTAGAGTACATAATCGATTACTTAAGTAAGAACAGATTTCTATTTAGATTTTTGAAAAAAGATTTTTCGTGGGTATTTTTTAAAAAAATTACCGACAATGAGGAATTTTCTGAAATAAAGCTGGCTAAAGAGATGCTATTAAAAAACATAAAAACAAACTATTCAGAAGATGAGCTTGAAATAGTTGTTTTTATGATTCTTGAGCTTGTTAGCTCAATCACATACTCAAGTATTGTAAAGGAAGAGCCTGCTCCAATCGAAAAGGTAAAACCTCTTCTTTTGGCTACAGTTCGAAAAATTCTTGAAAATTGATTTTTACATTTTCTTAATCTCTATTCACAAACTTTTCACAATTTATTCACACACCCTTTCTCTTTTTGTCTTATAATTGATATCACAAAAACAATCAAAAAAGGAGTAGAAAAACAAGAAGATGTCTCAAGCAGTGTCTTTCAAGGCCGAACATCCAACCATAAAATCCTTTTTTGCACTTGGTACAGATATAAATTAATTTCATATTTTATGGAGACAATTTTGAAAATGCATTAAATGAAGCAGTCGAATTCATTTATCAAACAGAAGCTAAATTGTCAGTATTCAAACCAAAGAGCGAAATATCAAAACTAAATAGATTTGGAAACTATTTTTCAATAAAGTTGAGCCCAGAAGTTTATCAGTTGGTTGAAAAGGCAGCTGAATACAGCAAAATAACAGATGGGTATTTTGACATTACAGTAAAAAACCTTGTAGATTATTGGAAAGATTGCCAAAACAAAAATCAAATGCCTTCAAAAAGCCAAATTGAAGAAGTCCTTTTTTCTGTTGGATTTGAAAATATAAGTTTTTTGCCAAATAATAAAATAAAATTAAAAAATGGTGCAAAGCTTGATTTAGGTGCTATTGCAAAGGGATTTGTTGCTGACAAAATTAAGGAAATATTCAAGAAACATAGCATAAACTCTGCAATTGTTGACTTAGGCGGCCATATTCTTGCACTTGGCAAAAAAAGAGAATTGCCATGGAAAGTTGGCATACAGCATCCCACAAAAAACAGGGGTGAAATTGTGGGAGTTATTGAAATATTTGATATTTCTGTAGTTACGTCAGCAAGCTATGAAAGGTATTATAACATTCATGGCAAGAAGCTTTCGCACATAATAAATCCAAAAACAGGCTATCCAGTTGAAGATTATATTGCAAGCGTTACAGTTATTGATAACAACTCAACATTTGCTGACGCAATGTCCACTGCACTTTATGCAATAGGTCTTAAAAAAGCAATAAATTTTATCCAGGATTTTAAAACTATTGACGCGATTGTAATTACAAACTCCAGAGAAATTTATCTAACTCCCAAGCTAAAAGAAAGATTTACCTGTACAGATAATTCATACAGAGTAATATCTATAAATGAGGTGATAATACTGTGAAAAGAAAAATTTTACCAACGCAAGTTATAAGATTTTTTGTTCAGCTTTTTTCTTTGCTATTTTTCCCTATGTCTTTTGCAATATTGCTGTCTCAGATAAAAAGTCTGTATTTAGCTATTATAGGTAAAGAAACTTTTAACTGGAATTCAAATTTCATTCTTTTAATTGTAACAGTAATTGTAACCATTTTCTTTGGCAGATTTTTCTGCGGCTGGATATGCGCTTTTGGAACAATTACTGAATGGACAAACCTTCTTTTTAGAAAGCTCTTTAAAATTAAATTTGAGATGCCAAGAAAAGTTGACAAAGCTTTAAAAGGCTTAAAATACATTGTACTTATTTATCTTATCGTTTTTATCTGGACTTTTGGAGACAAACAACTTGTAGACCCATGGGATGCTTTTGACAATCTCGTTTCTTTGAACTTTAATATTTCTCTCTATTTAGCAAACTTTGTCTTTTTGCTATTGATACTCTTTTTTTCACCATTTGTTTTAAAACCATACTGCAGATATTTTTGTCCACTTGGTGCAGTTTTTAACAAAGATTCTGCAAGAAGTCTCCATCTTCTGTAAGATGGAGATGAATTGCAGTTGATAAATATTTGGTTTCGGTATACAATAAAACTGGTGATGACAATGAAGTTAGATACTAATAAACATTCAGTATTTCTACTGTACTATCATTTGATTTTGGTAACAAAATACAGAAGAGATGTGATAGATGAAAGAATTTCAAGAAGACTAAAAGAAATTTTTGAGTATATTCAACCTAATTACAACATAACCCTGGTTGAGTGGAATCATGATAAAGACCATGTGCATGTTTTGTTCAAGGCAACTCCTACAACATCACTTTCCAAGTTTATAAATGCTTATAAAAGTGCTTCTTCAAGGCTTATAAAAAAGGAATTTCCTGAAATTAGGCAAAAACTGTGGAAGGAATATTTTTGGTCAAGAAGTTATTGTTTGCTGACAAGTGGTGGTGCACCGGTTGAAGTGATTAGAAAATACATTGAAAGTCAAGGTGAGAAAAGAAAATGTTGAAAGCATATAGGTATCGAATATATCCAACTAAAGCACAGGAGGAATTCTTTGAAAAGATATTTGGTTGCTGCAGATTTGTATGGAACAAGATGTTAGAAGAAAAATTGGAAGCTTTGAAACAAGGTAAAAAAGTTCCAAGAATAACTCCAGCAAGGTATAAAAAAGAATATCCTTTCTTGAGAGAAGTGGATAGTCTTGCACTTGCAAATGTTCAGCTTGAGCAGGAAAAGGCATTCAAAGACTTCTTCAAAAACCCAAAGCATTTTGGAATACCAAAGTTTAAGAGAAAAAAAGACAAGCAGTCATATACAACGAATAACCAACAAACTAAGAGCGGAAACGAAACAATTAGGGTAGATTTTGAGAAGGGGATTTTGTATTTACCGAAGGTGAAAAGTGGAATAAAAGCAGTATTTCACAGGGAGTTTGAAGGAAAAATAAAATCAGCAACAGTTGTTAAGACAAAAGCAGGCAGGTATTATGTAAGCATACTTGTAGATGTACAGGACCCAAGAAATAAGAAGGAAAATCGAATTTTTGAGAATGAGGTAACCAAACGAGAGAATTTTATCTGTGGGATAGATACAGGGCTTATAAGTTTTGTTACAATTGCAAATGATACAGGGATTTCGAAAATTGAATACCCAAAGTATTTGATTAAAGCTGAAAAGGGACTAAAAAGGTTGCACAGACAGTTGTCAAGAAAGAAAAAAGGTTCTAAAAACTGGGAGAAAGCAAGAGAAAGACTTGCAAAGGAATATGAATATGTAAAGAACTCAAGGGAAGACTTTTTGCACAAGACATCTAAGACCATCATAGACGAGAACCAAGTCGTGGTGGTCGAAAGTTTGAACGTAAAGGGATTATCAAGAACAAGATTATCGAAACACATTCTTGATAGTTCATGGTCAAAGTTTTTGAGATATCTTAAATACAAGGCAGATTGGTATGGCAGGAGAATCATAGAGGCAGACAGGACATTTCCATCTTCGAAAATGTGTAGTAAATGTGGATATATCAACAAAGAGCTAAAGTTGAAGGATAGGATATGGATATGTCCGAAATGCAAAGCAGTCCATGATAGAGACGAAAATGCGGCAAAAAACTTGAGAAACTATGGAATTGCTTATATAAGGAATCAGTAGGGTGGGAACCACCCGAATTCACTCCTGTGGAGATCGGACCTCTACTACTGGTCAGCCCAGTAGCAAGTCTGGTCAATGAAGCAGGAAGCCTCCACCTCTTCAGGTGGATGGTAGTTCACTATCATATCAAGGATAAGATTAGCATTTGTTAAAAAGAAAGAGAAAAATTGTGGTCAATGTAGAATATGTGAAGTTTCTTGCCCAATGGGAATTGAAACTGAAAATGCAGAGAAGTACAAAGGTGAGTGTATATCTTGTATAAAGTGTGTTGAAATCTGCCCGCGTTACAATATGCAGTTGAACTTTGCAAATCAGCCTGTCAACCCAAGATATACGAGCAGCTTAACAGTTGCAGGGCTTTTTGCAGTATTTTCTGCTCTGAGCTTTTTGCCCAGTGCAAAAACGATTGATACAGTAAAATACAATGCAATATCCTCTTTTGCAGTTGAAGATTATCAAACTGATGAAGAAAATGAAAATATTAATTCTTCAGATAATAAACAAGTTGAAACTCAACAAGATTATCAAGCAGAAATTGCCCAAAACAACAGCCAAGAAGGAAATACTTCTCAAAATCAAACATCTGACCAAGCTCAAGAAAATGCCCTGACATCAAAATATCAGCAAAACCAAAGTGCTGCTGAAAGCTATAACAGTACTGAAACTAATCTAAAAAGTGCCAATGTACAGTCTAAAACTTTTGAACAAGCTGCAGAAAATAGTCAAAAAACAAATCTTGAGAAAAGTCAAGGCTCTGTACAAAATTCCACTTATTCTGTGTCATCTTCTAACAGCTCAGATGAATCACAGCAGGAAAACGTGCAAGCAAATTTATCAAATGCAACTGAATTGAACACTCAAAATTCTGAGGTTTCGAATAATACTTCAGAAACTCCCAAAAGTATATCTAAAATATATAAAGATGGTACCTACACAGGCGAGGGGTTTGGCTACAGACCCGGGCTTGTTGTTGAGGTCACAATTAAAGATGACAAGATAACAAAAATTGAAATTGTATCTCATAATGAAACACCAAGCTTTGCCCAGCTGCCATTTGAAATTATTCCTCAGGAGATTATTCAAAATCAGTCTACAAATGTTGACATAGTCTCTGGTGCAACAAGGACATCTTATGGAATAATCATGGCAGTTGAAGATGCTTTAAAGAAGGCAAAGATCGAAAATCCATAAAGTTTGCAAAATTAGCCATAAATGTTTTTTGTATTATAAATTAAAAGCTACCCGCATAGGTTATAGACTCAAAGGGTAGCTTTTTGTTTTTATTTTACATGCCATGGTCTTTTAAAATATTCATATTCTGAAATGGTATCAGCAAATTCTCTGCTTGCAAACTCAAACTTATCAATCCTTTTTACAGGGAAAACTCCTGCAATACTACTTGTTATAAAACACTCATCCATTTTTGAAATGGCTTCTAAACTCAAAAACTCTTTTTTTACTTCATAACTTAACTTCTCTGCTAATAAACACACCTTTTTTCTCATAATTCCGGGCAAAAGCCCGCATGACAAGTGAGGGGTATATAGGGTAAAACCTTTTCTGAAGAATATATTTGCAAACGCAGCTTCGCAGATAAAACCTTGCTGGTTTAAAAATAAGCAGCTGTCAAATCCCTTCTTTTTTGCCCAAATTTCTTCTATAAAATTTATACCCATGTTATATGTTTTGATATAGTTCAAAATATTCTTTGAATCTTTTCTTGACCTTGCAACTATTAAACTCAAGCCCTGGGTAAACAATTCATTTGTATATCTTATCCCTTTTTCTTCAATCATCAAGGTATTTTTGTAATATGTTACCCTAATCGCACCAAATCTTTTGGAAGATGACAGGATAAAATCAAGCACCTTTTTTTCAAAGTCTTCATACCTAATTTTGCAAGGCAGATTTAAAATCCAAAAAGCTCTTTTAAGTCTCATAAAATGATCATATAAAAAGTGAGGTATGCCCTCTTGATAATATATTGTTTCAAATGGCAAAAGTCCAAACTTAAAGCTATCAAAACTATCTGAAAAAAGCAAATTTAAACTTCCCCCATTTCAAATATTTTCTATAAACTCTCTGCAGCCTAATATCTCAAAAAATGGTTTTCCCTTGTACAAAGTCTCTTTGTACTCCTCTTCCTCATCAGAATCCCACACAATTCCGCCACCGACATTAAAATAGCTACTTTCGCCTTCTAAAACCAGAGTTCTTATTGCAATGTTAAAATCCATATTGAAATTATTTGCTATATAACCAATAGAACCAGTGTAAACTCCTCTTGGGTCTTTTTCAAGCTCTTCAATTATCTTTATCGCATTTAATTTTGGTGCACCTGTGATAGACCCACCCGGAAATGTAGCTTTAATTATGTCAGAAAGCATGACCCCAGAGTTTATTTCACCTTTTATTGTTGAAACTAAGTGAAATACACTTGAGTAGCTTTCTACCTCCAAAAGTTTTGGCACCTCAATTGACCGGGGTCTGCAGACTTTTGCAAAATCGTTTCTTTCAAGATCTACAATCATCAAAAGCTCTGATCGGCATTTTGTATCATTAAAAAGTTTTTCTTTTAAAACCTTGTCTTCATCTGCACTTTCCCCTCGCCTGATTGTACCTTTAATAGGCTTTGTTATAATCTCAGAGCCTCTTTTTCTCAAAAAAAGCTCAGGAGATGTTGAAATTATGCTTGCATTTGGGAGTTTTATGTATGCATGGTATGCACCAAAGTTTCTGTTTCGCAAACAAAAGTATAAATAATCAGGGTCAAACTTTCCTTTGAACACAAAACGCTGTGAAAGGTTAACCTGATACACATCGCCTTCATAAATATAATCTTTAATCCTCTTTATACACTTTTTATACTCTTCTTTTTCAAAATTTGGCAAAACAGACAAGACAACCGGCTTTTCAAAATCTTTATACTGTGTACAATCTTTTTGTGCCCAGATAATCTCTTTTACTTTTTCTAAGGCTTTTTTCGAAGAAAGGTTTATATAAATCTCTTTGCTAAGATGGTCAAAGACTATAAAATCCTCATAATATCCAAAAAAGGCTTTATACACACAAGAAAAGTCTCTTTTTCTTTCAACTTTATATAAGTCAACACCAAAGTTGTATGAAAAATACCCTGCAAACCCACCGTTGAAAATAAAATCTGAATCTTTTCTTCTCTTTGAAACTTCTTTTGAAAGCTTTTCTAAATATTCAAAGCTATCATCATGGTCATGGCATATAAAAACCTCTTTTGGTCTTAAAAATAAAAACGAATATCTTCCATAGCTTTTGTTATAGAGATTGCTCTCAAGAAGAACAGAAAAATCCTCTTTTAAATTAAAAAATACACAAAATGGCTCACCAAAATCACTTATAACTTGTATCTTTAACAAATTTTCACCCTCTTAAAAAGTTTTTTATCATCAAAAGACCCTGTTTAGTTGCAATTGACTCTGGATGAAACTGAACACCTTCAATTTTGTAAAACTTATGCCTTATACCCATAACCTCACCGTCTTTTGTCTTTGCAGTGATTACAAGATCTGTATTGTCTATGCTATTTCTTTCCAATATAAGCGAATGATATCTTGTGACATTTAAAGGATTTTTCAATCCTTTAAAAATTCCTTTTCCATCGTGATCTATTGTATCTACAATCCCATGCATAGGTCTTTTTGCCTTTGTAAGCCTTGCACCAAAGTACATCCCTATTGCCTGATGACCCAAACACACCCCAAGAATCTTTTTGCTTTCTTTAAAGTTATCTATTATTTCAAATAGAATTCTGTCATCGTCAGGTCTTCCCGGTCCGGGAGACAAAACTATATATGTAGGGTTTAAGCTATAGATATATCCAATGTCAATCTCATCTCTGTTTTTTACAATTGTTTTTTCACCTAATCTTAGAAAATAATTGTATAGATTATATGTAAACGAGTCAAAGTTGTCAATAATCAACACCATTTTTACCCCACTCTAAGAGTATCATATATGATACTTTATATCAAAAAAGTGCACTCTTGTAAACTTCATTTCAGCTATTGTATTATTAATGCAAGAAGCTTGATATCAAACGTTTTAAAATATTTGTAGTTTTGTGTAAAAATGAGCTATTCACAAATCAAAAAAAAGGATTATAATTTTTCTCACAGAAAGTTTTTGAAGGAGGATAGGAACAGAACATGGCTGCATCAAAGGTGTATTTCACAGACTTTAAAACCAAACCGGGGTATAATATGCTTGACAAGCTTGAAAATCTTGTGAAAAAGGCAGGGATTGAAACAATCGATTTTAAAAACAAGTTTGTTGCTATCAAGGTCCACTTTGGAGAACCAGGAAACCTTGCGTATATAAGACCAAACTATGTCGCAAGGATTGTAAAACTCATCAAAAGCCTTGGTGGAAAACCGTTCGTGACAGATGCGAACACACTTTACACGGGAAGAAGAAGCAATGCTCTGGACCACTTAGAAGCTGCGTATGAAAATGGGTTTAACCCGCTTGTGCTTGGCTGTCATGTTATCATTGCAGATGGGCTCAAAGGAACAGAGTACAGGGAAATTGAGGTAAACCTCAAGCATACACAAAAAGCAAAGATTGGCTCTGCCATTGCAGATGCTGATATTATAATCTCAATGAACCACTTTAAAGGTCATGAGATGACAGGGTTTGGTGGTGCTATCAAAAACATTGGAATGGGTTCAGGCTCGCGCGGCGGAAAGCTTTTTATGCACTCATCCTCAAAGCCGGTTATAAAGACATCAAAATGTGTGGGCTGTGGCATGTGCGTCAAAAGCTGTGCTCAGCTTGCTATAACTTTGAATGAGAAGAAAAAAGCAGTCATTGACTATGAAAAGTGTGTTGGATGTGGTCAGTGCGTTGCTGTTTGTCAGTTTGGCGCAGCAACAGTCAAGTGGGATGAGGCTGCATCAATTGCAAGCGAAAAGATTGCTGAGTATGCATATGCGGTGCTCAAAGACAAGCCTCATTTTCATGTAAACTTTATAATGAACATATCACCTGACTGTGACTGCTGGTCACACAATGATATTCCTATTGCACCAGACATCGGCATAGCTGCGTCATTTGACCCTGTTGCCTTGGATAAGGCATGTGTTGACCTTGTAAATAGCTCTGCATTCACACCAGCTGGGTCTGTGTTTGAAAAGGCAAAACACATTGAGGTTGACGGCAAGATTGACAGGTTCAAGAGCATTCATCCTGACACAGACTGGAGAGTAGCATTAAAACATGCTCAAGAGATTGGACTTGGAAGTTTGGAGTATGAGCTGATCAAAGTTTAAATTGCGCAATAAATTTAGGGGCTGTCCAAAAAATAGGTGGAGAGCCCCTTTCATATAATATTTTCTATTATCTCAAATTTGCTATACATTTATTTTTCAGTAATAGAGAATATATATCAATACTATTCAATGGACTATCCTTACCTGTTTCGAAACAAACGAGATGAATGTAATATTCTTTACCAGTTTGCCAAATACTTACTGCAACGTTTTCAGGAATTTGACCAGGGAAAAACTCTATACGCTTTATGGCATTGTTGCCATAATAAATTCTGTGATTTTCAGCTTCAAAAAGAGGATCCTCATCCAACTTAAACCTTCTAATAGCACTCCATTTCATCCATCCAATAACTGCTAATTTATTAGAAGAAGATGTTGTAAAATATCCAACCTTCCAAAACCCAAATTTGTTTTTAACTAAATAAACAAGAACAATATCATGTTTTTTTGAACTTGTTTTTATGACTTTAATTTCATTCCCATTATCATCAAAACTTCTCGCCAATGTTTGGATATTAGAAGAACTGAATCCTGCTCTCCAAAGCGCAATCGAAAAACTTTCTTTTGTAATAGTAATAAACACAAACACCAAAATCAATATCGCTAATATAACTATATAAAATTTTTTCATTTTATTTTTCCCACCTTTTTAATGAACAAGTATTTTATTATTTTTGTACCTTTATATTGTAATAGTAACATTTAAAATAAAAGAAATCAACAGTTATTTTCCTTTTTTCCATGAATATATTAATATATCATACTACCTTAGTAATTTTAAAAATTTTGTTTCGATATTAATTCTAAATCTCTTGTTTATTATCTTTTTCTTTGGTATCATAATGGTATCATAATACTTATAACAAAGCTGAATTCCTGTGTAAAAAGCACAGGATAGGGGGGACCCACTTTTTCGGGGTGAATCAAGGCATCTTGCCTTGTAGGGCAAATATCCCTTTCTGCCCGAACCCGTCAGCTAACCCCCGAAGCTTTGAAAGGGAGGTATGTTTTTATGAATGTTAAATTTAATCCAAAAACTCACATTCTTGAGATTGAGTATCAGTTCAGGGATGTTGAAGAGCCAAATCTTTTCAGGAACATCTATCCTTACAATGAAGTACCAAGGCTTGTTTTCAACCACAGGATTGTGCCCATGAACGTGCCAGAAAAACTTTATATTACCGACACAACTTTCAGAGACGGCCAGCAATCACGCTCGCCTTACACTGTTGAACAAATCTGTAGAATTTATGACTACTTGCATGAGCTTGATAATGGAAGTGGCGTTATTCTTCACACAGAGTTTTTTGTGTACTCAAAGCAGGACAAGG
Organism: Caldicellulosiruptor changbaiensis; assembly: GCF_003999255.1. Classification (GTDB taxonomy): domain Bacteria; phylum Bacillota; class Thermoanaerobacteria; order Caldicellulosiruptorales; family Caldicellulosiruptoraceae; genus Caldicellulosiruptor; species Caldicellulosiruptor changbaiensis. The sequence continues at coordinate 2,317,849 of NZ_CP034791.1, forward strand.
AAGTAGTTTTAAAGTGTTTAGAAAAAGGCTATGATTTTCCAAAAGTGACTGCTTGGATTCGTGCAAAAAAAGAGGACTTTGAGATTGTAAAGAGCCTTGGTATCAAGGAAACAGGAATTTTGGTTTCATGTTCGGACTATCACATTTTTAAGAAGCTCAAGATGACACGAAGCCAGGCAATGAAACAATACTTAGAGATTGTGTCATCAGCCCTTGAGGCAGGAATTATACCACGCTGCCACTTTGAAGACATCACACGCGCAGACTTTTACGGGTTTGTCCTGCCGTTTATAAATGAGCTTATGAAGCTTTCAAAAGAGGCAAAGATGCCTGTTAAAATCAGAGCTTGTGATACCTTAGGACTTGGCTCACCAATACCGGGGGTGGCTCTTCCAAGAAGCGTGCCTCAAATAATCTATGGGATTGTAAACTATGGTGAGGTGCCATCTGAGTGGCTTGAGTGGCATGGCCATAACGATTTTTACAAGGCAGTCATAAACTCAACAATGGCATGGCTTTATGGTGCCTCAATGGTAAACACATCTCTTTTGGGAATAGGTGAGCGAACCGGCAACACTCCATTAGAGGCAATGGTGATGGAATATATTCAGATAAGAGGGTCGGCAGACGGTATGAATGTTGCTGTGATATCTGAGATTGCTGAGTATTTCAAGAAAGAAATCGGGTATGAGATTCCTCCAATGACGCCTTTTGTTGGCGAGAACTTTAACGCAACACGGGCAGGAATTCATGCAGATGGACTTATGAAGGATGAGGAAATCTACAATATATTTGATACAGGTAAAATCTTGGGAAGACCACCAAAGGTTATTATAGATGCATACTCAGGTGTTGCAGGAATTGTAATCTGGATAAACAGGTATTTTAAAGACAGCGGCATTGACATACAGGTTGATAAAAAAGACCTAAGGGTTCAGAAGGTTAAAGAGTGGGTAGACAGTCAATATGAAAATGGAAGAAATACATCAATAAGTGATGAAGAGTTAAAAGAGGTTGTAAAAGAGGTATTTGGTATATAAAATAAAGCAAGGGGCTGTCCAAAAAGATGAATGGACAGTCCCTTTAATTTTGCTCTTTTGACATAGTGATATATTTTTGATATAATATATCAAAAATGATAACATGAGGTGATAACCCATGGCTCGTAAACATGATAAAATTGTCTTCAAAAATTACAATCCATACCAATATTTAATGCCTATCGACCCAGAAGCTTTTATCCCTCAAAATCATTTGGTCAGAGTAATTGATAAAATCATTGATAAGATAGATATATCAACCATAATGGAAAAGTACAAAGGTGGTGGTACAAGTAGTTATCATCCACTGATGTTATTAAAAGTTTTAATCTATGCTTACATACAAGGTATTTATTCATCGAGAAAAATAGCTCGGGCTTTACGAGAAAACATTACTTTTATGTGGCTTTCAAAATATCAAGCTCCTGATTTCAGAACTATCAATAGATTTAGAAAAGAAATTTTGGGAGAGGCAATTGAAAATATCTTTGCTGAGGTGGTTAAACTTCTTATAGAGTTAGGGTATGTAAACTTCGACTATTATTATCTCGATGGGACAAAAGTTGAAGCTAATGCAAACAAGTATTCTTTTGTTTGGGCTAAAAGTACAAGAACTTTCGAAAAAAAGTTAAGAGAGAAAGTGAAAAACATAATCGAAGAGATTGAAAAAATAAATGAAGAGGAAGATAAAGCATTGGGAGATTTAGATGTAAAGTTAGAAGCTGACTATGATAGCAAGCAGTTAGAAGAAAAGATTGAGCAAATAAATCAAAAACTTGAGGAGGCTGAGTTTAAAAGCAAAAGAAAAGAAAAAAGAGTAAAGAAGCTGGTAAAGGTATTGAAAAATGATTGTGTTTTCAGACTCAAAAAGTATGAGAATTATGAGGCAATTTTAAATGGCAGAAACAGCTTTTCTAAGACAGACAATGATGCCACATTCATGAGGATGAAGGATGACCATATGAAAAATGGGATGCTAAAACCTGGGTATAATGTACAAATCGGCACACAGAACCGATTTGTGATAGGTTTTAGCATCCACCAAAGTCCCACAGACACTGTCTGCCTAAAAGAGCATCTTTAGGTTGTGAAGAAGATGACAGGATTCACACCCAAGAATGTTGTGGCAGATAGTGGCTATGGGTCTGAAGAAAACTACCTTCATCTGAAAAAATGTGGCATTAATAGCTACATTAAGTATAACACATTTGACTTGGAGCAGACAAGGAGGTTTAAGAAAGATATTTTCAATGTAAGGAACTGGGAGTACATAGCTGAAGAAGATGCCTATGTTTGTCCTGCTGGTAAGAAGGCTAAATATTTGTATCCGAAGATAAGTGCAAATGAGAGAGGATTTGTAAGTTATGAGAAGGTATATCAATGTGAAGATATTTGTAATGGCTGTGAATACAGAGAAAAATGTTATAAAGGTAAAAGATGGAAGAAGAGATTTAGTGTAAGACCAAGGTTAGAGAAATTGAAGGAAGAGGTAAGGCAAAGGCTATTGAGTGAAGAAGGCAAAGAAATTTACGAAAAGAGGAAGATAGAAGTTGAGACAGTATTTGGGATAATAAAGAACAATAAAGGATTTAGGAGGTTCCTGCTCAGGGGTATTAAGGGTGTAAAACTTGAGTGGGGTTTGGTTTGTATTGCCTATAACATAGAAAAATTAGCGAAGATAATAATAGAGGGCTGGGGTAAAACTGCCACCCAACCCTTTTTTTGTTTGCTATATAGTTCAATATTGGTATTTAATAGCATCAAATGCCCGATTCTGGTTATTAAAAATTATTGTTTTGGGACAGCCCCTTGTGCTTTGTATAATAAAACCTTTTTGTGCTGGGGGTTGGTTCAAAAATATGCTCATTTTTGTCCATATTTTGTCATGTATCTCTCATGAGCTCTTTTTACCTCATCAAGCGGAATTTCGATAGGCTCGCCCATCATCTTTGCAATAAACACTGTTTTTGCAACATCTTCTACCATAACAGCCGCTTTTACTGCCTCATCAACAGTCCTTCCTATTGTAAATACTCCATGGTTTTGAAGAAGAATTGCCGGACTTTCTCCTATATACTCAACTATTACCTTGCCTATGTCCTCACCACCAATCTGAGCATACGGTCCGCATGGAATCTCACAGCCAAACTCATCAGCAATTGCTGTCAAATATACTTTTATTGGCTGGCCCAGTGCTGCAAACGCTGTTGCATAGTTAGAATGTGTATGGACAACAGCATTTATGTGTGGCATGTGCTTGTATACATAAAGATGAGTAAGAGTGTCTGTTGACGGTTTTAAATTTCCTTCAACAACATTTCCGTCCATATCAACAACAACCATCTTATCAGGTGTCAAATCATCGTACATCACACCTGATGGTTTTATGACAACAAGGTTTGTCTCAGGGTCGCGTGCTGAGACGTTACCAGATGTCCATGTGACAAGACCAAATTTTGGAAGATAAAGATTGTATTTGCAAACAAGCTCTTTCAAACTCTCAAGCATTTTCAAAATCCTCCTTTTGTTGAATTTCTGAAGATTATCTCACATTCAACCTCTTCCTTGACACCTTTTCTATTCTTCTTTATCATGGCAACTGCTGCCTTTGCTGCCATCTCTCCAAGCTTTTCTTTCGGGTGCTCAACTGTTGTGAGCTTTATTTCTGTCAGTGTAGAAAGAAGTGAATTGTCATATCCCGTAACTGATATATCCTGAGGAATTCTAAATCCCATTTCTTTTAGCTTTACACAAAGAGGAAGGGCAATCTTGTCGTTGTAACAAACAGCAGCATCAAATCTTTCTCTTGAGATGATTTCAGCTGCTCTGTTATGAACAAAATTGTACTCCTCACTTGTAAAAAAGATTGCATTAAACTCTGCTTGTGCCTCCTTGCATGCTTTTTCAAACCCACTATACCTTTTTATCCCCTGCAAATCGTCTCCTTTGAAAATGCCCAGAAGCTTTTTGCACCCACTTTTTATAAGACTCTGAGTAAGCTTATAAACTGCCGACTGGTCTTTGGTTATTATGTAGTTTTGTGCTACCTCTTGTAAAATAGTGTTGATGAAAATTACAGGAATCTCTTTTTGTATAAGTTTTCTGTAAAGGTCTTGATTTTTAGAAGGCAAGGCACTTTTTGTTGGCTCTATTATGACAGCGTCTATGTTTGGATTGTTTATTATGCTCTCTAAGTGATATCTTTCAAATTCGTAGCTGTTGTCGGTTGAAAATAGCAAAAGCCCGTACCCTTCATGTGCTATCACCTTTTCAATTCCTCTTATAATCAGGGGAAAGATGTAGTCTGATATAAATGTTGTCAGAACAGCAATGCATTTAGAGCTGTCAGCACTTTTCTTTACAACAAACGTTCCTCTTCCCTTTTGAGACACAAGAAGCCCTTCAAACTCAAGTTCCATTATAGCTCTTCTTACCGTGTGACGAGAAACTTTGAACTTTCTTGCAAGCATATTTTCTGAATAAATCTTCTCGCCCTCTTTGAACTTGCCAGAGTTAATTCCTTCAATAATGAAATCTTTTATAATCTCATATTTGGTTTTGCTCATTTTATCATCATCTTGTCCATACAAGTTTATTTTTATCATACCACTTAAAAAATTTTAAATCAATACCATTATTTAACTCGCAGGCCACCCTTCAAAAGCTCGGAAAGCTTCTTAAAAGGGTAGCCTGTTTTTGAAGGATTAAAAGACCTAAAAGCTTTACATCCTTGAAACTTCTTCTTTTATCTCTTTAAGCCTCTTCATCACATCATTTGCTCCACGGCCAAAGTAGTCGTGAAGAATTCTGTATTCTCTGTAGAGCTTTTTGTAAATCTCATGATTTTTTGGATTTGGCTTGTAAGAATAGTCTTTTAACTTTGCCATCTTCTTTGCAGCCTCAAATATGCTGTCATAACCACCTTTTTCTTTTCCTGCAGCAACTGCACCAAACATTGCAGAACCAAGTGCTGGTGTTTGAGGTGATGCAGACACTTTTATCTCAAGCCCTGTCACATCAGCATAAATCTGCATCAAAAGCTCGTCTTTCTCAGCAATCCCACCACACGCATAAAGCTCTCTTACCTCAATGCCATGCTCATTGAAATTGTCAATTATTATCTTTGTGCCATACGCTGTTGCCTCAATCAGTGCCCTGTACATCTCCTCTGGCTTTGTAGTTAAGGTCATGCCAAGCATCATACCAGTGAGGTCTGCATCAACCAGAATTGACCTGTTACCATTCCACCAGTCAAGCGCCAAAAGACCGCTTTGACCAGGTTTTAATGCTTTTGCTTTTTCTTTTAGAAGCTGATATATATTGAGCCCTTTTTGTTTTGCCTCATCAAAATATGTCGCTGGCACGCAGTTTTCAACAAACCATTCAAAATGGTCACCAACACAGCTCTGACCTGCCTCATACCCATAAAAACCAGGTAAAATTCCATCTTCGACATACCCACAGATACCAGGCACCATCTTCTCTTCGTTCCACAAAAGCATGTGGCATGTAGATGTTCCGATTATCATCAGCATCTTGCCAATATCAGTAATCCCAACAGCAGGAACTGACACATGAGCATCAACATTTGCAACTGCAACAGCTGTCCCAGGATTTAAGCCCATTAGCTTTGCCATCTCCTCTGTGAGCTCTCCAGCTTTCTGACCAATGGGATATATGTCGCGGGATAGCTTTTCATCAACAACATTCTCAAGTCTTGGATGAAGCGCCCTGAAAAACTCTTTTGAAGGATATCCTTCCCTCTTGCTCCAGATAGCTTTATATCCTGCTGTGCATGAGTTTCTCTTCTCAACCCCTGTCATCTTCATTACAATCCAGTCAGCAGCCTCGATAAATCTATCCGCTTCTTCATACACCTCTGGTGCTTCTTCTAAAATCTGCATGATTTTGGGGAATAGCCATTCGGATGAAATCTTTCCCCCATATCTTTGCAAAAACTTCTCTCCTCGCTCTTGTGCTATTCTATTTAGCCTGTTTGCATACTTTTGAGCAGCATGGTGTTTCCACAGCTTAACATAGGCATGAGGATTTGATTTGAACTTTGGAAGCTCACAAAGCGGTGTCCCATCCTTTTTGATAGGAAGCATAGTGCAGGCTGTAAAGTCAATTCCTATTCCAATCACATCGTCTTTGGAAACACCTGCTTTTTTCAAGACATCTGGAACGGTTGTTGCCAAAACCTCTATATAATCCTGTGGATGTTGAAGTGCCCAGTCATGAGGAAGTTTTGTACCATCTGGCAAGCTCTCGTCCATGACTCCATGAGTGTACTCTTTCACACTTGTTGCAACCTCTTCACCTGTCTCCACATTTACAAGCACTGCCCTTCCTGACTGTGTCCCAAAATCAATTCCTATACTAAACTTTGCCATAAAAATCCCCCTTTTCCCCTTTTGCTTGTGCATACATGTTTCTTTAAAAATATAGTAGCATATATGCAAAAAGAACAAAAGAGAAAGGATAAAAAAAGTTGTATATATACAATTTAAGTATGTATTCCACTCAAACCATTTTTACACAAAGTTGATTTATGGGAAAAAGATGGAAGAATTAAAAGAGCGAAAAAACAAAACGAATGGTCACTTTTTTAAAAAGAGTGATATAATTTTATATAGAAAGTGTTAATACTCCGAGAAAGATTTAATCTGGAGGTGAGAAAGAATGAAAAGTTTCAAAAAATTATTTGCCTTATTTACAATTATAAGTTTTATCCTTTTCATTTCAGCGCCCTTTGTACCAGCAGCCCAAACTCAACAATCCTCATCAAATCCTTTAGAAAAAGCTTTTAAAACTGAACTTGCCAAGCTTTTGAATCCTGACCTTCCAATTTCGTGTGACATAACCACTACCTCCAACGGCCAAAAATCAATAGGCTTTGGTGTAAATGTTCTGGTAAATAATACAAGTAGCTACAAAATATCTGCAGATAGGAAAAACAAAAAATTCTTTGTTCAAGCCAAAAAAGGAAATTCAACTTCAACAATTTATGTAAATGGTCAAAAGGTTTATATACTGGATACAAAAGACAATAAATATATAGAAACCAGCATCCCTGCAAGTTTGTGGCTCTCAATTAATATGTTAGACACACCACTTTCTCAAAACCTAAATAAGTTCAATCAAACAGTTTTGAACTATCTCAGTTCACAGACACCTTCTATTGTAAAAGGTGCTTATAGGACAAAAACTTTAGCTTTTGGCAAAAACGTTGACTGCTATGTGCTGACAACAACTTTGCCTGGCAAAGTTATAGAGCCTGCAGCAAAAGATCTTTTGCTTTCAAGTACAAGAACAATCCTCTCCCAGTTTTCGCCAATGATAGATTTATATCTTAAAACATTGACAGATGAAGAAAAGCAAGCTTTAAAATCTTTAAATGTAGACCCTGCTTCAATCAGCGGAACTCAAATTACAAAACAGATTGAAAATACAATTTCTTCATCAGTGAACTTATTAAAATTGGATGACTACAAAGTAAGCTTTTATTTAGACCAAAAGACAAATAAAATTGTAAAGATTATAATTAAAAACATGCCTGCAAACAACAGTGGTGTTTCTTCAAGAATTGAGATAAGTAATATTACAACTGGAAATGATGTAAAGTTTTTGCAAATAAATGAAAGCATGATAAAACGGCAAAATGTCCAACCTGACTTGTCAAGCATCTTAAAACTTTTGGAAGGCTTTGCAACTAAGATTCAGCAATTAAAATAAAGTAAAAATATAAATTCGAAAAAATGAGATTTGCGAAGGAGGCTGTCAAAATGCGGCAGCCTCTTTTATTTTTTTGTATTTCGATAAACTCTCTTTCCAAATTTCTGTAACATTCTTTTAATTATATTCACACAAACTACCCTTATAATCAAATAATGTTGCGTCTTATGGGAGAAAGACTGGCTACAAAAGAAGGTGAAATTTTAAGATGCAAAAGACAAAATATTTCATCGCAGTATTAACAATAGTTGCAATTTCCTTAATATTATTGTTTCCAATTTACGTTTCTGCTCAACGAGAAGAAACCAAAATACCAGTACTGGTTTATCATTATTTTTATAAAGACAAAGAAGAAGCTGTAAAATGCAACCATAGTACAGTCACTTCTGTTGAAAATTTTGAAATTCAAATGGACTATCTTTATAGAAAAAACTTTAAGACATTGACGATGGATGAGCTATATAGATTTTTAAAAGGCGAGTATACACCACCAAAAAATTCTGTAGTAATCACAATGGATGACGGATACAAAAACAATGTTACATTAGCATACCCAATTTTAAAAAGATATGGTTTTAAATCTTGTATCTTTGTAATTGGAAAAACTGTTATAGACAAGTCAAATAGACCTGATGAATTTGAATACCTTAATTTAGAAGACATGGTAAAATACTCTGATGTGTTCGAGTTTGGCTCTCACACATATGATATGCATAAAATCATAAATGGCAAACCTGCACTTTTGCAGTACAGCATGCTTGACATTCTCTTTGATTTTATAAATGGTCAGATGGTAGTTCAATCACCTTATTTTGCATACCCGTTTGGTGGATATAATGAAGTAATAATTGAGATTTTAAAATCCTTTAATTATAAGCTTGCTTTTACAACAAAAAAAGGGTACGTAACATCAAACAGCAGTCCATACGAGCTTCCAAGGTTCACTATTTCAGATAAAATTTCTTTTCAGCAGTTTGTAAGGATTGTAGAAGGAAAGTATTTTGAAGATTATTCAGAAAAAAAACAAAAGAATAATTATAAAAACCGACCTTCAGTTGGTGTTAATGTGAACAGAAGAAAAAGCATCCCTATACTCCGAAGGAGTTAGGGATTTTCATATTTATATAGCTGTTTGCTTTTATATCTCAGATACAAAACTGTCCCTCCTATAGCAAGAAGACCACTTATAAGCTTATTAAAGAGGAAAATTGATATATATGAAGGTGCAACTGCACCTAAAAATCCTAATTGTGGGCCCACAACAGAAGCAGTTGTAATACTCAATGCAGCATTTATAATTCTTGACTTAGAATCCATCTTCTCATAAAGATAAAGTGTGGGAACACAATTTATCAAAAGTATCATCATTCCTTCTATCCCCTGTTGATTTAACGTTAGGTACTTTCTGACAAAACCAGAATATTTTATTAACACATTATAAACAATTGAGAAAAATACATAGCTTCCTGCTATTAAAATTGCCATTTTCAAAGGCAGTTTTATGCTCTCATCTAAAGCAGTTTTGTAAGGTAAAATTGCTCTGCCGGTTAGAATGTGAAAACCTAAAAATATAAGACCAACTAAATTCAAGATGTTCATTGCCTTGCCCAAAATTTTCATCAAATCTATTAAAATAAACCATTCTTTAGCAATTCCAAAAGCTAATATAATCACAATTGCTATAACAAAGAATATTAGTCTGAAAACTTTTAAAACGTCAAGCCTGTAAAAAATAGATGTCAAAAGAATACCTGCGGGAATACATATAATTCCTATAAGGCTGCCTCTAATAAACTCATCCCTGTATTCTTTTTTTAATATTCCAAACGCAACAGGATATGTAAAACCTATACTTGCCCCCAAAGTAGAGCTCAATAAAACACCACCTATCAATTTTGATGTTTCATCTTTTGAAACTTCATTGGAAATATGATACCCACCCATGTCTATAGGTAAAATACATGATATCAGAACTGCCCCATCGCTTTGAAATAGCCTTGCTAAAAACCTTGAAGGACTTATTAATATAAAGCTCAAAAATGGATACAAATAAAGTATTCCCGTCATTGAAAATATTGCCCTTGCCATAATCACAAAGCCTTCTTCGGCTTTTGAAGCAAGTTTGAATTTATCTCCTATGATCTTGTCTAACAATCCCAAGGCAAAAGAAGTAGAAAAAAGGTAGAATAGAATTTTATTAATCAGCATTCTGAGACCTCTTCCTTTTCCTTATCCCATTTTTCACAATATTTTATCACACATTCTATTTACAAAAAACTATTTAATTCTCTATTTCTCATACACCCACACTCTCATTTCTCCTTTTCCTCTATTTCCCCACGCAAAGTATGGAATAAATTTTACCTTTGTAGGTTGATATCTGGTCTCAAAATCAGTTTTATAAAGTTGATCTTCAAAATCGTCTCTCCAAATTTTGTAACCGTGTGCATAAACTACATAAATTCCATTTAGCAATTTTTCATCAAACTGGAGTTCCAAACTGCTATTTCTATCAACAGAAACTAAATGAAGATTATCCCCATTGTCTGCCTCTTCAATGCAAAAAGCAACAGGACCTTTTACTATTGCAACTTTGCCAATATTTTCTCTCACAAGAGGATTTGAATATGCTCTTTTCAGCTGAGTTGGAAGTATAATCTCTATCCTATCATTTGATTTCCAGCCGCGTGTTATTGAAACATAGCCATCTTTTAAGTTAAAACCGGTCAAAAGCTCTCCATTGATTTTGATTTCAAACTTATCACACCAGCTTGGAATTCTCAAATTAAGGGTAAAATACACTTCTCCATCAGCAATTATTTTAAAATTGACCTCATCATTAAATGGATAGCTTGAATTTTGTACGATTTTTACTTTTTGGTTATTAATTGAAAATTCAGCCTCACTGCCAATATACAAGTTTACATATATTTCATTGTTATTGTACAAATAAATATACTTACCAATAGAAGCCAATAGTCTTGCCACATTTGGTGGGCAGCAAGCACAGCCAAACCAAGGTTGACGTTCTGGTTTTACATGGTGTCTGTCAAATCTCTTCTCGCATTCTTTGGGAAATACCTCAAGAGGGTTAACATAAAAATACTTTTTGCCATCTTGTGACATAGCTCCTATTATAGTGTTATAAAGAGCTCTTTCTACAACATCGTAGTACTTGCGGTGTGGTTTTATTCTATTCATCCGATGGGCAAAAAACACAAGCCCTACAGATGCGCAAGTCTCAGCATACGCAGCAGCATTTGGCAAATCGTATTCAAATGTAAATGCCTCGCCATGCGCAGATGAACCAATTGCACCTGTAATGTACATCTTTCTATTTCTTATATCATCAAACAGAACTTCACATACCTCATAGAGCTCTTTATCTTTTGTATAATAAGCAACATCGGCCATGCCAGAATAAAGGTATACTGCTCTGACAGCATGTCCCACAGCTTCTCTTTGCTCTCGAACAGGTTTATGTGCTTGCAAATACTCTCTTCCAAGCTTCTTAAATCCTTGCCAATGCTCTTTTTTGCCTCTTTTTTCCCATTCTATATCGAAGTAGTAAGGTTCTTGTCCTCTCTCATCAATAAAAAACTTTGCAAGTTCAAGGTATTTACTATTGTTTGTTACCTCATATAGCTTTACAAGAGCAAGCTCTATTTCTGGATGTCCATCGTAGCCTCTGATCTTACCCTCTTCTTCCCCAAACACACTATAGATATGGTCTGCAAGCTTGCAAACAATATCTAAAAGCTTAGTCTTTCCAGTTGCTTTAAAGTGAGCAACACCAGCTTCAATCATATGTCCTGCAGTGTAAAGTTCATGGCACTCTTCTAAATTTGTCCATCTTTTGCCCTTTTCTTTGATGGTAAAATATGTATTCAAATACCCATCTTTCCACTGAGCTTTTTCAATTATATCAATGACCTCATCAACCTTTTTCTCCAAATCAGGATTTGGATACTTTTCAAGAATATATGATGTTGCTTCTAACCACTTTGCAACATCACTGTCTTGAAAAACAAATCCCTCAAATTCCCCATCTTCAAGCCCTGCTGCTATCTTGAAATTTTTTATTGCATGGCTCTTGACAGGAATATCAACTAAGTCGTTTAAAATTCCCCACTGATATGGCACAACTACATCGCGAATAAGATCTACATATTTTCCCCAGAAATGGTCTTTGATAGTGACATCTTTTATTTCTGGGGATTTCAAAGAATTTGTAAAAGGATTTTCAGTCATATTTTTCCACCACCTAATCATTTAATTTTATTCTTTATCTTTATTTTCTGACATTACTCTTACTTTTTCAAGTTGAAAAAGTAGTAATTTGGGTGGAGAAATTTGATTTAATAAAAAAATTCATCTTTCAGAACGATTGTGTCAAACTTTAAAGCCTGCCTTTAAAACTCTTCATTCCAAGGCAAAGCTTAACTGAGATTAAAATTTTAAAAAATACTACTCTTTTTTTATCTATAAGTTTTTTTAGAACAATTTTCTCCTTTTAATAATTCAAAAATTGGGTATATATAAATTAGCAAATCAAATCCAACTCCATTCATTTTATGCTATAAAAATTGAAATAAGGAGAGGAGGGACAAAAAATGAAAGATATTGATTATCTAACAACCAAGTACTCTGCTCGTGAGCTTATCCAAAAATGCATTGAGCAAAAATGTAAAGACAAACCTGAAGTTATTGCTAAGACACTTTCTAGTACATTAAAAACCAAGTTTATGGTCAGAGGAATAAACGTAGAAAAAATCCTAAATGAAAACTTAGATTCTTCAGAGTTACGAAACAAAATAGTGTCATTAGCTTTTGAAATGGGTATAAGTATTGAATAAAAAAGGGGGAAAAGATGTATGAGTGGAAATGGTAAAATTGCTTATACTGTTAAAAAAGACATCAAAGAAGCAGTTAATGAAATCTTAGAAGGTCTTGAATTGGAAAATACAAAAGATAAAAGGGGTCTGATTGTATGTTTTGTTTCATATTCCTATAATTTAGACAATTTTGCATCTGAAATGTCTAAAAGCCTTGAAAATAAAAATATAGATTTTATCGGATGCATGTCATGTGGCGAGTTTATCTCTGGTCTTAGTTTAGAAAATTCAATTGTTGCAATAAATCTTTTAACAAATGTTATGGATTATTATATTGAGTTAATTGATACGCCATCGGTTGAAAAAATAGATCAGTTTTTAGCAAATGCAAAAAGTCATTTTGGATTATCACACCAAGAAGACTTTGATATATCTCAATACGTAGGATTGATCTTAAGCGGTGGCACATCTTTAAAAGAAGAAACAATGATGAATATCCTATCAGCTAAAAGCGACTTAATATTTGTAGGTGGCTCTTCAGCAGACAATTTTGAATTTAAATATGCTCCAGTCATATATAATTCTTTAGTCAAGGATAAAGGATTTGTGTTGTGTGTATTAAAACCATATGGCTATCAAATAATAAAAACACAATCAATGAGCATCTTGCCATACTCTTATACCGTAACAAAAGCAGACTTCAATAATAAGGCAATTTTAGAACTTGATTATAAACCAGCAGGACTTGTGTATAAAAATGCACTACGCGACTATTTAAAATCTACATACAATTTAGAAATTAAAGATGAAGATTTTGATAAACTAAAAATAAGGTATCCTCTTGGCATTGTTGTCGAAGGTCAACCATTTGTTAGGTCTGTAAAAGATATATTTGATGACAAAATGACTTTTTATTGTGCTATCGAAGAAGGAAGCCAGGTAAATCTTCTCGAATCCCGTTCAAAAGACATTGTCACTGATACAATCTCAGCTCTGTATGACACTGTCAAAGACGATAAGTACTCAGCATTAATAGCTTTTAATTGTGGGTATAGAAAACTTGAATTGTTAGAAAATTCTCAACTTCCCGAATATGCAGATATATTTTCTTCCATAAATACTATTGGTTTTCATACTTACGGTGAGCAGTATATTACACATATAAATCACACTTTAACAGCACTTTTGTTGAAGTAGCATTCAAAATTTAAAGAGCAAAAAGGGGCTGGAGTCCTAAGCATTAGGACTCCAGCCCTAATCTTTTAAAAAAAAGGATTCTTCTTAACTACTATCTGCTTATCTACTCATCTTTTTCAATCCTTGTATTTCCTATAAGTGGAGTTTAACCTCTTTGGGTTCCTTTGCACCTTGAAGTATCTCTTGATAGACAAAATAAAATAGTTTAATTTCAGTTACTAAGCCATATATACCAAAACTTGACTTTATACTCATAATCTTTCACTTCACTATAAATCTTTTACAATTTATCACTCTTAGTTTTGTGCATATTTTTATTTCCTTTTTTTGGCTCATATTTTAAAAGTCTCAGAGAAATAAACTACTTGAGCTATTTTTTGACAACCTAATTTTTAGTGCATAATCTCTACAACGTGTATATTTTACTATCTATAAAACATCAAAATAACAATTGAATTAAAATTTTTAGGGGAATATAATTTTGTAATCATGTGAAAATTACTTAAATCAACTACTCAGAGGGGGAGTTTTGGCTTGTTTGAAAAACTAAAGAGAATCCTTATAGGAAAGCCTTTGCCAAATGAAGCAGAGAAGACAGAAAAATATGGTGTTTTATGGGGATTGCCAATTCTATCAAGCGATGCTATATCATCTGTTGCTTACGCTGGACAAGAAATTTTGTATGTACTCTTGCCTGCAATAGGATTTCTCGCTTTTAAAGAAATATCTGTTGTAACTTCCGCAATCATAATACTTCTTTTTATTTTAATGCTCTCTTACAGACAAACTATTGAAAACTATCCAAATGGTGGCGGCGCGTTTATCGTCGCAAAAGACAATCTTGGTGTTTTGGCAGGAATTGTGGCGGGAGCAGCTTTGTCTGTTGATTACATCTTGACAGTGGCAGTTTCTATCTCGTCGGGTGTTGACCAGATTGTAACCGCACTTGAATTTTTAAAGCCTTATAAGATTGCTCTATGTCTATTTTTAGTTCTATTTTTGATGATTGGAAATTTACGAGGAATAAGAGAATCATCCAGAATATTTGGTATACCTGCTTATGCTTTTATGTTTTCAATTTTGGCTTTAATTATAGGGGGATATATAAAGCTAAAGATGGGATATGTTCCGCCAGAGCCAAAGATAAACTATTCCTCCCATCCTGTTACTTTAGTTTTGCTTTTGAAGGCATTTGCAAGCGGGTGCACAGCACTGACTGGTATTGAAGCTGTATCAAATGCTGTTCCAAACTTTAAAGACCCGGCAACAAAACATGCTAAAACTGTTTTGCTTTTATTATCTTTGATAATCCTCGTGTTATTTGGCGGAACAACACTTTTGGCAACACACTATCATATAGTTCCTACTGAAGGTGCCATTCTTGTTTTGATGGCGCAAGAAATTTTTGGCAAAAGCTTTATGTATTACATTGTTGCTGCAACAACCTTTATAATCCTTGTTTTTGCTGCAAACACTGCATTTTCGGGTTTCCCAATGCTTGTCGCTGTCATGGCAAAAGAAGAATTTGTTCCAAGGCAGCTCAGCCTTAAAGGTGATAAGCTTAGCTACTCAAATGGAATTATCATCCTTGCTTTGGTATCCGCACTTTTGATTGTAGCATTTAATGGTAACGTCACAGCACTCATTGGACTTTATGCGGTTGGTGTTTTTATATCATTTACACTATCTCAATCAGGTATGTTTGTAAGATGGCTTAAGAACAAAGGTAGTCATTGGCACATAAAAGCATTTATAAACGGATTTGGTGCACTCACAACATTTGTTGTTGTCATTATAATTGCAATAACTAAATTTAAAGAAGGTGCGTGGATTGTTGTTCTTTTAATTCCTCTACTTGTCTTTGCAATGATAAAGGTAAAGCTTCATTATATTGCCGTTGCCGACCAGTTAAGAGTAAAGCCTGAAGATAAAGAACTTTTGGATGTTGAACACAATATATATAGAAACAGGGTTATTGTTCCAATTGAAAGTTTAAACAAGGCAAGCATTCGTGCTTTGAGATTTGCAAAGACAATCTCAGACAATGTAATTGCTTTTAATGTATCAATAAATGAAGAGCAGGCAAAAAAGCTCCAAGAAAGATATAAAATGCTCAACTGCTCCATCCCACTTGTAATAAGGTATTCACCTTATAGAAAAATATTAGAACCGCTTTTAGAGTATATAAAGTCAGAAGAGTACAACTATCAAAAGGGGGACATGATAACAGTCATCATACCCAAATTTACTGTACAGCGCTGGTGGCAAAAGATTTTGCACAATCATACGTGGCTGTTTATAGAAAAAGAGCTTTTAAAACACAAGCACATTGTTGTATCTGTCATGCCGCTGCAGCTGAAAGATGATGATGTGGTTTTGAAGAAAAAGAACAAACCTTTGTGGAAGATATTAGAGGAAGACTAAGTAATAAAAAAAGGACATAGCCATCTGCTTTGCGCAAGCTGGCTATGTCTTTTTATTGTTTTTTGTCATGCTGTAGTCTTGTTTAAAATGAAATTGTTTTTTGTGAAATCAATTAAGTTTTATGGTATAATTAAATTAAAAATCAAGATAATTAAAAATTTTTCGACAACGAAGTTTTAATATAAAAAAGGAAGGATAGGAAGTAAAATAATGACACAAAAAGTTCCACACAACCAGTATGACTTAACTTTTAAAAGAGTTTTACAATTTAAGGATGTATTTTTAAATTTTTTAAAAGATCATTTAGACAGGGACTGGGTAGATAAAATAGATCCAGAGAGTTTGGAGTTTGTAGACAGGAGCTTTATTAAAGACGAGTTCTTAGAAAAGGAAGCAGATGTCATTTATAAGGCAAAATTAGAGGAAACAGATATCTATTTTTATGTTTTGATCGAGGCTCAATCAACAGTAGATGAAAGTATGCCAATAAGACTATTTGAATATATGAATTTAATATGGAAAAGGCATATGGAAGAAAATAAGGAGGAACTTTTACCCCCGATAATTCCTATTGTGCTTTATAATGGTAAAAAGAACTGGAGTGTTCCTCGACATATAATAAGAGGGTATGATATATTTAAGGATGATATATTCAACTACTGGTTAGTAGACGTAAATAAACTTGATGAAGAAAAACTCAAAGGCCGGTTAGACCTTTTGAGCAGTATACTGTATTTAGAAAAGTCGAAGCGATATGCAGAAGAATTTGTGAAAAAGCTGAATGAAGTATCTGAATACATAAGGGGGCTACCTCAGGAGCAGCTTAAGGTATTTTGTTCATGGCTGTTGAGAATTGTACGACCTCAGGTAATAGATCAAATGAAAAATATGATTGATGATCTTTTAAAAAAAAATAGAAGAAGAGGGGGTGGATGATGTGGGTGATTTTATATTCAATGTTCAACAACTGATTCAAGAATACTATAAACAAGCTGAAGAAAAAGGAAAAGAAAAAGGATATGAGGAAGGAATCGAAGAAGGAATAAAGCAGGGAATTGAAAAAGGTTCAAAAGAAACTCTTATGAACATAGTGAAAAATATGATACTTGCAGGAGCAGATGATAATTTTATAGCTAAGGTAACAGGATTAGAAATTGAACAAATAAAAAAAGTAAGGAGTAATCTCATGAATTGAGGATAACTTTTTGTTACTGTGTTCTAATATCATATCGAGCAAACAATGATGTTTTTTTATTCTTCATTAATAGACTTTAGAATAAAAGGAGCTATTCAGATTTGTTGCCGAATAGCTCCTTTTGTATTTTTTGGATTCGATTTATAATTATTGTAAACATTTATTTAATTTATTTATACGCCTTTCTCATAATTCCTACTGTCTCTTCAAAAGAAAGCTTATACGGGTCAACCTCAAAAAGTCCGCCCATTGTTTTTACTGCGTTGTCAGCAAGCTTTTCAATTTCATCCTCTTTAATTCCATAGTCAGACATCTTCAAATTCCCAACACCGCACTCTTCCTGAAGCTTTTTCATTGCCTTGACAAATGCAAATGGTCTTTCATCCTCTGGCAAGCCGTCAACATCAATGCCCATTGCTCTTGCA
The DNA here is from genome assembly GCF_003999255.1 of Caldicellulosiruptor changbaiensis. Taxonomy (GTDB): domain Bacteria; phylum Bacillota; class Thermoanaerobacteria; order Caldicellulosiruptorales; family Caldicellulosiruptoraceae; genus Caldicellulosiruptor; species Caldicellulosiruptor changbaiensis. The sequence goes on from NZ_CP034791.1 coordinate 2,335,700, forward strand.
AGCTGGATATACCTTTGAGGCACTTTTGATGCAAAGAATGTATGGTATGCTTCAGATAGCATTATAAGTCCTGCACCATGTGGCAAATCTGGATAAAATGCAGAGAGAGCATGTTCCATTGAATGCTCTGATGTACAGCTTGATAACGATTCAACAAACCCTGCCAATGTGTTTGCAAGTGCAACATATGTTCTTGCCTCTATATTTGTCCCATCTTTTACGCAAAGCGGCAAGTACTTTGCTATAAGCCCAACGCTTTTGAGTGCAAACATATCACTTACTGGTGTTGCAATCTTTGCAATATACCCTTCAACCGCATGGAAGAAAGCGTCAAACCCTTGGTATGCAGTAAGGTGCGGTGGCACACTTAACATAAGCTCTGGGTCAACCACAGAAAGCGTCGGAAATGTGTACTGATTGCCATAGCCTATTTTTTCGTTTGTTTCTTCATTTGTTATAACAGTCCAAGGGTCAGCCTCTGTTCCAGTTCCAGCTGTTGTTGTTATTGCCACAATAGGAAGTGCACCGTTTGTCGGTACTTTTCCTTTGCCTGTCCCACCGACAATATAGTCCCAGTAATCACCCTCGTGTTTTGCCATAAGAGCAATGCTTTTTGCAGAGTCGATGCTGCTTCCACCACCAAGACCAATCACAAAATCACAGCCTTCTTCTTTTGCTAATCTTGCCCCTTCCATAACATGTTTTTTGATAGGATTTGGCAAAATCTTGTCAAATACAACATAGTCTATTCCTTTTTCTTTTAAGATAGAAATTAACCTGTCCAAGTATCCATACTTTTTCATAGAGGTACCTGCTGATATGACAATCAAAGCCTTTTTGCCAGGCAAATTCTCGTCTCTGAGCCTGTTTAAACTTCCTGGACCAAAGAGAATTTTTGTCGGCATAAAGTAGTTAAACACTAAATTTTCCATGGTTTTTATCCCTCCAAAATATAATTTCAAAACTCAGAGCCAAAATTCCTTTTAAGTTTAGTATAATATTCTTGTCAACGTTTACAAGAGTGCACTTTTTGGATATAAAGTATCATAGATGATACTAAAGGAAGGTGTTTTTGATATGGCTCAAAAGCAGAAAGTCAAAGAAGCAACATGCGAAATAGAAGTAGCATTTGAAGTAATAGGTGGAAAATGGAAACCACTTATTTTGTGGTATTTAGGTGAATATGGAACACTTAGATTTGCTCAGCTGCAACACTTAATTCCTGATATTACTCACAGAATTTTAACAAAACAGCTTCGTGAGCTTGAGGAGTATGGACTTGTTGAGAGAAAGGTCTATCCTGAAGTACCTATTAAGGTTGAGTATACAATAACCGAAAAAGGAAAAGAAGTACTACCTATCTTAGATATAATGTGCGACTGGGCTGATAAGTACAACTATTTTGGATATAAACTAAAGTACTGTCTTTGCAATGAAGATTCCTGTGAGATTGCTCAGGATGATTCCTGAACACAGAGAAAAGCCGCTGGCAAAATTTTAAAATTAAAAAGGGGGATATTTACAAATGTACCTTTTTGTCTATGGCAGCCTTCTTTCTCATAACAGCCACAACTATTTGCTCAAAGGCTGTAAATTTATAGGAAAAGCCATTTTAGAAGGCTTTGGGCTTTACAAGGTAAGCTGGTACCCAGCGATAGTACCAAAAGAAAACTCAAAGGTGCTTGGTGAGGTTTACCAAATTGATCCAAGCACCTTAAAGAAAATAGATGAATTTGAGGATGAGGGTGAGCTTTACAAAAGAAAAGAGGTTGAGGTTATATTAAATGACAACAGGAAAATTAAAGCATGGGCGTATATTTATCTTTGTGATGTTGATGAGAATAACTACATACCATTTGAAAGTCAACCGTGGAATGGATAAAAAATAAAAGTAAACACTAATTTCTAGGACCTGAGGTGACTAAAAGTATCCACCTGAATGTACTTTAATCTTTACTAATTGTAAATAAAAAATAAAGTGTTTACTTCCAAATGACTGGTAAAAAAAGAATTAAACTTTTTTAACTTTTATCATCTAAGGCCGCTTATTAGTTTTCCAACGTTTAATTATTTCAGCAGTCACAATACCTGTTTCTGTTAATTCCCCTTGTTCGTTTAGCAAATTTTCCAATGTTCCTACAAAAAGTCCATCACATCCCAAATCCCAAGCCATTTGAGCTTGTTGGAGCTGTTGTTCAGGATTTGGATTTATTAACCATTCTCCAATTACCTGAAGTCCAAGCTTTTGAAGCTGCTGAATTTCTTCTTTAGTTTGCCATCCAGGAACAATAGAAGTTTGAACAATATCCGCTCGACCAATATTTCTTAAACAACTCATATAAAATACAGGATAACGAGCAGTATAAGGACGTTCTGAATCTCTGATAAAATGCGCTAACCAATACCACATAGAAGGATTGAAATTTTTTGAAACTTCATCACTCAAAATTATACTCATATCCAACAAAGTACCCCTATAAAATTCAACAAAAGTTTTACAATTCAGAGTATCTTCCCAGTAAGGAGGTGGAAAAACTTCATTAAAACTTTTATAATTAGTTCCCCATGCATAATTGAGCTTTTCAATATCTGAATAATGGGATTGTATATATTGTTGATATGCTCCAATAGCATAAGGATCAAAACCCCAAAAGGCATCCCACGGATAAGAAAGTATTCCCTCCATTCCCACTCCAATATCTACTCCATTAACATACTTTAGCAAATCCCTTTCTCTCAAATGTTTGAATAGAGCATTTATGCCCTTTTTTAGTTCTTCTCTAACTACTGGATGCCAGGGCGAACCTCCCCATCGTCCCCAAATTTGGTTTATTTTGTCATCTGCAGTTTTAGGAATTGCCTCTGGATACTTTTCCCAAAACCAATCTGGAATGCCATGAGAATAAAATGATATTATTACTTTTATGCCTGCTTTATGTAGAAGTGGTAAATACTTGTCAATAATCTCAAAATTGTAATTACCGTTTTCGTCTGGCCATGGTATAAAAGGTAAACGATGAGCGTCTATACCTATCTTTGCAGCTGTCCATACACGCTTTGGATTCCCTATTCCGCCCCACGATACAAATCTAATATTTTTTATCCATCCATCCTTTCTGTAAAAATATATTGTATTGTGTTTTATCCCAGATTGCCCTATTACATTATAACTAAAATAATTAAACCAATCAGTTAACACAGATATGATAACTAAGAGTACTATCATTACTCTGGTAATATTATATCTTGCAACTAAACAAAATTTCTTTTCCTTTCCCATCCTGCTTCTCCCCTTTTATGTACTTTTTAATGTTATCTCAATCTCGCAATCCATATTTTTCAATTTCCTTACTCTTTCGGTATATCTTGTATCAAGATTTTTCCTTTTTATTATTTTTGAAACTTGCAACTGTTTTATTCGTTTTAGTTAAACTTGATAAATGAATTTCCAATTATAAAAAGCTTTGTAAAATAATTTTGTTGCGAAATAAGCAAAAAAGATAATTGTTTTATTTTTTATCACAAGTAATTTGTGTTAACAGTTGGAAAATAACCAAAAATTAGTATCGCAATTTAAATTTAAGTTTAAAAATAAGCCGCAAACTTTGAATAATTGTTCCTATGACTTTCATTTTACTTATTCCTTTTTTAAGGTCATATCTGAGAATTATTGGAACTTCATCAAATTTAGCACCAATTTTATGTAATTTAATCAAGTTGTTGAATAAATAATTATACCATTAATGTTATTATATAGAACTATAAATTACTCCACGTGTATTTAAAAGAAAATTTACAGTTTTCAATTTTTTTGAATATAGACCTCTATCAAATAAGTAATCATAATCCAGTCTACATGCTTCTTATATGTTCTAAAACCTCTTAGCCTTACTTGTTCTAAATTGTACTCTCCTTTTAACTTTCCAAATAATCTTTCAATTTTTGTCCTTTGCTTATATAGCCTTTGTCCTTCCTCACTTCTTAAAAATTCCATATTTTTTACCCTCAAAATATTTTTTACATTACTAAAATCCTTACTATTTCTCTTATTTACCGCCGCTACAAACTTTACCTCAAGTCTATCTGCCACCTCAAACAACTTCGCACAATCATAACCTGCATCTGCCAATATTACCTCAAGCCAAATATCTTAGCTTCATACAAAAGTTCTACTACTTTACTGTCATGGATATTTGCACGTGTCAACCACCATACCATAGGTATAACCTCATCTTCAACTGTTGCTAACACATGTAATTTATACCCATTGTAAAAACCTAAACTAACACATACTCCTACTTCTGCCTCTTTGTCATCCCTCGAGCTTCTCAAAGGTGTAGAATCTATAGCACAAACTTTTGTCTGCGGATCTATTTCTCTCACTAAAATTCTTGCTATTCCTTCTATATATTCTTCTTCAATTACTTTTGCCCATTTCGAAAAATATGAATGATCAGGGCTCTTCTCTATCCCTATAGCCTTTTTAAATTCTTCATCTTCATTTATCTTGTATTCTAATTCCCTGAAGCTGTTTATCTTGCTTTTGACTTTGTAAACAAAACAAGCTATTATATGGCTTAGCTTAAATTTCTCCGGTCTTCCTCTCCTGCTGCTTTTTATCTTTAATCCCAAGGCTTTTATTACTTTCTCAATTGTCATAAGTATCTTTAAAAATTTTTGTTTTTGTGTTTTAATAAAATTAGACATTGCCATCCTCCTTAGTTAGGTGTTTTTAGTCTTCTCTTGCTATAATTTTACCTTAAGGAGGATGGCTTTTTATATATATCTATTTATTGTCTTTTCTGTTAATCTGTTTTATTCAACAAGCTAATTTTTTCAATATATTCTGAAAAAAATCGACATAATTTTGAATCTTTAGCATATATCTTATATCAATTACATTTGCTCTTAAAATAACTTTCAATATCAAATTTTGACAACTTAAATGCAACACTAATTGTATTTCTTTTTGAAAACAACCGAAAACTGATTTTTTACTAATATCATCCATAAATAGTTACAATTATCTGATTTAAACTTAATTTCATACATCTAAAACTTCCTTGTAATATTTCACCCTTTTTATTACCTTCCTGTGTAAAAGATAAATAAAAGCAATTAGAAATAACACTATAGAAATCAATTGACTGGGAGAAAAATAACTAGTAATCAAGACACCTCTGTTGTCCCCTCGTGCAAATTCAATAAAAAATCTAAAAATGGGATATGACAGAAAATAGAGCAAAACTCTATTAGATTTGACTTTGTATTTCATTATTAAAAAAAGGACAAAAAGAAATATTGCTTCCACTTCTCTAGTTGGGAATCTTTTGATTTCAAAAATATTGAACAGTTTCCAATCTACTATTTTACCATAACAACAGCCTGCAAACATACATCCAATTCTACCAAATGAATGAAATATTAATAAAGAAGGTATGACACTATTGTAAATCTCTGCGGATTTTTTTACTTTAAACAATTTTAACAATATGTAAGAAATAACAAAAAAACCTATAACACCAAAGTAAAAAGTGAAGCCTGCTTTCTGAAATCTTTCAGATAATGGAAGTTTCAATATGCCCGGTTTAATAAACCAATTTCCTATGTTGGCAAGTATTAATCCACAAAGTGTAGAAAATATGTAAATAGATAGTAAAAATGTCTGCATATTAGGACTAATCTTTTTTTCTCTAAGTTCTTTAATAAATAAATAAACTCCTATTGTAAAACCAATTCCGCCCAATATATTATAAAACGGAATATTAGAATCAATATTTATTGATTTATGCAACTCAACTTCCATTTTTTCACCTTCACTTACTGTACTAGTGAAGTTCAATTTCAGTTATTATTGCTCAACATGTTTAATTTATTTTTCAATTGGGAACTACCTGGAATATTCCAAGTAGCTCCTTTTAATCCTATTTAGCATTAGTGTAGATGATTTTTGTTTTAAAACTTGTTATATCTTATGCCTTTTGAACAAAACAAATAATAGCAGCAATCACATATAAGATCAGTACTATCCACACAAAAATATTTGAAAATAGCGTAGCAAAGAGAGCAATTAGTGCAATAATCGAACTTGCTACAAATATTATTCCCGCAACCTTAGTTTTAGATAAACTTAGAACTCCACCCACAATTCCCCCTATCAGTTGTATAATTCCCATTATCAGGATAAATCCACCAGCAGCCTTAGCGCTTTTCTCATTAGAAGCCGACAATAAAGCGCTTACGCATGATGTACACAAAAAAGATGGCAGGGAAAAAATAGCTCCACATATACCCAAAATTAAAGGAGCAATAGATTTTTGAGACTTTGTCTCCATTTGCGATTACACCCCTTTACATTAGATTTCATAATTCTATTTCCTTAAAACGCTCACCTGTGAGCGTTTTAAGTCACCCTTTATTTGTTAACTTTCTGCCAGTTATTATAGTTGCTAAAATGCATTCTTTTGGCACATATAACTTTGCAACCTAATTAGTTATTTACTTTCATTTTAAATCCCCAGACTGCCTATTTGAGTTTTTAAAATTGAGTTGCCAACTATCAGAAGAATTGGAATCATCAATATATATGCAAAGATTTATTATGTAAATTGCTTGTTAACCTTTGTTTACGCAAATTATTTTCGCTGAACTAAAATTCACTCCCAGATAAAAAAGTACTGCGATGGTCTAAGCTAGGACCACTATCCGTTTCCAAAATATACTGAAATACAATCCTTACTAACACAGCCCAACCAAGAGAAATAAAATTTACTACACTTGCTACAACAGTCATTCTTGAAATTAGCTCTTTTTTTAACAACTTCAAAATTCCATAATATATTGCACAAAATCCTACGAAAAACAAAAATACAACTACCAGTCCTATCAAGAAGTCCCATGCGCTAATATCCTGAGGAAATATTCCTAGTTCGTATACCTTCATTTAACTCCCTAAACAACTTAACTCTTCTTAAAATAATTAGATTTTAAAGAGAGATTAAAAAGAAGGACAAACCAAAATATATTAATCCTGCCTTTATACCTTGTACTTTACTACTTTCCCTACAAACCTTGCAAGGTTTTCAAAAAGAAAATCACATATTGTTGTATATTAAGTATATACTATGTCATTTATTTGTCGATTCAATTGATTATCTTTTTATTGAATTGTATGCTTACTTTCCACTGTATGCATTGTCGCTACCCTTTTCTGTGGCTTGTACCATTAAGACTTAACAAAACTCTCTCATACTGTTTTCGCAGTAGCTCTTCACATACCCTGATTATCTGCAGATTTCCAATTATTCATCTTATTTTTTATACCCTTTTCCTTTTTTAATATTTCTCATTTTTACACGTACAAAATTTGTTTCTCACAAATTCTCATTTACACTTTAGCCCGTAAAGAATACTCTTTTTCTTTTACTAAAATCAGTAAAATATTCTGTTCTATTTCTTTAAAGTTCTAACACTTTTCAAACAATATTCAATTAAAAATCTTATATATTGTTTATATTATATTCATATTATACTAATTCCAAGAAAAATTTTCAATAAAAATTTTTAAAAATCGAAAAAATATTCATTATTTCGTCGTTTTTTTGCACGATACTTAGCACAATTATCTATTGAGAGTAAGGTATAAAAGAGTGAAATTTTTAGGAAAAAGGGCATAGATATTTTGGTTCTTATTCTTATTATTGTATAATGCATTGAAAACTTTTTGAAAAGATTACAATAAATTAAAAAAGCAATTTCAGGGCTATGATAAAAAAGTATTAGAAATTTATTGAACAGTAAGAATTGTAGAGCCAGTATATAAGTGTCAAGGAAAAAATTAATTATACAGGAAGATACAAAAAGTAAAACGTGACATTCCTAGAGCATAGATACACAAGATTAGTGCTTCTTGACTCTATATTATTATGTCTGGTAAGATAAAAATTACTCTCCTTGGGAATTCAGTGAACAAGGAAAAAGCATTAATAGTATTATTAAACAAATATGCTAAAAATTTTATTTAGCAGAAATTTTAAAACGATGTTTATGATAGTTATGATAATGATAAACATCTATGATTTAAAATACAAAAAGGCAAAACTGTATTTAGCTATTGACGATGACTCTTTGGATTTTGGTTCCCAAAAGAGTCTAATATCGATATAATGAAAGGTATTTGAAGTAAACATAACTAAGAGGCAAAGAACCATGAAAGTTTGAACTGGAAACAGTATTTCGAAATATACCAAAATTGAATATGTTTATGATAGCAACAAAAATAGGAAAATTATAGCTATTTCGACTATAGTAAATTTAAATCGTATAATAGGAGTAAAAAGGGCTTGCCCACAATATTACTTAAAAGTGGGAAAAGCCCTTCTTTATTTATCTCACCCTCTCAACCTTTGTGCCTTGGGGTGTGTCCAAAACTATATAGCCTAAACTCTTTAGCTCATCTCGTATCCTGTCCGCTTCAAGAAAGTTTTTAGCTTTTCTTGCCTCATTTCTCTTTTCAACAAGCTCTAAAATCTCTGGTGGAATTTCATCCTTTTTCTCTTCATATTGCTCTAAGATTCCTAAAATGCTGCAAAGCTCTTTTAAAGTGTCTCTTGCCAAAATCAGCACATCTTTTGAGCACGTATTTGCATGTGTATTTATTTCTCTTACCATCTCAAAAAGATATCCTGTTGCCTCGGCAGTGTTGAGGTCATCTTCCATTGCATCTATAAATTTTGCTTTTAGCTCTTTTAAGACAGCTTTAAGTGTACTGTCGCTACTATTTGACGTTGTTCCGTTTTTAATCAAATATTCAAGGTTTTCATAACATGTGTAGATTCTCTTCAGCGCGCTTTCTGCCTGTTCAATCAAATCAAGAGAAAAGTTTAAAGGCTTTCTATAATGAGCTTGAAGCATAAAAAGTCTCAGTGCCTCAGGATGGTATTTTTCGATAATTTCTCTTACAGTAAAAAAGTTCCCAAGCGACTTTGACATCTTTTCATTGTTTATATTCACATACCCATTGTGAAGCCAAAAACGTGCAAAAGGTTTTCCTGTTGCAGCCTCGCTCTGTGCAATCTCATTTTCATGATGAGGAAAGATCAAATCCTGCCCACCTGCATGAATGTCTATAGTCTGCCCAAGGTATTTCATTGCCATAACAGAACACTCTATATGCCAGCCGGGCCTACCCTCACCCCAAGGTGAACTCCAGGCTGGCTCACCTTCTTTTTTAGCCTTCCACAGGGCAAAATCAAGCGGGTCTTCTTTCTTCTCGTTTGGATCAACACGCGCGCCAGCCATCAGCTCTTCAATGTTCTTGTGAGAAAGCTTTCCATATTCTGCAAATTTTCTTGTCCTAAAATACACATCACCATCAACAACATATGCATATCCGTTGTCTATAAGCCTTTGTATCAGGGCTATCATATCTTCTATCTCTTCTGTTGCTCTTGGATTTTTGGTTGCTCGCTTGACATTTAGCCTGTCTGCGTCTTTGTAATACTCTTGTATGAATCTTTCAGCAAGTTCAAAGACGGTTATGCCCTCTTTGTTTGCTCTGTTTATCATCTTATCTTCAATATCAGTAAAGTTTTGGATGTATATAACCTCATAGCCTTTATACTCAAAGTACCGCCTCAAAGTGTCAAATACGATCAAAGGCCGGGCATTGCCAATGTGAATAAAATCATAGACAGTTGGACCACATACGTACATCTTTACTTTGCTTTCTTCTAACGGCTCAAACTCCTCTTTTATCATTGTCAGAGTGTTGTAAAGCTTCATACTCTTTTAATCTCCTTTCGTACTCGGCAAGTTTTTTCTCTAAGTCTTCTATCCTTGCTTCAAGCCTGCAAATTTGCATTGCAAGCGGGTCGGGAAATCTAATCTGGTCAAGCTGTTCTTCAACAGTTGGCTTTTCCTTTTTCTCTTTTCTTACAACCCTTCCTGGTACCCCAACTACTGTTGAGTTGTCTTCAACCTCACGAAGAACAACTGCATTTGCACCGATTTTCGTATTATCCCCCACCTTAAAGGGTCCTAAAACCTTTGCACCAGCACCAATTAAGACATTGTTGCCAATTGTAGGATGGCGCTTACCCTTTTCTTTACCTGTTCCACCTAATGTAACGCCTTGATAAATCAGTACATCATCGCCAATCTCAGCTGTCTCACCAATTACAACACCCATGCCATGGTCTATAAATACACGCCTGCCAATCTTAGCCCCGGGGTGTATCTCAATTCCTGTTTTGTGGCGGGCTCGCTGAGAAATCCAGCGGGCAATAAAGTACATCCTTCTTTGATAAAACCAGTGAGCAATCCTGTGATAAATTATTGCCCAAAGACTGGGGTATAAAAGTGTCTCAAGCCTGCTTTTGCAAGCAGGGTCTTTTTCCATAATGACATCCATCTCTTCTTTTATCATCCTGATGAATTTAAACATACTTCTTCATAACTCCTTCTAAAAAAGTTCAAAATAAATCTACTCTAATTATACCACGTTTTGAAGAATTCCAATCGTTTTAGTATGTTTTCTTTACCCACAATCTCTATTATCTCCACCAGCTCAGGGCCATGGGTTTTACCAGTCAACGCAACTCTTATTGGCATAAACAGGTTTTTGCCCTTGTAACCTGTCTCTTTTTGAATCTCTTTGAAAAGTAGCTTAATAGCTTCTGGAGTTAATTCATTCATCTGCCTTATCTTATTTTCAAACACATTAATTAAATCCTTCACATGATCCCACTTTAAGACCTCTTTTGCCTCATCTTCTTCTATTTTGACTTCATTGTTAAAGAAGATATCAACCCTGTCTTTTATTTGAGATAGATAATCCAGTCCTTCATACACAGATTTTACTATCTTCTTGAGCCATTCAAATTTGGACTTTGCCTCATCTTCATTGATATATCCAGCTTCAACAAAGTATGGTATGCACATCTGGGTAAGTTCATCCAATGATTTTAGTTTAATGTGCTGAGAGTTTATATAATTTAGCTTATCAATGTCAAATATTGCAGGATTTTTGGAAACTCTATCTAATGAGAAATTCTCAATTAGATATTCCATGTCAAATATTTCTTTATCCTCTGGTGGTGACCAGCCAAGTAAAGCCAAGAAGTTTATGAGCCCCTCTTTTAAATATCCTTGATCTTTATACTGTTCGACCCAAGCAGAACCGTGGCGCTTTGACATCTTTGTCCTGTCTTTTCCTAAAATCAAAGACACGTGCGCAAACTGTGGCAAGTCAAACCCAAGTGCGTTGTAAATTAAAATCTGGCGCGGAGTGTTTGAAAGATGCTCTTCACCTCTTATAACATGCGAAATCTTCATCAAGTGGTCATCTATGACAACCGCAAAGTTATATGTGGGAATTCCATCAGACTTGACAATAACAAAGTCGCCAATATCATCGCTTAAAAACTCAACCTCTCCACGCACAAGGTCATGGACAACTATCTTAACACCTTCTGGTACTCTGAACCTGACTGCTGGTTTTCTCCCCTCCTGCTCAAATCTTCTTTTTTGCTCTTCTGTTAAATTCCTGCACTTACCAAGATATCTTGGCATCTGACCTTTTGATAAAAGCTCTTGTCTTTGAGCTTCAAGCTCCTCTTCTGTACAATAACAATAGTATGCGTAGCCTTTTTCAAAAAGCACATCTACATACTTTTTGTAGATATCAACTCTTTCTGTTGATCGATATGGTCCATCTGGACCTCCCACCTCAACTCCTTCGTCCCATTCAATCCCAAGCCACCTTAAACTTTCTATTATGACCTTTTCGGATTCAACTGAAGAACGCTCCAAGTCTGTATCTTCTATTCTCAAGATAAACTTTCCACCATATCTTTTGGCAAAAAGGTAGTTGAAAAGTGCTGTTCTTGCACCGCCAATGTGAAGGTGCCCTGTTGGGCTTGGTGCAAATCTTGTTCTTACTTCCACTGTATACTTCAGTCCTTTCTTTTGAATTTTATGAATTATTTCTGTATCTCAATAGCTCATTTATTTTATCCTTTAGGAAAGAATTAAAAACATATTCTCTTTTTTAAAGTATAATCTTTGAAAATTCTATAGTCAATGCAAAAAACAATAGCTTATTTAATTTTCAATGGACATTTTAAAATCTTCTCAACTTTTTTATATCTAATATCTCGTGGTCTTTTTCATCCTGTTTCTTTTCTTTTTTAGATAATAGTTTTACTTTTTTTCCTGGTTTACGTGTGTCATTAGCCTTTGTGATTAAATCTTTTTTACCAAAATCCATTTTAATTTTTAGATACTTTACTTTTTTCATAGTATTGCATGTTTGAAGGAACAACCTTTCAATCTGAACATACAGTGCAAATCTCCTGATTGCAATTTCTAAAAGAAAAAGAAAAATGCAAAGAATAATAAGAAAATCACTCAAATCCTGCTGAGAGTACACTTCTTTAAGTTTACCCTTATAGATATCTCCGGGATTTTTTACAACTTTTGCATTTGACAGTGCAATAAACTGCTCAAACCTGCTGCTGTCAAAATCCACCCTAAATTCATCAGAGTAATTTATAGAGTATAAAAAGGTGGACATTTTTGTTTTTCCATCTTCAGTCACAAAAGCAACAAAGGTGTAATTCCCCGGCATAAACTCAGCCATTGTTTCAAACTTGTCAGGTGAAGTCCTTTTCATTTTTAACATCTTCTCTGCAGCATTTGGATAGATGCACTTTAGAGTTGCAGTAGCATTGCTTTTAAACTTCCCATTTATACTGACAACAAGCCCTTTTTCCTTTTGCACATCAAAAGTAAAACTGTCATCTTCGGCACCCTTTTCAAGCCATTTGAAAAGATTTGAAAAAAACTTTGAAAATTTGTCCCACATCACCCAGTCACGCGACCAGCTGCCGTTTAAGTCTGAACACCACGCAGCAGTTTTGCCAAGCCCATATCTCCAAACTGTCAAAATGGGCTCATCCTCATCACTTACAAGAAGACTTGTTGCAATATCCTTTTTTGTTGTGGCAATGTAACCATAAAGCGGCGGATATGAAGAAAAGGCAGAGTTTATAAAGTTCGTTTCAACAACCTTAGGGATAAATTTTTTCTCCTTTATATACTTTCCTTTTATAATCTTTGCCTCTTTCAAAAACACATCAATTAGGTTTGAAGCATCCTTGACATAATAAAATCTCCCTGAGGTATATGCTGCCATCCAGCTCAAAATTGGCGCATTTATAGAAGAACCTACGCCAATTGTTGTAATCTTTATATTATTCCTTTTAGCAATACTTGCTGGATATTCATAACCGCCCTCCTCACCATATCCATCAGTGAGAAGAACAATCACCTTGTCTTTAGCTTTAGATTTTCTAAGCGTATTGACAGCTTCAGTTAGCGGTGGAATTATAGCTGTCCCACCACCTATCTGAATTCCGGAGATGTTTTCTATAACCTCATTTTTGCTTTTTAGTTTCCCAAACTTACTTGCCCAGTAAAAGTTATGGTCAAAGGCAATAACACCAACACTATCTGAGCTCTCAAGATGGTCAATCATCTTTGCAGCAGCGCTTTTGGCAATTTCCAATTTGTTTATATTTCCTAAATTACTTTCGCCCATGCTTCTCGAATGGTCAATGACAAGAACCACAGCCACATTTCTTTCCTTCTCTTTGTTTTTAAGCTGCATTTTGACAGGCAACATCTTTTCCAGCACCGAATTTGAATAGTTGCCAAGTGCGTACGAATTTTCACCGCCAATCACCAAAAGTCCGCCGCCCAAGTCCTTTACATACCTTTCGCAATCATTTAAAAATTTGTCGGTCAAATGGTTTTTTGATACATTACACAAAACCACAAATGAATACTGCATAAGTCTATCAAGCCCAAAATCTACATTATCGCTAATTACCATATCATAATCTGCTGAATATGAATCAAGAAGGCTTCTGACATTTTTCACATCATCAATATTCTGGTAAACCACCAAAACCTTCTGTGGCTTTTTGACCTGACACATTGCATATGCAAAATTGTTTTTATCCTCCTCATCATCCTCTGCTTCAATTACACCCTGATACCTGTAAATACCTTCTCTGGGCAGTTTGTCTTTAATCACAAACCTGTTCTCGCCTTTTTCAAGCATTATTTTTTGAGAAAAAATCAAACTGCCATCTCTGAAAATTTTGAGCTGAGCAGATGCAGGATATGTACTGTTTATATTAGCAAATACAGAAAACTCCTGATTTTTAACCACTTTTTGGGGAATTTTGAGACTTGAAAACTGAATATCTTTTTCCTTTTCACTTTTCAAAAGCAAAACTTTCACATCTATGCCATTGTTGTTGAGCAAATCAATAGTAGTCTTTGCATTGCCAACCGTTTCTTTCCCATCTGTCAAAATCACAAGTCTTTTTTGAAAGTCCTTGGGAAATAAATTTGCTGCAAACTTTATGGCATTTTCAATGTTAGTCTCACTTGTATCAACCACTGACCCAAACTCAGAAAATTTAGGATTATTCTTTAAGGAAAATTCCACATTAGTATCCTGTCCAAACACAACCACAGACTGCATTTCATTTGATTTTTTTAGCTTTATCGCTTTTTGGATAAAGTCTTTCATCTTATCAATGTTTTTGGCATTACTATCCGACAGGTCTGCAAGGTAAATAGTTGCAACTTTGTTTGATGATATTGTAAGCTTTGGTATTGAAAGTGCTAATATAATAAGAAGGAATATAACAATCCTCAGAACAACAACAAACTTTTTCCCTAAGCCTTCTTTATAAAACCTTTTTGACAGAAGCCAAATAACTACTCCTAAAATGGGTATTAACAATAAAATAAGCGGTCTTTCAAGACTTATTCTCATTCATAAACACCATCCACTCAAAAGTCAAAAATATTAGCGATAGTATCAATAATATATCCTTCAAGAGATACGGAACTTTAGCATTGGTCTTTGCACCAGTTTCCGAAAAAGCTAAAGTAGCATCTGTCTTTTTTTCTTCAGATTCATCCAGAGCATAAGTAGGATAATTTACTGCAAATTTGTAGCTTGTGTTATTACTTAAATTCAAGGTATAAACTCCCAACCGGTCGTTTTTAGGAAGAATCAAAGGGTATGAAGCAAAATTCACAACTTCCCTTTTATTACTGGGTAGAATAATTTCAGCTTTTCCATCTGTATACGAAAAAACTTTTATTTCCTCGCCTGGATAGAATGTCATCTTCTCAAATGGCTGGTTCCCCCTAACAAAGTTATTTTTGATGTTGGTTATTAATATGGGAAAAGAGACTTTCAGCGGAAGGTCACTGTCGTCAATTGCAAAGCCAATTAATACTGTAGGGAGGTTTTTTACTATACCAAAAGAAATAACCGGTTTGCCGAAAAGTTTTGCAACAGGTTCAAGTCTTTTATCATCAATTGAGATTGCTTTTTGAACAGCAAATTCCATTCCATCAATGTTTCTTGAAATACTAGACTTTACAAATCTCGCATACCCCTCAATGTCTGTCTTATTTCCTATTGATACTCCTAATAGTTTAGATACATCTTTGTCTTTAGATAAAATGAATATACAAGCTCCCTTTTTAGGAAACTTTTGAGGAACAATACCGTCAAATACGTATATATCAAAGCCATCAGCTATATTTTTTACATCTTGTAACTTGTACAGCTCAACATCATCAAAAGCTGAAAATGCCTTTTCCAAGAAAAAGTTTCCTTTGCCAACATACAAAACTTTCTTTTTAGTTGGCGGTGGGGCTAAAATTGTCCAAAAAATATTGTCTTCTCTTAAGCGGTCAGGATAGTTTATCCTTGCCCATACAACCTTGTAATTCCCTTTTATTTTCTCAAAAATCACACTCTCAGACTGCTTTGGCAAAAGCATCACGCTTTTTACACCAACAAGTTTTTGGTCTGCAAAAAGCTCAATCTCAAAACTTGCTCTCTTCAGTCCCCTGTTTGTAACCACCACAGCTGCATCAAATCCATCTTTGAAAGCAGAAAGTGAAACATTGTCTATACTAACATTATCATCTGGTTTTGGAAACTCAAATACATGTAGGTTATCTTGTACTTTTACCTTTTTGTCTGTAAACAAAAAGAAAGTATAACTTGAGGTATCAAACAATTTTGAAATAACATTGATACTTTCTTTTAAGTTTGTGACATAATAGGTTGGCAGCACTTTACCAATAGAAATTTTTGCAAAAGAGGGAGAAACATCTTTTGCCAAAACCTCAATGCTATCAGAAAATGTGACAATGCTCACCTTAGAGTCTTTGAACAGTGTATCTAAAATACTTCTTGCAATTTCTTTAGATTTTTCAAGATAGGTTTTGTTGTCATGTGTCAAGCAGTTCATTGTACTACCCACATCAAATGCAAAAATGACCTTCTTTTTGGTGTCTGTAATAGAAATATATGGACCTGCAAGATTTAGTGAAAATGCAGCAAGTGTTAAAATCCCCAGTATTAAAAGAAGGCTTAGTCTCAGTTTTTGTGCCGGTTTTGATACCCTCTTTTGTTTTTTTAACCTTTCCCACAAATAAGTGCTGGAAATGACCACCTTTTTATATTTTGGTCTTATCATGTACAACACAACAAGTACAGGTATGCTCAAAAGAAACAGTAAATACAGCGGCTGTGTGAATCTCATTTTTATACTCCAACCATCCCAAACAAGATTTTATTTAGATTATCAGATGTCAAAATCTCATAAAACCTTCCATTTGCTTTTTGAACCAGCTCTTTCAATGTATTTTGAAGATTTCTTAACTCTTGCTGATACCATTTGATTAAGGCATCAGAAATCTCAATATTGACCTTTTTATTACTTTCACTATCAATAAGCTCGCAAAATGAATAATCAAATTGAGGAAACACTTCAAGCCTGTCTAACACCTGACAGCAATATACAAACGAAGACTTTCTCAAAAGAATTTTCAAAACATTCTCTGCACCTTCGAATAAAAAGTCAGAAAAGATAAATGAAATACTTTTTCGCGGAATAAAGACATTTTTGATATTATCAAAATTTGCCAAACCTTCAAATTGTGCATCCTCCAAGAACTTTACAATCTTTGCAAAACTTTGCTTGCTTTTAAAATGACCTGAGTGCAAAATATGGTCCTCTTTGACCAAAAATATATTGACACCATCAAGTTGCGACAAAGCAATATAACAAAGGCATGCAACAAGCGCTTTTGCCATATCACCCTTTTTTGTGGTGCTACCAAAGTCCATTGATTTTGACATATCAATAAAAAAATTATATGTTGTTTGTCTTTCTTGCTCAAAAAGTTTAACATAAAGTCTTTGAGTTGCTGCATATATCTTGAAATTCACCTTTCTAAAGTCATCACCCGGTATGTATTCCCGATGGTCACTGAACTCAAGGGAATTCCCACGCCCTTTTGCTTTCTGCTGACCTTCAAATTGCGAAGTTATACTTATATTAAATTCGAACTTCAAATTGCTGATACTTGCAAGAAGCTTGTCATCAACAAGTCCGCCAAACATTAAAATATCACCACTTTTGCTTATAACCTTTTTACCATTCTTTAAGACTTTGCAAAATCTCCTCAACAATATCAGCAGGTTTTTTACCTTCTGAGATTGCCTCAAAGTTAAGTCCAATTCTGTGGCAAAGAACGCTTTTAGCCAAACTTTTAATATCATCAAATGCAACATTCGGCCTTCCTTCAAATAGTGCATTTGCCTTTGCACCTAAGACAATGTGCTGTAAAGCCCTTGGACCTGCTCCAAACCTCAAGTATTTTTTTGCAATCTCATTTTGCTCTATATGTGGCTGTGTACTCATAACAAGCCTTGCAGCATACTCCAAAACTGGCCTTGCAATCGGTACTTTTCTGATTATCTCTCCAATTTGAATTATCTCTTGTGCCTCAATTATTTTATTTGGCTCTGGCATTTGACTTTCAGTTGTCAGGTTGACAATTTCAATCATCTCATCAAAGCCAGGAAGTGGAACATCCACTTTAAACATGAACCTATCCTGCTGTGCTTCAGGAAGTGGATATGTCCCTTCCTGTTCAAGAGGATTTTGCGTTGCAAGCACAAAAAACGGCTCATCAAGCTTGTAAGTTGTGCCCATAACAGTGACGGTTTTTTCTTGCATGGCTTCTAACAATGCCGATTGCGTTTTTGGTGTTGCTCTATTTATCTCATCAGCCAGAATGATATTAGCAAATATCGGACCTTTTTGAAACGTAAAATTTAAAAAACCATCTTTGTCTTTGGAAATTATATTTGTACCCACAATGTCTGATGGCATTAAGTCAGGAGTAAATTGTATTCTGGAAAACTTGAGGTTTAAAACTTTTGCAATTGACTTTACCAAATGAGTCTTTCCCACGCCTGGCAGACCCTCTAAAAGAACATTTCCGCCGCAGAAGATAGCAATTAAGACCTTTCTGATAATATCTTTTTGCCCAATTATGACTTTGGTAATTTCACCTTCTATCTTGTTTAAAACTTCCATTGTATATTCAATATTCTGTAAAATCAAATCCATCTCACCTCGAATTTTCTAAGCTTTCAAAATACCTCTTTGTTATCTCTTTTGCCCATGCTGGAACTTCATCAGTTTCAAGATACTCGTTTGCCTCTTTTTTGTACTCTGAAAAAACACTGTTAAAGTTAAGCTTTTGGCCTCTTTCACCAACTCCCTCTTTCTGGACCAGCTTCCCACTTTCCTTGCCAGTATTAAGTACAGCTTGGTTTGAAGCCTCTATATCATGTAGATTTTTTGTAAAAATTTGCGGTGGTGATACCAAAGAAGATGTCGGTGGAATTGCTGCACCAAGCCCTCCTCTTTCATTTCCTATATTATCCATCTGTACTTGCCCAGCTCTGCCTGTTGACTGCTGGCTGCCAGCCTGTCCATCGCCGGTACTATTCCTTGAGTTGCCTTGTTGATTTCCTCTCCCTCCTCCGTTTGCTGTATTATTACTGCTGTCTTGTTGGCCCGTGCTACTTAGCTCTCCACTGCTGCTTGAGCTGTCCTGATTTTGCGAAGAACTTGAACTGATTGATGCTCTCTCAGAAGACTCTTCTGCTACCCCTGTTTTTGTCTGAGAACCTTGAGCAGAATCTTTATTATTAGAACTATCTTTTTCAGTGGTATCTTGTCCATTTGATAAAGATGAATTTGAAACTTTGCCATTGTTTTTAGCTGAAGAATTTTTTAAAGTAACAGCCCCATTTCTTTTTTGACCAAAACTTTCTCCTTTGGCAAGATAATCTTGAAGTCTGGTTGCAGCAGAAACAAGCACAGAAGCTTTTAAATTTTCCTTTTTCAAATTTTCAAGCAAAAACCACGCCTTCTGCTTTGCAAGGTTCATTTCACCTTTGGACTTTGCAATTTTTATCTCTTTTTTCATCTTCATGATAATTTCATCTATTTTTCTTTTTTCTAACCCATTTAGTTTTAGATTTTTGAAAACCTCTTTTTTGACACCTTCAATTTTATTTATTTCATTTTTCTTCTCAACATTCAAAACGTGCAGCCTTTCTGCCTCTTTCATCTTCGGATTGGGAATGCTAAGAATTACTGTAAATGACAAAACTACAAATAGAGCAGCTGCCCATTTTCTTACATCAAGCTGTGGTTTTATAACCTTTCTCAAATCTATGTTTCTAATTATATGGGCAGCTGAGCTTTTGACATACTTAGAAATCTCATCACAGCTGTCAATTAATTCTAAGGAAGTTGTAATTATCTCTTTAAATCCAAAGCTGTCAATCAAGAGTGCTGTTTTTTCAAGCGAGGGTTTGCTTTTAATAATGTAAATTAAATAACCAAGAAAAAGAAATATACTAATTCCTATTTGAAAATGCCATTTAAAATACACTGGCACTTTTCTTGACAAAAACTCTATTATTAAGTTCTGCACAGAACAAATTACAACAAATATCCAGAGCTTAGATAAAAATATGCAAAACATTTGCCTTTTTTGCACTCTTTTTAAAAATTCCAAAATCAAATCTCCGCCATCTTTCATTTTCAGACACCTTTAGCCCTTGTGTCTTTTCTGAAAAATCCTCTTCTTAGAGGATTTAAAAAGTAACTACTTAGAGCTATGTTAATAAATGTTCCTATCAAACAAAGCAAAAAGTGAACTTGGTAACCTTTTACTTTATAACTATATGTAAAAAACAAGTCGCTTCTTCCAATTTGGGTAAATATATATTCTACCAACGCAAAAAGAGGGCTCAAAGAGGTAAGCAAAAGTTTTATCAAATCAGCCTTCCTTGGCGGCTGAGATGGTAAAGCACTAATTACATCTGATAAAGCTACTACTGAAATGTAACTTATTAATACTACAACAACCACAAAGACAATTACCACTACTGTTGCACCAATACTTCTTTTGAGTATTGTGGACATTAAAAGTCCTAAGGATCCATAAAATAAAATCAACACAAAAATATATACAAACATGCCCAATATATCTTGAAATTTCATAAGCCCATAAAGATAAAGTAAAGCATATACCGGAAAGGTAGCAAAAAATAGAATTATAACCTCACCTGCCGCTGCAATCATCTTGCCTATTACTATTTCAAAGTTGCTCATGGTAGTTGAAAGAAGAATGTCAAGAGTTTGATTTTCTCTTTCCTTAGCTATCGCCTGTGAGGTTAAAATAACCATCAACATACCAAAAAAAGCTATTAAAAGGATAATTAAAAATATCTGAAAGCCTATTGCATTAGTTTTATAAATTTCAACCTCAACAAACTCCTTGGCAAAGTTTTTCAAAAAAATAAAACTGAAAACTGTTATCAATAAAAGCCAGCCTGCCAGCGTCAAAGCAAATTTCATGCTTCTTGTTCTTTGTTTTATTTCCTTTGTAACAATTGGATTTGCAAATATTGATCTTAAAAATCTTTTTATTTTTTGCAAAACCTCATCACTCCTCTACCCTATAAAATTCTCAGTTTTCAACCTCTTGAATTGCTTTCATAAACGCCTCTTCCAAACTGCCTTCAACAAGTCCTACTTCACATACTCTTGCTCCCCTGTCAATCAAGCCTTTTATAAGCAAGAACATATCATTATCATCACCGTCAAAACTCAAAATGTAGCCATTTTCTATTACCTGAACATTCGACACAGCAGGAAATTCCTTAAATACTGTAAGTGCTTCTTCAAAATCCTCTGCAAATCTTACCTTTATCCTCTTTGTTCCATGAGCTAACATCGTAATTTGTGCAATATCGCCTTGAGCAACCATCCTACCCTGATTTATTATGCCAACATGTGTACAAAGTTCAGAAAGCTCTGGTAAGATATGTGAACTTATTATAATCGTCTTTCCCATATCTTTTAGGTTTTTTAATATCTCTTTCATCTCAATTCTTGACTGTGGGTCCATTCCAGAAGCCGGTTCATCAAGCACAAGAAGCAAAGGATTGTGAATAAGACATCGTGCTAAGCACAGTCTCTGTTTCATACCACGCGAAAGGGAGTCAACAAAGTCATATTTTTTATCTGTCAAGCGGACAAGTTCAAGAAGGTCATCTGTTATTTTCTGAGCTTTTGTACCTTTTATTCGGTATGCGTGGGCAAAAAATTCTAAATATTCATTCACTTTAAGATTGTCATACACACCAAAAAAGTCAGGCATATAACCAATTAGCGCCTTTACTTTGCTTAAGTTTTTGGAGATGTCCATACCATTAATTTTAACACATCCACCGTCTGCTCTTAAAAGCCCGCACATAATCTTCATTGTTGTTGTTTTTCCAGCACCATTTGGACCAACAAATCCAAATATTTGACCTTCTTCAACCGAAAACGAAAGATTGTCAACAGCCTTTTTCTTCCCATAAAACTTTGTCAAACCTTCTATCTCCAAAAGCGGCATTTTTACTTTCCACCACCTTCTACAGAAATAAGAGGAATGCTTGCAACTGAAGAATTATCAAATCCAACTACCTTAATGCGTAATTTTCCTCTATAAAGATATTTGCCAAAATCACTTTCTGAAATTAAGATAGCCTTGCTCAAATCAACTCTATCCCATTTCTTGCTTTTGAAGTTGTAAATAAATTCATTTACATTATTTCTCCCATACAATGAATCATTTCTGACCGAGACCTTTTTAACATCTTCTAAAACACTTGCAACGTTGTACTCTATCTCTATCTCTCCTTTTCCATAATAAGATACTTGAACACCCGGTCCATAGGAAGTTGAATTTTGGAATGTATTTTTAATAATTACCGGAACTATAATGCCATAAGGAATAACCATTTTTCCATCAACAAGCCACGTTGGTTTTATGTCAACTCTGAAAATTGCTTCACCTCTGGTTTTCACCAATTTAGAATTTACTTTTAACTGCGAATCATTGAAATTTCTGATATAACCTATTGCATAAAAATTTGAATAATTATTTTCTGGTATTGATGTTATACAAAGGTCTACTAACCTATTAATGTACATATAGTTTAATTGTCTGTTCTTGTTAAAATTATAAAGCTGGTTTCTAATTCCATTTGCAATATCAGTGCCTATATTTGAAAAGGACTTTACAACCTTAGCATAGGGTTTTAGATTCTCTACATAAGCCATGTTGTTAGACAAAAATACAAACAAATGGTTAATTTCATAGTTTGATTTATTTTCTATCTCTACAGATGGTTTTAAAATATCCTTTAAATTTAACTTCATCTCAACTAAAGGACTGGGAAGTTCATAAGTTTCTAAGTCCCTTACAAACTTTACAGAAAATGCTGGAACATTTTTAAAGATAATCTTTTCCCATGGATAATACTCAAAATCATTTGCATAATCCCTGTTCACAACAAATGCTTTGAAAGATTTGACCAATGGCTCTATCTTTTGACTGTTAGCACCTTCAATTTCTAAGTTAGTCTTAAGTGGTGTAAAAATCTGGTAATACTTATTCGCTATATATCCTTTCCTGTCGGTGTTGTAAACAATAAAGTTTGTTTCTGTAATGCTTGGCTGTTTAATTTTATACACATTAGCAACACCAAATATAACTCCTGTCCAAACTATACTTCCAAACAATATAAATTGCCATGTAAGGTGACGTCTATTAAACTTTTTTAGTATCAAATAGTTCCCAAAGCTAATTACAAAAATGTATATAACTATCAAAATAATTATCAAACCATTCTGAGGCCATTTTACGTTTACTGCTAAATTGTAAATTGAGTTACTTACACCCAAGGAGTAAGAGTAAGAGGTAGAATTTGTAATAATCCCTTGAAAAAACTTTGAATATTCAGAATAACAACTTTGTAGTAGAAACCCTAATAATTTATCTCTCTTTTCTGCCGGTATGTCCATTTCAAATGGGTCAAATGAGGTTACCAGCACAACGCCATTGCCAATTATCTTTCGCTGAATATGTAACTGACTTATCTTTTCTCCATCTTTTAAAACAAAATCCACAAATCTTGTATCATTCAAGACAATATCTTCTGAATTTTCTTTATCCACCTCGACAGAGGTATAATTGACCTGTTGTTCATCTATATTAAGACTGATATCTCCCTTTTTAATACCCATAATTTTCCCTTCTAAAAAGTTATCTTTAAAAATTGACAAATTCTTTTGATAATTTTCTCCCAAGAATATAATTAACTTGCCACCTCTAATAATATAATTTTTTAACGCTCTGTATTGATCAGCAGAAAGATTTGAAGTTTTATAATTATGAATTATTATGGTATCAAATCTCTCTAATAACGATGAGGTTATAGGAAAATTTGAACTATCCAATAAAACCACAGTGATACTGCTTGTTGCTTGTTGAGATGGCTTTATCAAATATTTTACTTTATCCTTTTGGTCTGAAAGAAGACCAATGCTCAAATTATATCCTTTCTTAGGCGGGACTATCTGCTTGTTTAAAATCACATCTCCTTTTGAATTGTAAATTTTAACATATATTGCAGAATATATCATGTCGCCAAAACACATGGGTAGAATAATAGACTTTTTTGAATTTGCTGCAAGCTCAAATTCCTTTGAAAAACTAAACTTTTTTTCCTTTGGTCTTGAAGCTACCGGAGTGGCAAATGCGTCATTTTTGGGCTCCCACCATTCAACAGAAATTTTGCCCTTGAAGTAGTCTTGACTTTTGTTTTGTAAAGTTATCTTAAGCTCAATTAAATTGTATAAATTTACTTTGTTATCAATTCCATATTCAATATTGGTAATTTCTATACTGTTATTAGCATATGTAATACTCTCTCCTATCAGTAAAAACAAAAAAATAAATAAGACAACAACCAGCCTTTTTCTCATCTGTTTAATCTCCTTTCGCACAGGTTTATTTTTAAAGCCCTTTCAAAAATTACTACTTTATATATTCTATCAAATTTTGCTTTTTTGTCAATTTAAACGTACATAAAATCAAAAATGTTATGTGCTGTAGTTACTGAGTAAATATACATTAAAAAAGAATAATTAAAGTCCGAGCTGGTTCTGTCTTATTTCAATTCAAAAATAACTTGAGAAAGTTCAGTTTTCAATTTTGTAACTCTTTCTAACACCTTTTGATTATATAGCATTTTCCTTTCCAGCTCACTTTTGCTCTTATTAAAATCTTCTTTAGAATTTCTCAAAAGCTCGGTTATAATGCCACAAACCTGTGATATTTTGTCTTCCATATCAGTTTTAAAAGCCTCAAAGCTTTCTTCCATTCTTCTTAGAAAGTCATACCTGATTCTGCCAATGTTTCTGTCAACATCAATTTCAACCCTGTCAAGTACTCTCTTTAAAATAATCTTTTGAGCAAGTTTTTTGGACAAAAGATAAGTAAAGTATACAGGATCAATCTCTAATGCACCAACTTCATAGCCTATTTTGTAAGTAAATTTGCTTTGTGCCACAAACCTTTGCAAACCTTCATAGTATTCTATATCAATAGAAAAGAGCTGTCTTGTTCTGTCTTTGATACTATTTATTACCTCATTTATTTTCTCACAATACCTCGACAAAAGAGCTGAGTACTTATTTTCAATTTGTTTTTCAAGATCACTTTTTAACAGTTCAAACTCTTCCACAATAGCCTTCTCAAGATATTTTTCGAGCTGCTCTTTTTGTTCAATTCTTTTAAGTCTTGCAACTGATGGATAATAATCATTTATCTTTTTAGTTATCTTAACTACAAGTTCCCTCTTTATTTTTTCCATCTCGTCATCAAAACTTTGTAAAATATCATTCATCTCAATTTTAAATAGCTTATAAATTTCAATCTTGTTTTGATTTACTTTATCCAAAAACTCATTAAATTTCTCAATATTTTCTTCAAGCTGTTTTAATGGCATAACCTTGAGTTTCATATCACTTTCCAAAAATGTTTTGCAAACTTCTAAAAAGCTATCTAAACTTTTCAGATTACTCAAAACTTGCACCTTTTCTTTTTCATCTCTTAAAAATCGTTTTAGTTCCTCTTCAAAAATTTCTATGCCACTTTTTTTGATAACTTCTCTGCTATCCTGCACCTTGCCTTCAAGTGCCATTTTTGCTGAAATAGGAAAGATATTTACATTTTCTTTCTTTGTAATATCCTTAATTACACTTTTTGTAAAACTTACTATCTCCTCTAATTCATTTTTATTTGTCAAGTCACATTTATTAATTACAAAGAATATCTTATCTACACTTTCGGCAATCTTAAGTAGAAACTGTCTTTCAACTTCAGTAATTGGTGGGTCAACAGACAATACAAATATGACTGCATCTGCCTTGTCTACAAATTCATATGTCACATCTGTGTTGTGTTGATATATAGAACCAATTCCTGGTGTGTCAACAATTACAACATCCTTATTCAAAAAATCAAACGGATACCCTATCTCAATTGTATCCACACCTTTTTGATTTTTAGGATTCCCTTTTTCTGTGCAGTAAAGCTCAAGCTCATCAACTGGAATTTCTTTTTTTACACCATTGTTAAAAATTACATCTATTTTAATCTCAGGACTATAATAAATCTTTGTTATACTTGATGTCAAAGGAAGAACTCCTGTTGGTAATAAATTTGTCCCAAGCATGTAATTTATTAGCGTAGATTTTCCTCTTTTGAACTGACCCAATATAACAAGGTAAAATGCATCTTTTTTGATTTTTCCTTCAATATTACTTGCCAATCTCTTGATAGATTCTGAATCAATCTCCTCTGATAGCTTTTTAATTTGGTGGGAAAAGTTTTTAATATTCTCCTGCATGATATCATACGCTGTGTCCCTCATCGCAAATCACCTCCTTTTGAAATGTCAGCTCAAATGCACTTAATCTTTAGACCCTGCAACAAACTCAACAGCCATGTGCCATGCTCTTACCTCTTCAGGCGTATAGCTTTCATGAATGTTTCGATAGTCGTTCTTTTCTTTTATCTTCTCAAGATGATGCAAGATTACATCAATTTTGTGCTTCACAATCGATAAGAGGTCTTTTTGAATTGACATTGAAGGCATTTTTTCTAAAACTTGCTTTAGGTGTCTTTGACATATGAAACCTCTTTCTGCAAATGCAGATTTAAACTGAGACTGTGCTGTAAAGTAGTGAGAAAACGCTCTTGTGTAGGTATCTTCAAAGCCTTGTTCTTTTTCACAAAAGATGCACATATTTTGGTCTTGAGTTTTCCTTTTACGAGGCAATATTTCAATATGGTGGTTGTTTTTAAAACTTCTCAGCAAATCCGAATATATAATGGCATGGGCAAGCACATCTCCAAACGACTCTAACTTTCTTGCATGCTCTGGACAGATTCCCCCTTTTCTTATTTTGTCACGTAAGCTGTAATCGTTTACTGATTCATACAGAAAGTCATCAAAAAACTTATCCATTGCCTTGTTTTTAAGATGGCATACAATACACTTATCTTCTTTGAAGTTTTCTATCATTTCAAAATACACAATATCCAAAGTGCATCCCCCCAAAGCCTTTAAAAAAGCTTAAAACTCTTTAAAAAAGCAAAAAACTCCTGCCCGCATCTTGTACGGACAGGAGTTATCAGCCAACCAGGGTATTCCCTGTGGCATTTTAAGGCGAACTCCATCGCCTCTATATTCACTTTTTCTTTCAGTTTTTATTATATGAAGTTTTGAAATTTTAGTCAATAATTAGTTTTTTACTCTTCCGGCACAACTGAGGGGTCAATCAAGCTCCAAAATGCAAACTTTGGCTGATAATCCTTGTCAAATAGAAGTGGATAGTCACCTTTTAGCCATGAGTAATCATCTTTCAACCCCCAAAAGGTAACACTTGTAACTACATTTTTGTACTTCTTTAAAACATCAAAAATTGCTTTTAATTTTTTGGCCTGTTCAATTAGAAGGTAACGGGTATACGCATCATCATCTTCTGTCATGTTCTTTGCAATACTTATATCAATCTCTGTAAAATGTATCTCAAGCCCCGGAATCTTGCTAAAAAGCTTTATGGTCTCCTCGATTTCACTTACATCCGGCCAGTCAAGTGAAATATGGCACTGAAGCCCTACTCCATGAATTGGCACACCTTTTGCTTTTAGATTTTTAATAAGTTTGTATATAAACTCTCTTTTATATGGATCTTCAGTACTGTAATCATTGTAGAAAAGTTTTGCATTTGGGTCTGCTTCATGTGCCCAGATAAATGCCTTTTCAATGTACTCTGGCCCTAAGATATTGAACCAGTCGCTTCTTCTATATCCATCTGGCTGATTCTCATCAATTGCTTCATTTACAACATCCCATGCATAGACCTTTCCCTTATACCTTCCAACAACTGTTTGAATGTGCTTTTTTAACCTGTCTAACAGTATCTTTTTGTCCTTCTCACTATTTGTCAGTTTTTCACCTGTTTCAGGATTTGTAAAGAACCAGCTTGGAGTTTGCTGATGCCAAACAAGAGTGTGCCCCCGCAATGAGATATTATTCTTCTTGCAAAAATCTATATATTCATCTGCAATGCTGAAATTAAAACCACCTTCATAAGGTTGAAGGCTTTCTGGTTTCATCTCGTTTTCTGGTGTTATGCTGTTAAAATGTCTTTTTATGACTTCTACATCAACTGGATTTGTCAAAGCTTTATACGGCACAGCAACTCCAATCTTGAAATAGTTTTTGTACTTTTCAAAAAGTGATGGCAGATTATAATCTGGTATAGGCTGCCCCCAATTTTCATCTGCGATGGAATAAAGGTCTACATAATAAGATACCGCAACTGCTGGCTTTACAAAAAAGCTAACATCCTTTGCAGAAAACTTGGTATCAAGATCAAGAGTTGCAAATAGCTCTGTCCACTTTTTAGGTGTGACGTTCTGTTTTGTCAAAACAATCTCTTTTGTCGACTTTCCATCGTTTATTTTTATCCCTGCTAAGAAGCTAACAGGCTTTGAACTGCCTTGGTAAACAAGCACCGAAAAATCATATGTTCCTCCTTTTTGGAGCAATCCTTTTATCGGAAAGAGAATCTTCCCATTTTTACTCTTCTGTGATGGCTGAATCTTTAGACTGTAAGTACTGCTGTAGGCTTTGTCCTTTGTAAGCGTGAGTTTGCAGTTTTTATCTTCCGGCAAAAAGCCGCCAGTATTTTTGTTCTCAAAATTCTCCTGTTTGAGAATATAAGCGGTTTCTAAATCCTTTATTGCAAGCAGGTCAATGTAAAAAGAATCGCTTTTGCTTGTTGGCATATTTACAATCAAATTAATTTTCTTAGCCTTCTTATAATTATAGGCCTGGATTTTTCCACTTACCCTTGTCCATATGTTTGGCAATAATACCTTTTCAGCAACAATAAGTTGGTTTTTACCACTTGAATCTAAAATCTCTAAGGTTGCAGAAATTCTTTGAAGCTTTTTTGTAGCTTGCATTGCATAAAAAGAAATTTCATACTCTCTTGAGAAGTCTAAAAACTTTGTAATATCAACTACAACTCCATCACTTACATTTTTTCTCCCTGATACCAGTACTGAGTAAAGACCTTCTGCACGAGCAGAATTTGTAATCTTTAGAGTTACACTGGAAGGATATTTCACTAATGGAGAGACACTTTTGCCTTCAAAGTTGTACTCAATGCATTTCTTTTTTGAACTTGCCTGTTCTGCAAATGAATAAGTTATAAATTTTAAAGGTACAATACTACTTATTACAAACAACAAAGCAAGAATAAAACCTAACTTTTGACTTTTTAACCTTCTAACTACCATATAAACACTCCTTTTTAAAGTTCGTTTTTTAAACATAATCAGGGAATGAAAGCATATCAGAAATCACCATTGCAACACAACCTAAAACGCAAGCTCTGTCTTTTAGCCTTGAAACTTCAACCCTCACATGATGGTATTGTGTAATAAATGACCTTTTGAAGACAATTCTCCTCAGTTCTTCTAAAAACAAGTCACCCATAAATGAAGCCTTATTACCTATTATAACTATATCTGGGTTAAATATATTGACCAAATTTGCAATACCTATTCCAAGCTTGTTAGCAATATCTTTTATAGCGTGCAATGCAACCTTGCTTCCCAGTTTTGCAGAATCTATTATGTAACTTGCATCCAATTTATCAACATTCTTTTTGTTTATATACTCATCTTCCCAGCTACTTTCAACCATTTTTTGAATAAGACTCAAAAGTGCCCTTTCTGAAGCGAAATTCTCTAAGCAGCCCACATTGCCACAACTACATACGTCATCATTAAAATCAATAGTTGTGTGCCCAACCTCTCCCGCAAATCCTTTTGCACCTCTGTAAATCTCATCGCCAATGACAATACCAGCACCAATTCCTATGCCAACACTCACATATACAAGGTGAGAAACATCGCCCCAGTCGCCAAACCACTTTTCACCCAAAGCACCTGCGTTTGCTTCATTGTCAATGTAAACTGGTAGATTAAATCTTTCTTCAACCATTGCTTTCAAAGGCACATCTTTCCATCGGAGATTAGGAGCAATAAGGACTGTGCCTGAGGTTTTTTCAACAATACCTGGGACTCCTATGCCTATGCCCAAAATTCCTTTTTGTGTCTGCGGAGCCACTTTTATGGCCTCGCTAATTAATTCAAAAAGAACTTCTAAGATTCTCTCTTGAGTTTCCCCAAGTCTAATATTTGCGCTCTTTTCCCAAACTATCTCGCCAATAAAGTTTGTTAAAACCAAGTGAATATAGTTTACTCCAAGGTCAATCCCAATTATGAGCCCAACATTTTTATTTACCTCAAGTAAAACCGGCCTTCTTCCACCTTTTGAATGACCATAACCTTTTTCTATAACAAACCCTTCTCTTATAAGTTCGTCTGTCAAATTTGAAACAGTGGCTTTATTTAAATCTACAAGTCTCGAAATCTTTGCTCTTGAGATTGTTTTGTTATCCAATATAGTTTTTAAAACTAACAGTTTATTAATCTGTTTCAGTAATGTATGATTGCCCATTTCTTCATGTCCTTTTTTAAAATGTGTTTGGAAATTATTATAACTCAAAACTTTATGTTCATGAAATATTCTTCATTAAAACATTTTAACCCTTTACAGCACCTGCCATCATACCTTTTATAATCTTGTCTTGGCCTAAAATGTAAGCAATTAGCATTGGCAGGAGTGACAAAGTCAAGAATGCCATTATAGCAGGGATATCTGAACCATATTGGCCTTGGAAATCCCAAATTCCCAAAGGTAAGGTCCTCTTTGAAGGACTGCTTGTCAGCACAAGAGCAAATATAAATTCATTCCATAAATAGGTACCATTGTAGATTGCTACGGTAATGAGTGCAGGTCTTGAAAGTGGAAGAATTATGTTAGAGTAAATTCTAAAAAAGCTGCATCCATCAATTTTAGCTGCCTCTTCAAATTCAACAGGAATCTCTCTCATAAACTCTGTTAAGATGAACACTGACATGGGAAGACTTAATGCCACATACGGTCCAATCAAACCGAATATGTTGTCATAAACCCCTATTCTCTTAGTCAAAAGATAAATAGGAATCAAAGTTACATGAATAGGTATTGCCATTCCTGCTATAATAAGAGAGTACAATGCATTATTGAACTTAAACTTAGCCCTTGCAAATACGTAGGCAGACATTGATGAAATAAGCAAAATAAGAACCACAGATAAAGAAACAGCAATGACACTATTTTTGAAATATGAAATAAAATTGCCTTTGAAAACTGTCAAGTAGTTACTAAACGTTGGCTGCTTCGGTAATTCCCAAACCGCTCCTGTGAGCAAATCCATTTGAGTTTTGAAAGATGTAAAAGCCATAAACAAAAACGGCAAGTCAGCAATCAAGACCCATATAATTAAAAAAACTATAAACCACTTTTTTATTTCCTTTCTCATTCCCATTTTTCTCTTCACCTCTACTTCTTTGAGCAGTTAGGGTTTTTATTGTTAAGCTTCTTTTTGTCTTGTTGCAAAGTATGCAATAAGTCCTGCAGTGGTTATAATGATGAACATTGCTGAAGCTATTGTACTACCATAGCCCATCTTAAATGAAGCAAAAGCATTCTTGTACATGTATGTTGCCATAAGCTCAGTTGCTCCAGCTGGTCCACCTTCTGTCATAACGTATATCAAATCGAAATATTTCAAAGACCCAATTAATGAAAGTATACACGCTGTTTTTATAGAAGGCAGCAGTAAAGGTATCTCAATCTTCCAAAAATACTGAGTTTGCGTTGCACCATCTATTTTAGCTGCTTCATAAAGCTCCTGAGGAATATTTGATATAGCAGCTATAAAGAATATCATGTAAAATGGAATATACTGCCAACATATAACAGCAATTACAGAGTATAGCGCTATTGAAGGGTCTCCAAGCCAGTCTTTGGCTAAATTCTCTAAGTGAAGTAGATTTAAAATTGCAGAAATTAAACCAAATTGAGGGTCATAAACATATTTAAAAAGAACACCTATTGCGACTGAGGACATTAGCATAGGTAAGTAAAAGAGAGATTTGAAGATATCAAATTTCTTGCCTCCTCTGTCTATTATAATTGCAATTAAAATAGCAAGTGGGATCTGAATCAAAAGAGAGAGTATTATTATTTTTATATTGTTAGTTAACGAATGCCAAAATACACTGTCAGTAAAAAGAGCTGACCAATTTTTAAATTTCACAAATTCTTTTTTTGGCGAAATTCCATCCCACTCGTAAAAACTTAGCCAAAAAGACATTATGATTGGATAGACTATATAAATACCGATAAAAATTAATGTGGGAAGCAAAAATAGAACTATACCCAACTTTTCTGAAATACTGTGGTCTTTTGCCTTAGTCATCAGCAAAAACCTCCTCAAGTATTCTGCCCTTCACTATTAGAAAAACAGTTTTTATTAAACGACATTGGTTCCCTCCCTTCCACGGGCGGGAACCAATGCCTCTTGAATTTCCCTCCTTTTTACTTACCAAATACTTCTTTAGCTGTCTTTTCCATCTTTTGAGCTGCAGCCTTCGGTGTCATTGTAAGTCCAAACATTGCCTGGCATGTATCCTTGTGAACCTCAGCCAATTGTGGTGGCAGATATTGGTCATACCATAGCTGGACATGTTTCGCTTTACTTATTATGCTATTTAATTTTTGAAGTTTTGGATCATCCAGCTTTACACCCTTTACAGGAGGAATTCTTCCAATCTGAATTCTTTCCTTTACAGACTGGTCATCAATCAAGTACTGAATCATTTTAAATGCCTCTTTTGGATATTTACACCTACTTGAAATAGCGTAGAAGTTGTCACCCAATGTACCAACAACATTGTTTGGATCGCCTTTACCACCCTTGATTGCCGGGAATGGGAAGAAATCTAAATTGTTATCATAGAACTTTTTATTTTCACTCTTTATAACAGAAATCTCCCATGAACCCATGAGCTCCATAGCAGCTTTGCCTGCATATAAAAGCATTCTTGATTGACCTGTGTCGTAGTCAAGTCCATTATAGCCTTTTGCAAATGCTCCTAACTTAACAAGTTCTTGTAGCATTTCTCCTGCCTTGATAAATACAGGGTCTTCAAAGCTTCCGCCTTTTCTGGTAGCTGCTCTTTCAAAAACTGAAGGACCTCCTAACCTGTCAACAAGATACATGTAAAACATTGAACCAGGCCACTTTGTCTTGTTCGCTAAAGCAAATGGAGCTATTCCCTTTGCCTTCAGTTTTTTAACAATGTTTAATAGTTCATCATAAGTAGTTGGAACCTTTAGGGAATATTTTTTGAAGATCTCTTTGTTATATAGAACAATTGCTATTGCCACATTTTCAACTGGAACAGCCCAAATTTTTTTATCAAATGTTACCATGCTGATAGCACCATCTAAAAATCTGTTCTTGTAGTTGTTTTCATTCATATAAGCAGTTATATCTTTTACTTTTCCACTTTTGATGTATTCGTAAAACTGTCCTCCACCCCATGTGGGGAAAACATCTGGAGCTTGATTTGCACCCATTGCAATTTTCAATTTAGTCTTGAATGCATCATTTTGTAGAGGAACAACTTCTACTTTTACCCCAGGGTTTGCTGCCATAAAGCGGTCAACCGCCTTTTGAATAACTTTCTTTGCATCTTCGTTTGTCTGAATGTGCCAGAATACAATCTTCTTTGTCCCACTTGTTGCAGAACTACTGAAAGCCTTTTCAGAATGCAATGAAATAATGCATACGCTTAAAGTGAAAGTAATAACTAAACATAACGCAACCCACTTTTTAAAACTCTTCACACCAATCACTCCTTTTTAGTTTGTTTACTAAATAAACTAATTATATTACTTCGCCAAAAATTTTAATTTTCCTTCTTGATTTTTTATTAAATTAGCATATTTTAAACATGAAACCATAAAATTTGAGGTACTAATTTGTAAAAAAATTGTTGTACGAATTGCTGATTTTAAAACAAGATATTTGTGAGTTTTGTGAGGAAAGCTTTTACTATAGGTTCTTCTTTACTTTTAGCTGCTGATTTTTCTGAAAAAATACTTTATAATTTAATTATATAAAGAAATTATTTTAGGTTTGATATGAAATGAATAAAGCATTAGTCAAACTCTTTACAATCCTGGCTTT
Source organism: Caldicellulosiruptor changbaiensis (assembly GCF_003999255.1). Taxonomy (GTDB): domain Bacteria; phylum Bacillota; class Thermoanaerobacteria; order Caldicellulosiruptorales; family Caldicellulosiruptoraceae; genus Caldicellulosiruptor; species Caldicellulosiruptor changbaiensis. The sequence continues at coordinate 2,369,743 of NZ_CP034791.1, forward strand.
TTTACTTGTTCCTATGTATATTATCTGGGCTATTGTGGACAATACCCAGCAAACTAAAAAGATTTCTTTTCCAAACAATCAAAGGCAGTATTATATTACATCAGCTAGTAAAGAAACTCCAAAGAAAGGCAGTAAGGCAAGCAATGTATATTCAACTGTGTACTCTGGTACCTCGGTAGAAAAGGTTTCAGATGCCATTTACATTATTAGCAGTAAAAATTCGGATGGGACTTCATCGCAGAAAATCTATTACAAAAACAAGGTCTTACCATCTGAAATGAAATATTACAATCCAGTAATAAGATTTATAAAACAGCAGATTTTAGAATCCAACATATTTGAACAGGGATTATATGATGTCTATATTGAAAAAATTGATCTTTCCTCAAAGTATATAAATGCAGCTGTCATGTTCTATCCTCTTGAAGAAATTGAAAAATCAAAAAATTCTTCTATGATCGAAGGTGAAATGATTGTTTTGACACTTTATGTAGATAGAAGCAAAACTCCTGAGGAGTATTCCTTGCTCTCTGTTATAAAAGGTGAACATTCAAATGACTTTTTCAACGTCTTTTTAAAATCGGTTTACAAATTTACTGTTATAAAGAAAGGAGAAAAGTAAAGATAGACATATGAACTCCGAAAAAGGCTCTTTCCGACCAAAAGATGTAAATCTTTCTCGGAAGTTATATGAAATATTCCAAAGACTATACGAATTTTGGGGCCCTCAAAACTGGTGGCCAGCTGAAACAAAGTTTGAGATGGTTGTTGGCGCAATCTTGACTCAAAATACATCGTGGAGTTCAGTTGAAAAAGCCATTTCAAATCTCAAAAAAGCAAATATTCTGTCAATTGAAGGAATTCTGCAAACTCCTGACGAAATATTAGCTCAGCTAATTCGTCCAACAGGTTATTACAATCAAAAAGCTAAAAGATTAAAAGATTTTTGTAGTTTCTTGAAAAACGAATTTAATTTTGACTTGCAAAAGCTTTTTAGCCTTGAAATTCCAGAACTGAGAGAGAAATTGCTCTCACAAAAAGGTATAGGATATGAAACTGCTGACAGTATAATACTCTATGGAGCTGAAAAGCCTATTTTTGTTGTTGACGCTTATACAAAAAGGCTTTTTTTCAGGCTTGGCTTGATAGAAAGTGAAAAAATTGAATATAACCAGCTGCAATCTATTATTATGGAAAATTTAGAACCTCAAACATCTTTGTTCAACGAGTTTCATGCACTTATTGTAAAACACTGTAAAGAGATTTGTAAGAATAAAAAGCCTGAATGCAAAAAGTGTTGCTTACACAAAATGTGCGAGGCTGGCACTTTTAAATAAAGTACCAGCCTCTATTAGAGACTAAACATTATCATTTATCAGCCCAGTTCAAAACCGTGTCGTTGACCGTCATCTTCCCGCCGCCTTCATCTTTAACTGTTAGTTTTCTGTTCTCTATCTCTTCTTTATTTGCACCTTTCTCGACTGTAGACCAGCTACCTCTTGTGTATTTATATTCGAATGTTTCACCTGCGTTAAGTTTAACAGTCACAGTATATGTTCCGTCTTGCAGTCTTACAAGTTCTATTGCTCCATCCTTATCTCCTGGATTCCAGTCAGAAAGTCCAGCTTTTCCAAACGAACCTGCCAAATAGATAACATCATCATCTGTCCCAGCTGGTACCTTTACTTTAAATGTGACTTCAATATTTCCATTACCATAAACTTTTGGAACTGCTACTGTGCTTGAGCTTTCTAATGATACAGGGTCCTTACCAGTTACCTTAGTAAAACCTTGTGGAAATTCATTGCTCTTGTATGCAACAAACATTGAAATTGGTGCAACCAATGCTTTGCCAGCAACAAAGTTTGTAAGATTCTTAATTGGTGTTGTGCCAACTTCATCTCCATTTGCAACAACAACCCAGTTCCCCTCTGGCAGTGTGACCTCTTGTACTTTCTTTGTTGAGTTGTAAACAACTATAATGTCATTCCATGTATCTTTTGGATATGTCAGTCTATAGCCTAACGTTCCTTTTGGTGTTTGGATAAATGTTAAATACTTTTGAATATCTGCTGCTGTTGTCATCCTAAATGCAGGATGCGCCTTTCTGAGAGTAATCAAACCTTGATAATACTTGAAAGTATTAATCCATTTTGCTTTTAAGCTCCAGTCATACTTGTTTATTTTGTCACCTGCATTGTATGAGTTGTTATTCATATATTTTGTTCTGTTGAATTCAACTCCACCGTGTAAGAATGGAACACCTTGTGCTGTCAAAACGATTGCATTTGCAAGTCTACCCATCTTATCTTTGATATAATCTGGTTCATTTGGAACACTCTTTTGAAGTTTGTCCCACAGTGTTAGGTTGTCATGTGCTGAAACATAGTTAATACACTCATCAGGGTCTTTTGCAAAGTCACCAAGTCCGCCTTGGATACCTCTTTTCAGGTCCTCAAGCCTGTAAGAATAGTTCCCCTGCATAAAGCCCTTGGACTCGTTGTCAAGATTACCCCTTATAGCCTCTCTAATCCTGTCATTAAATAGCCCTATGTGTAGTCCTGCCTGGTTGAATGAGCCTATTTCCATTCTAAGTGACGGGTCAAGCGGTGATGCACCTGCCATCCAACCTTCACCATAAATTACTGCTGACGGATTAATTTTTCTTACTTCTTCTTGTGCTTTTGCCATAGTAACCCTGTTTATTGCTGCCATTAAGTCGAATCTGAAACCATCTATATGATATTCTTTTGTGAGGTACACCAATGTATCAATTATAAACTTTCTGACCATTGGTTTTTCGGTTGCAACTTCGTTGCCACAACCAGATGCATTTGAGTAGTTACCATCTTTGTCTTTTCTGTAAAAGTATCCCGGCACTATCTTGTCAAAAATTGAGAATTTAGCATCTCCTATCTGGAATGTGTGGTTAAATACAACGTCTTGAATAACACCTATTCCTGCCTTGTGCAGAGCCATAACCATCTGTTTGTACTCTTTAATTCTTGCAATTGTATTTGGATTTGTAGCATATGAACCTTCAACATTTTGATACAAAACAGGATCATATCCCCAGTTATAGCTTTTGTCAGGATTTGTCTCATCAACCGAACCAAAGTCATATGTTGGAAGCAGATGTACATGGGTTATACCAAGCTCTTTCAAATGGTCAATACCTGTTTTCACGCCATTTGGTCCTTTTGTACCTGTTTGAGTAAAGCCTAAGTACTTGCCTCTAAACTCTGGCCTTATTCCACTTGAAGCATCTATTGTAAAGTCTCTAACATGCGTCTCATAAATTATTGCATCTTCTTGGTTTTCAAGCTTTATAAATGTATCTTTTTCCCAACCAACTGGATTTGTATCTTTGGGGTCAAAAATTAAAGTTCTTTCAGAGTTCGCAGAGGTTGCTCTTGAATATGGATCTGGTACAACATATTTTCTGATTGAGTCATCAGTTAAAGAATTTGATGCATGCCAAACTTCGTACTGATAGTACTTTCCTTTCAAATCACCTTTTATCTTAAGGTACCAAGTACCGTTCACAGACTGCTCCATTTCATACTCTTTGTATTTTGTGGTTTTGTAATCGTCATAAAGTCTTAAAATAACTGCTATTGCAGTTGGCGCCCAAAGTCTAAATGTAGAATAACTCTTTGTATACACAAGCCCAAGGTCATTTCCTTTGTAATAATATTTTGGATTGTCCAATATGTCTCTTGCCTGAGCAATTGCAGATTTAAAACCATCTTTAGAAATAACATATGGAACCTGTGGCTCAAGTTCCTCTTCAGTTGTAATCTTGAAAGTGTCAACTTTTGTTATCTTCTCATTTCCTGTGTAAAGTTCCTCAATTACTTTGTCATTTCCCATTCCATCTGGGTACCACTTTGCAGATGTACCATCCCATGATGTGAACTTGAACTTAGCACCAATTACAACGCCGTCTTTGCCAAGTTCTTTTACAAGCTCATAGTACCCTTTCTGCGCATTCCATGTCATTTTCCATTCAGGAAGTGGTTTATATTTTCCTTCTGGAGAAGCTGTTCCGCCCCAGTCGTTCATAGTTCCTGATACGTATACATCAAGTTTACCAGTTGTATCTGTGAACTTAAAATCACCTGCACCTGGTTTTAAGATAAATCTCACTTTTGTGCCGCCATCAATGAGCTCATACCCTGCTTCTTCTGGCTTAAAATTCTTATTTATCTTGGGCAAAACTGGCTCAACTTTTTTGATAGGAATTTCTTCATAAAATGCCGTAACTTTGAACCCTTGAGTTTTGTTATTTGGAAGAATATCTGCTTTCTTCGCAAGCTTTACAACGATTGTATTAAGTCCATCAATGAAAGCTGTCATCTTAGGAGTTTTTTGAGGCTGGGATGTGTAGATTTGCTCTTCTCCTTCAATTAGCCAAACCTCTTTTGTTCCGTTGATGTTAGAGATGAATCTGTCAAATGCAACATCTTTTGCTTCCCAATTGCCCTTTCTTACGATAATACCCACTTTAGTTATTTTGCCAGGAAGCTCTACAACTGCTTTCACACCAAAGTCATCTTTAGAAGTAAACTCATACGCTTTCCCTTCTGCCCCAACCGGCTCAACAGGCCAAATCCAGAGGTTCCAGCCCTGATAGTCTTCATTATAACGGTAGTAGTGAATAATTAATGTGGTCTTTTCACTTGCAGCAAGAGTTGAAAGTGGCAAAACAATTGATACTAAAAACGTCAAAGTAATTAATAGTGCTGTCAAACGTTTGCTTAAATTAATTTTAATCATAAATATAGACCTCCTTCAAACTGTATTAATTGATAAAAAAACAAAGGTAAAAACTAAGATAAAAAACCTTCAAGTCAAACTGAACCAATAATAACTGAATTTTAATTAGTCTTAGAGATTATGCAAATGTTTGCTTAGCTTTTGTTTTGATTATATAATTTTTAATTAAAATTGTCAATATGCTGCATATTGAATATTTTTTTTACAGAAACTTGTGAAAAAAATACAAAAACAAATCCCTACCTGCTTCCTGCAAGTAGGGACTTCGTTGATATACAATTTATAGACATTTTTACTCTAACTTGAAAAAGACTCTATAAATCAGTTGAGCGGCTTCTGCACGTGTTGTGTTCTTCTGAGGATTTATATTCTTCCCATCACCTTTTATCAAACATTAGCAATTAATATTGCAGTGCTATTTTTAGCATAATCTGAAACCTTATTTGCATCAGCAAATTTTGTAATAACTTCAGTATCAGCTTTGCTAAGCGGCTCTTGAGCAATTTCTAATGCTCTTTTTGTCAATACAAACATATCCTGTCTTGTTAAATAGTCTCCCGGTCTTAACTTATTCCCTCTTCCCTTAGCAACACCAAGACTTTTCGCAATTCCAATCTCTTTATAATATTGGTTATTTGGTTTTACAACTATAAAATTCGAAGCTACCTCAGTTTTTAAATCTTTAGTTCCAATGGGGTCAACTTTTATATTTATTTGCTTTTTAATCTGAACTAAGTTATCGGCAAACACCTTTACAGGAAGTAGAAGATATACAAAAGAAATAATAAAAATCAAGGCAAGAAGAAATGAACACATTCTCTTAATAATAAATTTTCACCTCTTTTTATTCTAATTTTATAAAGATGCGAAATAAAAAACACTTGCATTTTAATGGCCATTTCTCTTATAATTGATGTCAAATTAATCAAACTTTAAACCATTTGTTCATCAAAATCCTATATATTAATTCAGAGGCTACCAGCAGCAAAGAACATGCCTTGCTGGTAGCCTCTTTTTGCTCCATGATGGTAGCCCTACTATTGGTTCCTCTCCTTAAAGTACTGAGTTAGCTGCCTCAGTGCCTCAGCTTTTACCTTGTCAACACCTGCTGCCTTGAGTTTCTTGTCAAGTGTTGCAAATGCCTGGTCTACATTCTTTACCATACCTAAGCAGATTGGGTTGTAGTACTGGGTCATAACACTGTTAAGGTTTGCAATCTCTGTCTTGACCTTTGTCTGGTCAAGTGAGAATGAGGATAGTGGTGAGCTTACAAGCGCCTTCTTGATTGTATTTCTGAGAGCAATGTAGTTATCATCCCAGCTTGCAAGTGGTAAGAACTGGTCTTTGTTTGTAAACCAGAATCCTGCCGCATCAGGGGGATATGTGTTATTTTCAGCTGTAACACCTTTTGGCAAATCAATCTTGTTATTTTTGATGATATAGTTTTTACCCTGAATGCCAAAGTAAACAAGATAGTTATATGACTTTTCTTCCATAATCAAGTCAAGTGCCATAAGTGTTCTTTCAGCATTTTTTGTCTTTGCAACCAGAGCAACACCATTGTTGATGTATGGGTCTGCTGGTCTGTGGCCTCTCTTATCAAATATGGGGATAACCTCAACCTTCCAACCCTTTTGCTTTGCATTTGCAAGATTAGACTGTATATCTTGGCTATTTCCAAACGCAACTGCAGACTTTCCTTGGTCAAAAGCGTCTTTGCTTCTTACTTTGTTAGCATATGCATTTCTGTTGATGTATCCTTTGTCATACCATGACTTTACCTTTTTTGCTGCTTCTTTGAAAGCAGGAAGTATTTCTTTGTCCATTATATAGTAAACTTTTGGTTTGGTGTCGTATATGGTTGTGAAAAGACCTGTTCCACCTGTTGAAACTCTTGCAACATCTTCTAAGTAGTCTGTCTTTTCTACTAATAATCTCCACATTACAGAATTTAGGTCATATTGGTTGTCCAAGTTCATCGGCATCATTGTTTTTTCATTTTTCTTTATTGCAGCAAGGTATGGTTCAATATCATTGTATTTTTTGATTGGTGGCAGCTTATATTTTTGTCTCAAATCGCCTCTGATAATAACAACATCAGCTTTTCTGTCAGGTGTTGCAGTTGGAATCATATAAATCTTGCCTTTTACTTTTGCCTCTTGCCAAGCAGCAGAAGGTGTTGCCTTGTAGTGTCTTGGCATATATTTTTTAATCATGCTCATTGTAAGTTCTTTAAAAGCACCCTTTGCTGCCTCTTGGAAATAGAAGCACCAGTTTGCTGCGTAAATCCAGTCAACATCTTCGCCTGATGCCAAAATGAGAGGATATTTGTAGTTCAAATCGCCCCAGCCAATGTAGTTAATCTCCATTGTAGCATTGATGTCTTTTTGAAGCTTTTTGTTAAGCTCTTTCATAACATTTGGAAACTCAGCTGGTGCATCACCCAAAAGATATCCAACAATTTTAACAGGTTTTGAAACATCAATACTTGGGTCAAATCCCGGGGCAGTTCTTTTTGCTTTTGACTGTGCACTAAATCCAGGGACAAACATCGAAACTAACACTGTTGAGAGAACAAAACACACTGTCAAAGCAAGTGCTAAGGCTTTCAAATTTTTCCTCATACCTAATACAACCTCCCCAAGTTTTTTTGAATCTATACCAACAGGCACTTTTTTAAAAGCACCTGTTGATACCATTTTTAACCCTTTACTGCACCAAGAGTTATACCACGTACAAAGTATCTTTGGACAAAAGGATACAAGAAGATTATAGGCCCTGTTGCAACAACAGTCATGGCAAGCTTTAATGTCTCTTTTGGCATGTCTATTCGAACAACATTTTGAAGGATATTAGCAGCAACATTCACGCTGGATAAAATTAGATACAATGTATACTGAAGTGGGTATAGATTTTGTTTTTCAATGAACATCATAGGCGTCCACCAGTCGTTCCAATAGTTTAGTGCAATGAAAAGTCCAATGGATGCTAAAGCTGGTTTTGAAAGTGGCAATACTATCCTTAGAAATATTGTAAAGTCTCCTGCTCCGTCAATCTTTGCTGACTCAATTAATGAATCTGGAATAGAACCTCGTATAAAGTTTCGCAAAATCAAAATGTAAAATACATTGAAAAGTGGTACTAATATTAAAACCAGTACGTTGTTCTTAAGATGATAGTAATTTGCAAGAATAATGTAGTAAGGTGCAAGACCGCCGTTAAAAAGTGTTGTAAAGTAAAGGAAAAAAGCCAAAGCGTTTCTGTATTTTACGTCTTTTCTATACATAACATATGCAGCCATTGTTGATAAGAAAAGAGATAAGCTTGTACCAACTGCTGTAACTATAATTGTTATTATATAAGCTCTTATTATTCTCTGAGGATTTTGGAAGATCAGTTTGTAGGCATTAAGCGAAAACTCTCCTGGAATTAGTGTATAACCGTGATTGATAATATAGTTTTCAGAAGCAAAAGAACTCACAACAAGAACTACAAAAGGTATAAATGTAAACATTCCAATTATGGTGATAAATATATATCCAATTATGTTAAATAGTATATAATCTTTGCCTTTTCTCAACGTTATCGCCCCTTTTAGCATAAAGTTTAGAACAGTGCATAGTCTTTATCGTATCTTCTTACAAGCCAGTTAACAACCATAATAATTACAAAGCAAAGCACAGATTGATATGCACCCGCAGCTGATGCCATGCCGATGTCTTGAACTTGCATGAGGCTTCTGAACACCAATGTGTCGATGATGTCTGTATAGTCAAGAAGAAGACCATTGTTCCCTATTATCTGGTAGAACATGTCAAACTCGCCACGCAAAATTCTACCCAGTGCAAGTAAAATCAAGATTATCATAGTAGGTTTTAACATTGGAATTGTTATATAAAATATTCTTTGGAATATGTTTGCTCCATCAATTATAGCAGCTTCATAACACTCTTCATCAAACCCCATTATCGCTGCTAAATAAAGCACACTTCCATAACCAACCCATTTCCAAACATATAGCATTGGTAGGAGAAAATACCAATAAATCGGATTTGAATAGATATCTATTGGCTGGCCTCCAAAATTCTTAATTACTGTGTTAATAAGACCATAGTCATAGTTGAAGAAGTTGTACATCATTGCAGAAACAACAACCCACGATACAAAGTATGGCAAAAACATTACAGATTGTATAAACTTTTTGTAAATCTTTCCGGCAAGCTCAGCAATAGCAATAGCGCACGCCACTGAAAAGACTGTATAAGCAGCTAAAAAAGCCAAATTATAAAGAATAGTATTTTTTGTGACAAGCCATGCTCTTCCCGATGAGAAAAAATACTCAAAGTTCTTAAATCCATTCCATGGGCTAAACAGTATGCCGTCCCTGTAGTTAAATTCTTTAAACGCTAAGATTATTCCACCCATCGGTATGTAAGCAAATAAAATATAGTAAATTCCGACTGGTAAAAACATCAAATATAAAACTTTGTTCTTTTTGATTTCTTGCCAAAATCCGTTTTTTTGCAATTTCGCCACTCCTTTTGTCTTGTTTGAACAAATTCTTCAATTGAGTTTTTCTAATTCTTATTATAAAAGGTCAATTAGATTTTCATATGGGACAAAATTAATATTTTCTTTGTAAAATTAAGATGATTAAAATGCAACAAAAAAAATGGAAGCTATGCTTTATAAGACCAGAGGCACAGCTTCCATTTTTGTTCAATTTTTATTGGTCAAATTTTTTGCTCAATCCTCAATAGGAAATACTATCTTGGCAATTGTCTTTTGGTTCGGAATACTCTCATAAAAAAGCCCAGAGTCATTGCCAAAATAAATCTTAAGTCTGTCATTGATATTTTTTATCCCGTACCCATGTACTCTTGATGTCTCAAGTTCACCTTTTCTTATCTTTTCTAACTTATCCTCAGAAATTCCTACTCCATCGTCAATGACATATATTGTTGCCATTTTTCCATCCTGAATCTCACCTTTTATTGTTATTGTACCTTTCTGGTCATCCCTTTCCAAGATACCATGAAGTATAGAGTTCTCAACAAGAGGCTGAAGCGTAAGTTTTGGAATTTTTGCCTTTAAAAGCTCTTGTGGTACATCTATCTTGAGACTGATACAATTGTCAAAGCGATAGTTTTGAATCATAACATATGCCTTTACATGCTCTATCTCGTTTTCGACCATTACAACATCTTCGCCTCTGCTAAGACTAAGTTTGTAAAACTGTGAGAGTGATGTTACAAGCCTTGAGATATCCTCATTTTTATTCTTGATAGCAATCCAGTTGATTAAATCCAGTGTATTGTACAAGAAATGCGGATTTATCTGAGACTGTAATGCTTTTAACTCAAGGTTCTTCTTTTCTTTTCCAAGTTGGTACTGTTGATACAGCAAGTCTTTAATCTTTCTTATCATATAGTTAAAAGTATAAATTAGCTGACCCACCTCATCATTGGACCTTGAATCAAGTTCAATATCAAAGTCACTCTTTTCCACTACCTTTTTCATATTATGAATGAGTCGTTTTATCCTTGTGGTACTTGAGGTTGCAGCCCAAAAGGCAAATATTAATGTAAAAGGTGTTATCAAAAATATTATAAAAAATACCTGCTTGATAGTCTTTACATTTAGCTGATGAACCTCTTTGTAAGGCACGACAAGTACAAGCTGCCAATCTGTGTTATTAATGCCCCTTGTCCTGACAAGAAAGTTTTCTTTTTCAACTTGGAGGTCAAAAACCTTTGCCTGGTCAGATGTTGATCTTTTCAATACCTCTTTTGCCAGCATGTCAATTGGCAAGTCTGTTTTATTTACTGAACTTGCAACTATTTGATTTTGAGAGTTTACAAGAAATGCTAATGTTGTTCGTGTAAAAAGTGCTTGGTCCAAGATTTTCTTAAGTTCACTGCTGGAGATGTCAGCCCTCAAAGCAGCCTTGTATTCACTAATGTTTTTGGGGTCAGGTATAAGCCTGATGAGTGATACAAAACTATCCTTTGAAATCCCAAGCATCCTTGGCGTTACCCATCGAAATAACTCTCCACTTGCCACCATCTGAGCATACCATGGAAATTTTTCTATCCTTTCAAAAAGAAAATAATTCTCTGTTTCACTCAGCCTTGCTAAACCTTGTGTCATGTAAATGGAAATGTCAATGATATTGAAATTATGGCACGCACTGTAGAAAACCTTTGTAAATCTTTGAGAGTCAACAAGCCAATTCCCTATATTTTCATAGTAATACTCGTCTGGTCTATTTATAAGCTCTTGTACTGTTGAATCAAGTGCTAAAACATTCAAAACATTTTTAACAGATGTCACTCTGTTTTCTAAAAACGATGCTGTCTGTTCGACAATCTTTCCCGACGAGTAAATTGCCTGTTTTTCAACATCCCTTCCGATAATGATATAGTTTATAAAAGAAAAAATGCTAAAAGATATCAAAATTACAAACATATATGAGGCAAACAGCTTGTATTTTATGCTCATGTTTGAAAATTTATCTATAATCTTTTTCATACATAATACCTCTCCCTAAAATCAGATGGAGTAAGTCCAACCTTCTTTTTGAAGATTGTAGAAAAGTAATTAGGATCACTAAATCCTACCTTCTCTGCTACTTCATATAGCTTTATACTATCATCTTTTAAAAGCTCTTTGGCTTTTTCAATTCTCACCTCAGTTATATAATCGTTCAAAGTTTTACCTGTGGCTTTTTTGAACATAGCACACAGATAATTAGGGCTGAAATAAAAATGATTAGCAATTTTCTGGATTGTAAGTTCCTTGTCAAAATAGTTTTCTTCTATAAATTTCATAATCTGGTAAGCCTTTTTGTTTAGATTTCCTCTTTGATTGAGTATGTCAAATATCCCATCAAGAGTTTCATATAAAACCTCTCTTATTTCATCTAAGGTGATCTTTTGATCAATTTCTTTCCATTTTTGTACCCTGCCATCTTCGTCTAATCTCTGTGTAATTCTTCTTTGCTTGCCTATCTCATAAGCAATTATTACCATCTCAAAAAATAGGTTTTTCACCTTTTCAATGTTCGGATACTCATTTGATTTTAACCAGAAGCAAAATCTTTCAATCTCTTCTTTTACTTTCTTTACACCATCATCTTTCAGAAAGCGTTCGTACATTTCTAAATTAAAAGGCAGCTTGTATTCTTCATTGCTTTTTAAAGACTTATAAATATAAAAACTACCAAAACCATGATAGAAAATCTTTGTATGTATGAATTTGCCCATTTCCTCTAAACACGATTTTATTTTGCTACTGTGAGTAGGCTCACCAATTGCCAAAGATATATCACAAAATTTACTTAATCTTTCTTTTAGCAAACTTACAAACTCTCTCGTTTTTACATCATCAATTTTGTCTTTTCTTTTAAAAATAGCAACAAAGCTATTTGAGGAGGTAAATGAAAAGAGAAATGGAATTTCATTTTCTTCACCAAGCTTATTAAAAGTCTCTTGATATATGTACCTTAGGATATCATTTACACTTGTTTGTGTCTCTTCTTTTTTCCATTTAACTATACCAACAATTGGAATAAGGTGAGAGCTGACAAAATCGGCCATCCCATATCTTTCTAATAAATCATAATCTGGCTCATCTTTTAAAAGCTGCTGAACAATCTGGCTACAAATATAACAAAAGCTTTCATTATAATATTCCATTAACCTCTTTTTATTTTCCTCTTCTTCTCTTTCCTTATTGATAAGTTCAACTACTCTTTTCATGGTTTGAGTTATTTTTTCAACATCTAAAGGTTTTTCGATATAGTCAATGGCATTTAGATGGATTGCAGAAAGAAGGTATTCCTTTTCAGCATATCCACTTATAAATACTATCTTACACTTTGGGAACAAACTTTTAAGATGCTTTGAAAATTCTATGCCATCCATTTTGGGCATTCTAACATCACAAAGAAGTATGTCAGGGGCGAAATTTTCTACAACCTTCAAAGCTTCTTGACCATTTCTTGCACTTTTTATACTACTTATTCCAAGATCTTCCCAAGGTATTAGACTTTCAAGACTTTCTCTTGTGATTCTTTCATCTTCAACAATAAGAAGTTTTAACATTTTTAGTAAATCCTCCTGCACAAAAAGCTACAACTAAAAGATATACTCTATATTGATATTATACAACAAAAATTTATAACCTCTAAAAATAAAAAGCCTGCCATCTTTTTTGCGAACTAAATTGGCAGGCTGTTTAAAGGTCTTTTGAGTATCCTCATTTTGCCTGGTAATAACAGCGCTTTGGTGACTCTATCAGACCTTCATTTTTAAGATCCTTTATTGCCTTTTCCACTTCCTTTTTATCAAGCCCTGTTTTTTCAACAATGTCTTGAGTTTTCAAAGGCTGGTCAGAGCTTTTTAGCGCCTGCAGCACAATTTCTTTTGGGTTCATTTTTACTCTCTCTCCTTTCACTTTAATTTTAAATTAGACTTTTCTTAATTTTGTTATCCTCACAGTAAATATATTACCACTCTTTCGTCGGCTCTTAACACAAAAAGGATTGCAAAGAAGTAGTATAATTTTAAGTGGGAACTTTACATATGCCAAAACCTAAGAAGGGGATGATGAGCAAATGAAGTGCTTATTGTCTTCTTCTTATGTGTTAATGTTTGACAATTACTATTCTTTTCAGCCAAGACTCAAAAGCTTATGCAAAACAATTGACCTGAGTAACATTAGCTCTACAAGATACATGTGTTCAACAAATACCTTAGAAATGATCTCTGATAAGATTAAAAATATAAAAAATTCATTGTGTTTCCTTGGCTCAGGTGACTTTCATCATTTTACCCTGCTACTTCTCAAAAACATTTCTCAAAAAATCTCTTTAATTGTCTTTGATAAGCACGTTGATTACTCAAACTTTTTTGAAGGATTTGTAAGCTGCGGCTCGTGGTTAAAAGATGCATGCGATTTAGAAAATGTAGCTGAGGTCTTTGTACTTTCAGAGGAAAAAAAGAATGTTGAAAATCAAAAGCTAAAAATAGCATTACCCTCAGAATACAGAAAAATCCAGCCTCGATTTGATATTTACATAAGCATTGACAAAGATATTTTGAGTTCTTCCTCTTTAAAAACAACATGGGACCAAGGAAGCTGCGATGTCGCCACCCTTTTTGAGATTCTTTCCTACTTTGCTTCTAAATACACCATAATTGGCTCTGATGTTTGCGGAGAACCTCCTGTCAATTTCTTTTCGCCAGAGCACAAGAAAAGTGAAGATATTAACTTGAGATTGTTAAGCTTTTTCACAACAAGTTTACAACTTTTAGCTGGATGAGAGACATCTCGTCCATTATTTTTTTGCATTTTTCTTGGTGAAGATTATTTGGCATTGCAATTTAGATTCATTTAAACTATAATATAACTATAAATTAACTGTAACTTAACTATAATTTGAGGTGATTTTAATGGAAAAAGAGGTTTTGAACTTTGAAGAGGCGGCTAAGTTTTTGGAAATATCAAGCAAGACGTTTAATCAGCTTTTAAAGGATGAAGATATCCCTGCATGAAAGATTGGAAGAGAGTGGCGCTTTTCAAAAAAGGCCTTGCTTGAGTGGCTTGGCAAAGGCTCATCAAGGGATTATTTCAAAAACCAAATTATTACACGGTTCGAAGAAGTAAAAAGTGGAAAAACTGAAAACTTAATCTCTCACGCAAAAGAGATACTTGACACAATTGCACATGAAAAATCAATCACCATTGAAGACAAAAGATTTGAATTTCCTGACAACGTAGAGATGGAGGTAAAAATTAAAAAAAGAGTTGATACCATCAAGTTTGAACTTGAATTTGAATGGCAGAATGAAGAAAAGGGAGATGAAGAGGATGAATAACAGAAATTTGGAAATTAGGAAAAGAAAGTCATTGGTATACCGTGGAATGCGTTTATATTTGGTTTTGTGAGTTTTTTAAACGACTTTTCAAGTGAGCTGACAATAAGAGCGTTGCCTCTTTTTTTGAAAAATGTCCTGAACACAAAAACATCTATTATAGGACTTATAGAAGGAGTGGCAGACTCAACTGCAACAATTTTAAAAATCTTCTCAGGGTATCTTTCTGACAAGTTAAATCAGCGAAAATGGCTTGTCACTTTGGGCTATGGCCTCTCTGCAATCTCAAAACCACTTTTGTACTTTGCAAACAACTGGGTATTTGTACTGATAATAAGGTTTCTCGACAGAGTAGGCAAGGGTATTAGAACATCTCCAAGAGATGCACTAATTGCAAATACCACAAAAAAAGAGGAACTTGGAAAGGCGTTTGGTTTTAATAGAGCAATGGACCCGGCAGGCGCAATCTTGGCACTTTTGGTGGGTTCTGCAGTTATCTATTTTTCTTCAAAGAATGCAATTAAACTTACAGACCATTTATTTAAAATTTTAGTTTTAATTTCAATCTTCCCAGTATTCATTGCTCTTTTTCTCATAGTTGCATTTGCTGTAGATGTTAAAAATGGAAACAGCAGTGCAAACAAAGTGAACCTCTCTTTAAAAGGTTTCGACAAAAGATTTAAGCTGTATCTTCTCACAATTGCAATCTTTACACTTGGTAACTCTTCGGATGCGTTTTTAATACTTCAAGCTCAAAACAGGGGCTTGAGCATTTTAGAAATATTTTTGATGTTAGCTGCTTTTAATTTTATCACCACAATCAGTGCCTATCCAGCAGGACTTCTTTCAGATAGAATAAAACGTCAACATTTAATTGTCGCTGGCTGGATTGTGTATGCTCTGATTTACTTGGGCTTCGGCCTTGCAACAAAGACATATCAAATAGTTATATTGTACATTCTATACGGTCTATATTATGGTCTTACAGGAGGTGTTGAAAAAGCACTTGTTGCTGATTTAGTTGAGCCTGAAAAAAGAGGAACTGCTTATGGACTTTATAATGGGGCTGTTGGAATATTCGCATTTCCTGCAAGTTTGATAGCTGGATTTTTGTGGCAATACATCTCACCTTCTGCACCGTTTATATTTGGTGCAGTCCTTGCAATTATCGCTTCTATATCTCTTTTGAAAGTGGTTAGCTTAAAAAGAGATTAAAAATGTTTACTCGAAAATTGATAACCTGGGGCCAGCTCAATATCAAAAGCTGTTGCCCCATTTTTCTATCCATTCAACCTTACATTCTTAAACTTTACTACTTCTTTGTACTCAGAGGGGCTATAACCTGTATATCGCTTAAATATCCTCGAAAAATAGTGAGGGTCTGGGATGCCAACTTTATCTGCAACCTCATATGTTTTCAAATCAGTTGTTGCAAGAAGCTCTTTAGCCTTCTCAATTCTGTATTCATTTATAAAATCAGAAAGATTCTTTCCTGTTTCCTTTTTGAATAGTCTACTTAAGTATGAAGGACTTACAAAGAACTTTTCCGAAATCTCTGAAAGTGATATTTCATTGTAAGAGTAGTTTGCTTTAATGTATTCAATCACCTTTTTAATTAAGCTGCCCATCTTGCTCTGGTTGTGCTTTTGTACCTCCTCGATTGTCTTTTGGATTGACATTTTAAGTACACCATTTAGCTCAGAAATACTTTTACATTTTAAAATCTCACTCAAAAACTCAATGTCTTGCAGCTTGTCTTCTTGTTCATATTGGCTTGAGCTTGACAAAACCTGAGCTTTTATCATGTTGATCTCAATTAACATAAGATAATATAGATTGAATATATATTGTTTGTCAGCCTTTGATTTTTTTAATGTCTCTTCAAGTTCTGATAATAGTATATCTATATTTGAAATATTGCCATATCTTACATTTGAAATAATTTCATTTTTCAAATATTTTAATTTTTTATCATCAACATACACAAAAAGATGTGAAAGGTCCTTGTAATATATTATGTCTTCATTGTCAAAGTAAAACTTGTAGTTAATAGCATCAATGCACTCTTTGAATTTGTTTGGAAGCTCCACAATACCGTAACCCCATGTACTGACAACTAATGTCAGATCTATGTTAAAACACTCAATAGCTGCTTTTTTGAGTTGTTTTAAAAGTTCAAAAAACTCTAACTCCTCTTTTTTGGAAGGTTCACATTCAAAACTTACAACATAGACTGCTTGAGAATTGTTTAGGTATATTGTATATATAGAACAATCTTTATCAATAAAATCATTCAGTATATTAGAAACACCCAAAAGATACAAATGACTATTTGGTTTTTCGTTTTCTTCTTTTATCCCACATTCTGCCAAAATCATGACAAAGTTCTTTATATCAATTTTATATACTTCTGCCATCTGGACAATTTCATCTTCATTTGTAATCATCTCAAATATGACATTGAACAAAAAGTTTTCTCTCAAAATTGGCAATTTCTCTTGTAAAAGTCTATTTATCTTCTCAAGTTCTTCTATCATTGTTTTTTCCTTATTTATCTCGGCAATAGCTTTTTGAACAACATTTATTATATCTTCCACCTTTGTTGGCTTTAGCAAAAAATCAAATGCACCAAATTTTATGGCTCTTTGAGCATATTCAAATTCTCTGTAAGCCGTGAGAATAATAATCTTACACTGAGGCAAAATGGCCTTTATTCTCTCAATTAGCTCAATCCCATCCATGTTAGGCATTCTGATGTCTGTAATGACTATGTCAGGCGTAAACTTTTTAATAAGCTCTAAGGCCTCTTCGCCAGTTGAAGCTTCGGCACAGATCTCACAGTCAAAATCTTTCCATCTAATTACATTTCTAATTCCCTTTCTTATAAGCATATCATCATCAACGATTAAAATCTTGTACATCTTTAAATTACCCCTCTTTACAAGTATTCTAAGTTATCTTCATAGACTTTTTCTATTGCCTCAACCAAAATTTCTATCTTTATTGTGGTGCCCTTATTAGGCACACTTTCGATTGAAAAGTGAGCATTACTACCATATATCAATTTTAATCTCTTTACAACATTCAGAAGTCCAATTCTTGTGTATGATTTTTCTTCTTGGTCAAACTCAAGCTCATCTGCAAGACCATCACGAATTTTATTTAATTTTTCTGGATTCATCCCTATCCCGTCGTCTTTCACAATTATGTTGAGCTTTTCATCAAACACATAACATCCAATAAAAATCTTGCCTCTCCCTTTTGGTCTTATCCCATGAAAAACAGAGTTTTCTACAAGCGGTTGAATCAAGAGTTTTGGAATTCTAAACTTTAAAGCCTTTTTGTCTGCGTCAATCTCAAGTTTCAGATTTTCCTCTCCAAAGTTTATCTTTAAAATAGAAATGTACGAAGTTATGTATTTTAGCTCCTCTTCAAGAGGCAAGAATTTTTCTTCTTTCAAATTCACCTCTAAAAGTCTTGAGAGGGCTATCACAACATCACTAATTTGAGATACCCCGTTTAGCTGCGCAAGCCAGTTAATTGACTCTAATATGTTAAATAAAAAATGAGGATTGAGCTGACTTTGCAGCGCTTTTATTTCAGCTTCTTTTCTCGTTATTTGCTCTTTGTAGATAGAATTTATAAGATGATTTATCTTCTGCACCATGCTATTGAAGTTCTCAATTAAAAGCCCAAGCTCATCTTTTCGCTCAAGGTCATTTATTGTAGTATACTCCCCACTTCTTACTTTTTTTGTTGCCTCAACAATAGCCGAGATTGGTTTTAAAAAATCCATAGAGAGTAAAAGAGCTGTAGCAGAGGTTATCATGAAGGACAAAAAGCAAAGGATAATTAACCATATGCGAAGTTTATCTATATCTTTAAAAAGAACTTTTACAGGTATTGATGTTACAATATACCAATTTACTTCTTTTATCGGCAAGACATTTACGATAGACTCTTTCGAGGTATATGTAACAACGCCATTTTCGTTTTTTATACTATCGGTAAGCTTCATAACCTCTTGTTTGTTGAGCTGTCCTTTTGTACAAACGAATGTGTTTTGACCAATGAGCGAAATTGCTTGACTTTTTTCTGCAACAAGCTCTGAAAATGTCTTGGTAAACAGTTCGGTATTTACCATAATTGCTAAAATTCCCTGAAATTTTAACGTCCTAGGATTATTAATGAGCCTTACAATAAGAACAACTGGGTTATTTTCGTTTTCACCATCGATATTTGCAACATACCACACAGGTTTTCCATCGCCGTTTGATGCTATACGGTAGAGTCTCTCAAATGTAATGGCCAGTGGTACAATCTCATCAAGTCCCTTTTTCTGAGATGTGTTGTCAACTATACACAGTTTCTTGTCTTTTGTAAAAATTCCAATAGATTGAATATCACGATGTCCTAAGATTATCTTTCTAAGTTTATTCGTAAATGAGGCAACATCGTCGTAATAGTCAATTTTTCTTTGGGCTTTTTCAAGTACATTATATAACTCACTTTGATACAATACATCTTGGGTAATCAGATTTAATTCATTTATTTTATCAACAATTCTCAATCTTGCAGTTTTTATAACATCAGAGGTGTAACCAATATACTTTTCGAAAATCAGGTCGGAAGAAATTCTAAAGCTTACAACACCTATCAGTATTATTGGAATAAAGATTTGGATATATGCAACTGCCAAAAATTTCTTGTCTATTGAAATGCTTCTGTAATATTTTAAAAACCTATCCAAAATTCCTTTACTTTTTCCCATACTTATTCACCCAATTTTTTCATATTCTCTTCCCATGCCAAAATAGCTTTTGCCCAAAACTGCTCAGGCGTAATTTTGTCATTTAGAACATAAGGAATGTTTTTAGTAACAACCTCGTCCCAAATAGTCCTATCAATAAAATGGTCAGGCGGTGAAACAAGCACATCTGCATCTTTAATAAGCCCTTCAGCCTTTGCTCTGAGTGGATTTGTAATTTTTGGTGGATTTGTTATTTTCACGTTTGGAATAAGTCCCGTCCTTTCAACAAAGATTCTTGCTGTTTTTTCTGAGGTGAGATATTTTAAAAGTCTTATTGCTGCATCCCTCTTTTTGGGGTCTTTCCAGCAAGATGCGCTCATATAAAATGTTCCTCCACCAAGCCCATAAATTAGCTGTCTTTTGCCACCTGATATTACCTGAGGGAAAAAATATATATCAACTGTTTTTGGATCACATTTTGGAATAAACCAAGACCCTTGAACAATCATAGCTGCCTTTTTGGATAAAAATAAATCATTTCGCTGTTTGCTAGTAAGAGTATAGTAATTATCAGGAAACGCTCCTATTTTGTAGAGCTCTTTTAAGTAATCCAGCGCTTTTATGTAAGATGGTGATATCTTATGACCTTTTAAAGGGTTTTCCACTTCTTGCTTTGTCCCAATTGCAACTACTAAGTTTTGATATATGTACGTACCTTCTGGCTGAGCATTGAAAGCAATGGGAATGATCCCTTTGGCCCTGAGTTTTTTACACACGTCTTTGAGCTGAGTAAAATTTTGAGGTACTTTCAAATGATATTTTTCAAATATGTCCTTGTTTACAAAAAGACACTCAACAATTGTCTCAAAGGGGAGTCCATAAATTTTCCCATTCCACATAACATATTTCCACATATTAGGATAAAAACCTTGATACCACTTTCTATCACTTTTTAGCACATTGGTTAATTCAGCAACTTTATCGTTTTTAATCAATATATCCCTAACAGATCCTGGGAAAAGACCAAAGACATCAGGAGAGTTTCCTGAAGCAAAATCAGTTTGAAGTTTTATCAAAAAATCATCACCAAATAAAGACTCATTAACAACCATAATATCCTTATTCTCTTCTTGGAACTTATTCAAAACAAATGAAAGTGTGTCAGCATAAGGGTCAACACCCCCCCATGAACTAATAAATCTCAGCTCAGTTTTAATATTTGTTTCATCATTGGCAATCATTATGTTTTCTTGAATGTTTTTTTGTGTATTCAAAATTAGCATCAATATTATTGTAATGGTAGTTATTAGCGGTATGAAAAAGCTAAAGTAAGCTATCTTCTTTTTACTAAACATTAAAAATCCCAACCTTACACTCTTGCTTGAATAACTACATTTTTAATTATATTTTACCTTATCTTTCATGCCCCAATCAATTTAATTAATTGACTAATATTAGTAACAAACGGGATACCAATATAAAACTGACTATTGGTATCCCGTTTGTCTATATTTTTTTATTTCTTTCTTCCAGTCTTCTTTAAGAACTCATCATATTGTTTCTGAGCTTCTTTTATTATAATGTCAACTCCAGCTTGTTTAAACTTCTGGATTGCCTGTGGTATATACTTATCTGGGTCAACAGAACCTGTCTCAAGAAGTGGAATGTACTGTTTCCATACACTCTTGCATGCAGCAACTTGAGTCTTAACCTTTGAGTCATCAAAGTTAAACCCAAGGCTCAAAAGTGGCAGTGCTTTCTTGTTATACTCTTCAAAGTTTTTCCACTTGTTCGGGTCTTCATTCTCATAGATGTAGTTTATAAACTGGTTACCAAACATCCAACCAAGACCTGGGCTGTAGTCCTTTGCTTTTGGACCAGGAGCAATAATACCTTTCTTTTTATCTTTGAATACGTAGTGCTGTCCTTCGATACCAAAGTTTACTAAGTTGTTTAGATACTTGTCTGTGTTGAAGAGCTCTAAGAACATGAGTGCTCTTTCAGGATTCTTAGATTTTGCATTTATTGCCTGCATTGAACCAATACACTCTCTTGTAGACATAACAGGTGGTGTGATGTCAATCTGCTTCCACTCATATCCTGTTGAGATTGACATTTCAGCATCTTTACCAGGTTTTAAAGACTGTGGCATTACGAATACCTTTCCTGCCTTCAAATCTGACATCCAGTCTGTAACCTGAGCTGCGTCTTTTCTGATGTAACCTGCCAAGTAATACTTTCTTACTGTCTTAAAGAGAGCTTTTGTATTTGGCTGTTCAAGTTCATTTACTATCTTTGTACTCTTGTTATTTGGATAGAGTGAAACAGGAACATCATCATCTACAACCTTATCCCAGTCAAGCAAGAATCTTGGAGACTCACCTGCATATGCTCCTAATGGATATACTCCCGGCTCTTTTTGCTTAATAACCTTCAGATATGGCTCTAAATCTTCTAACTTCTTAACTTTTTTGAACATGTCCTGAAGCTTATACTTCTTTACCAAGTCCATTCTTACAATAAATCCCCAGTTATGAGCCTTTTCTTTGTTTGCAGGAATTGCATATAAAATGCCATTAATTGAAGCACCCTTTATAAAATCATCACCTAAAAGCTTCTTTGTCTTTGGTGCATACTTTGAAAGAAGGTCATTTCCTGGTTTGTTGAGTGGTAAAAACGCACCTTTTGCAACGTTAGTTCTGTAGTTGTTTGTCCAAATAGCTGTAAAACAGATGTCAAATGGCTCACCAGCTGCAATCTTTGTCTGCATTCTGTCGTTGTACTCGCCCCAGTCAAACATTGTCATTTTGATTTCAGCGTTGAGTTTTGGTTTAATGTACTCATTTACCTTTTGGTTAATCAAATCCCAGTCTTTCTGTGGTGTACCGATGACATACCATGTGAGTTTAACATAAGGAAGTTTAGATGAAGATGCTGCAAAGCCACTTACGATGCCAATCACGCTTGTCAACGCAAACGCTAAGATGAGCATCACTACAAAGAACTTTTTGAGTTTCACAAAAACCAACCTCCCCAACTTTTTGTTTTTTTATTATAAGCCCCACAGCCTGCTAAAACCAGACTTTCGAGGCTTATATCCACCACGCATTATCCTTTGATAGCACCTATTGTAAGACCTTTAACAAAGTATCGCTGGAAGAATGGATAAGCTAAAACTATTGGACCCATTCCCAAAACTGCCATTGCCATTCTTGCAGATTCTGCAGGTATGTCAGGCGGAATAGATGGATTCATCGCTAATTTGGAAGCA
Organism: Caldicellulosiruptor changbaiensis; assembly: GCF_003999255.1. Lineage (GTDB taxonomy): Bacteria > Bacillota > Thermoanaerobacteria > Caldicellulosiruptorales > Caldicellulosiruptoraceae > Caldicellulosiruptor > Caldicellulosiruptor changbaiensis. The sequence continues at coordinate 2,392,421 of NZ_CP034791.1, forward strand.
ATCTCTGCTAAGTATTGTATTTTTTGCTGAACCCTGTACATCAAATATTGCAAGTTATATAGTTCTTCCTTTTCAATCAACATAAACGGAAGCCACCAGTCATTCCAGTACATTATTGCTGCAAAGAGTGCTATTGTTGCAAGTCCCGGCTTTACTAATGGAATAACTATTTTGAAAAATATAGTAAATTCCCCTGCACCATCAATCTTGGCTGATTCAATTATAGAGTCAGGCAATGACATTGAAAGGTATGTTCTAAAAATCAAGACGTACCACATATTCATTACATATGGAAAGATGAGAGCAAAAATTGTGTTTTTTAAATGCAGCACATTTACACAAACTATATACCACGGCACAAGTCCAGCGTTAATCAACATTGTGAAAAATCCAAAGAAAGTGAAGAATTTTCTATACTTAAAATCTTTTCTGAACAGTACATATGCGTACATTGAAACTACCGCAACACAAAGAAGTGTACCTACCGCAGTTACAAATATTGTAATACCATACGCACGTGCAATTGCAATCCCTTGCCCAAGTACAAAATCATATGACTTTGCACTAAATTTGACTGGAATTAGTCTATACCCTACTTGTCTCATTGCCTCATCATCACTTAGAGATATAGCAACAACTGCCCAAAGAGGAACTAAGCATAAGAAAGTTATGAATAAAAACACTATGTGTAATATCACTTCTGCCGATGTTGATATTTGCATAAATTTGCTTTTTGAATGCATGAATCCTCACGCCTTTCCTATTTTGATTGTTAAAAGAGAGCTTTTTCTGGATCAAGTCGTCGAACAATGAGATTAGAAGTCAACACTAATATAAAACCCATTATCGACTGGTAAAAGCTTGCTGCCGAAGCCATTCCTATGTCATTCATCCCCATTAATGTCCTGTATACATATGTATCAATGACGTTTGTAACATCATAGAGTGCACCGCTGTTCATAGGAAGCTGATAGAAGAGACCAAAGTCTGCATAAAATATTCTTCCTATACCAAGCAGGACAAGTACCACTACCAGTGGAGACAAAAGTGGAAACGTGATATGTTTTATCTGTTGCCACTTGCTCGCTCCATCAATAAGCGCTGCTTCATAGTACTCAGGGTCGATTCCTGTAATTGCAGCTAAGTATATAACCGCATTGTATCCTGTGTACTTCCATAGATTTGCTAAAATAAGTATCACCGGCCATGGTTTTGGCTCAACATACCATGCAATTGGTTCTATTCCAAGTTTAGGCAAAACCAACGTATTTAATATTCCAAGGTCAACACTCAAGAATGCAAACGCCATGTAGGCAACAACAACCCATGATAGAAAATAAGGCAAAAACATTACCGACTGGTAAAACTTTGCCATAAATCTTGCTCTCATCTCACTTAAGGCAATTGCAGTTGCAATAGCAGCTAAATTACCAAGAACAATAAATGCTAAGTTATATAAGAGTGTATTTCTTGTGATTATAAATGCATCAGGCGTTTTGAATAGAAATTCAAAGTTTTTAAAACCAACCCATGGACTTTTTAAAATTCCTACATCGTAATGTACATCTTTAAAAGCTATGATAAGCCCAAACAGTGGAAGATAAGAAAATGCAATCAGGAGAATTACCCCAGGTAGTGCCATTATAAATAATGGAAAATTTTTGTTAAGTTCTTTTACAAAACCAGAGCGTGAATATGTGCGCTGACCACTTCTCATCTTGCATGTTCCCCTTTCTATGTTAAGTCTTTGGAAATTTCCCTTGCGCTGAGTTTGATTTTCAACTATAGTTTACAATCCTACTTATAAAAAATGAATTGATAAAATTGCATTCTTTTTGTTAATTATTGATATATAAATTTGCATTATTTTGATTTAAAAGCAGTCAAAAAAGTATAAATTAAAAAATGTAGAAGGCAGAAAAAAAGGAACTATCCTATTTGATAGTCCCTTTATGTGGTACAAGCTTATTATAAAATCTATCCTTTTACATCTTTCCTGTAAGTTCTAAAATTTTGTAGATTATTTGTGTAGCCTCTGCACGTGTAACCTTTGCTTTTGGCCCAAAACTTCCATCTGTAAATACATCCATGAGTCCAAGCGAAATAGCAGCATTTACATCTTGTCTTGCCCAGCTACTGATTGAGTTTTTGTCTGATATTGCAATCTCTTCAGTAGCTTCAACTTTTTCATCTGTCAGAACCCTGTAAATTCTCATTGCAAACACTGCCATCTCTTCCCGTGTCACTGCCTTCTCTGGTTTTATATATTTGCCATCTCCCAAAATTATGCCTGCCTTATATGCCGTAGATACTTCATTTGCATACCAGCTATTTTTGCTTACATCTGCAAACTCTCCCATGTAGCTTTCCTCTTGCAAATCTAAGAGTCTGACTGCCATAGCAGCAACCTCAGCTCTTGTGACTGCCTTTTCAGGACCAAATAAATTTGTAGAAATTCCATTGACTATTTTCTTAGAATAAAGCTTTGAAATAGCCTCATACCCAGTTGTCTGAGGGGTAACATCTTCAAAAAGCATATTTGTAAATCTTACATTGTCTAAGTACATTCTACCTTTAAAATCACTGTTTACATCTGCAACAACTATGATTATGTCTCGCAGATGGGTATCAGGTCCAATAATCTTCCCCTCTTTTATCTTATCTAAATCAAAAGAAATTTTGAAAGAATAAAAGCCATCTGGTGTTTTCTTCAGTGTAGATAAATTGCTCAAATCTATATTAAAGCTATCCTCTGCCTGTGCCCAATAGTTAAGAGAAGGTGGTGCAAACGCCAGGAAGATTGCAAGCTCACCTTTTGTTGCCTGTTTTGGTTTTAGGTAAAAGTCAAAGCAGAGATACTTACAATCACCTCTTGTTATATTTATATTCCTCAAAATTAGCCTTGGAGCAGAAGCCCAACCATCTTGAGGCTTCTTTTCAGGGTACTCAACCTCCCATGAAAGTGCATTTGAACCATTTGCCTCTTCTATTGTTAAAGCACCCTTAACACCAGATGGTTCATCCCAGTCCCAACCTTGCCGTGTACCATCTTCAAAATCAGATGGCAAAATAGGTTGACCAATTGGGGCACACGCGACTTGATCTTGAGAAATTTTCAATGTTCTCTCAATAGGCTGATATGGAATACCCTTTATTCTTGATCGTACATATTCACCAGAGATGCTAAGTTCTGAAATATCCCATTTCTGGTCGCTGCCAGGGTCCAAATCTGTTGCTTGAGACACACCGCTAATGTAGGGTACAAAAGCACCAGAAGTTTCATTTTTATTTGTCAGAGACCAGTTTACCCAACTTATATTGTTTGCGTTAAGGTACTCAAGCCATTTGTCAGCCTCATCAAGATATGGTCCACCATCACCGCTTGCCTCACTTGTCCCCCATTCTGTTACAAATACTGGAACGCCTGCTTCAATTGCCCTTTTCATATTTTCAAATACATATCCATCTACCTTGTGTGTACCTGTATAGAAATGAACAGAATACATGACCTTGTCATCTGCAATTGGGTCTTTTATCGCAAAATCTGGTCTTTGGCTCCAATTTGGCGAACCTACAATTATAATGTTTTCATTTCCCATCTGACGCAGCATCTTTATAATTGGTTCAGCATAAGCTTTTACCTTTTTCCACCCTGCTTCATCATTTGTTACACCTGGGTCTGTTGGGTTTGGCTCATTGCACAACTCATAAATTATATGAAAATTGTTTGGAAATTTTTGAGCTATCTCCTTGAAAAAGTCTTTTGCCCCTTTATAAACTTCTGCATTAGGGTCGCCGGGATTGAGAACGTGCCAATCTACAATTACATACATGTCGTTTTGAATTGCCAATTTAATACCTTCAATGACCTTGTCTTTTAGTTGAGGATTTGTAGCATATCCACCTTCTCCTACATACATTGCCAAGCGAATTACATTGCAACCCCAGTCATTTGCAAGTGCAGCAAACGCATTGTTGTTAATTATCTGTGGAAACCATTGCAGTCCGTGTGTGCTCATACCACGAAGCTGAATAGGCTCTCCATTTTGGTCGGCTAAAATCCTTCTTCCATTTTGTTTGATAATTTGCAGTCTTCCAGCCACAGAAGGTTTTTTTACCAAGCTGTTGCCAATCAGGTGTGGATACTTATCTTTTTCATACGCAGTATTTTGAGCAAATGTAACAAAGGGAAAAAGAGATAGTAAAAAAGTAAAAACCATAAAGACTGCAAAAACTCTAAGACATTCTTTCTTCATAAAATTCACCCTCCTAAAATAACGTTTGTAATCATTAAAAAATTCCCTAAATAACACATGAAAATTTACCTTGCACACCTTTTGTCTCCTCTTCTCTTGTAAAATCTTCTCCTTTTTCGTCAAAGAAAAAAATCCCTCTCAGATATGCAACTTTGAAAGGTCTAAATAATTTTTAAACAACTAAATCTAACTACCAGTACATGTAATCGTTATCATCTCTTTAGAAATTACTATAGTTCACCTTTTGACTAAATTGAATTAAGAAAATTGAATTTTTGTTTTGAAACCTTGACATGGTATTTGTACTATATTGAAATGAAATGAAGTAAAAATTTTATAACAACAAAACAAGGCTCATACCCTTTTTCAAGTTTAGGTACTTTTCTCAAGGATATGAGCCCTTTAAATCTTTTTATATCAACTTTTTCTCCAGCGATTCTCTATACCTTCACAACATCTACCTTAATATGAAGCTCACGAAGTTGTTTTGGCTCAACCTCTGATGGTGCATCTGTGAGCGGGCATGAAGAATCCTTTACTTTCGGGAATGCAATTGTATCTCTTATCGAATCAAGCCCTAAAAGAAGCATACAGAGTCTATCAAACCCATATGCAATTCCGCCATGCGGTGGTGTTCCGTATTTGAACGCCTCAAGCAAAAACCCAAATCTGTCTTGTGCTCGCTCTTCAGTAAAGCCAAGTGCCTTGAACATTCTCTTTTGTAGCTCTGTTGAGTGAATTCTTATTGACCCACCACCAATCTCTGTTCCATTTAGAACAATGTCATATGCTTTTGACCTGACTTTTGCTGGATCTGTCTCCAAAAACTCTATGTCCTCGTCCATAGGCGATGTAAATGGATGGTGCTTTGCCACATACCTTCCTTCTTCTTCTGAGTACTCAAATAGAGGAAATTCTGTTACCCACAAAAGATTGAATTTAGACTTGTCAAGAAGGTTCAATTTCCTTGCAATCTCAAGTCTAACATTCCCAAGGACGTCAAATACAACCTCGTCTTTGTCTGCCGAGAACAAAAGAAGGTCGCCAACCTGCGCATCAAGTCTTTTTAGAATCTCATTTATCTCTTCTTCCTTTAAAAACTTGACAATTGGTGATTTTAATCCATCACTTTCCACTGCTATCCATGCGAGTCCTTTTGCACCAAAATTCTTAGCGTACTCAACCAAGGCATCTATCTCTCGTCTTGAAAATTTCACAGCACACCCTTTTGCGTTTATTGCTCTAACTGACCCGCCTTTGTTTGCTGCATCTGCAAAAACTTTGAATTCACAGTTTTTCACAATGTCAGTGAGGTTTACAAGCTCCATTCCAAAACGTGTGTCAGGCTTGTCTGAGCCAAACCTTTCCATTGCTTCTTTGTATGTCAGCCTTGGAAGAGGAAGTTTTAGATCTATTCCAAGCATCTCCCTAAAAATTGTCTGAAGAAGCCTTTCATTAACCTCAATCACATCATCTACATCAACAAATGACATCTCAATATCAATCTGCGTAAACTCAGGTTGCCTGTCTGCACGCAAGTCCTCGTCTCTGAAGCACTTTACAATCTGAAAATACCTGTCAAACCCAGCAACCATTAAAAGTTGTTTGAAAAGCTGTGGTGACTGTGGCAGTGCAAAGAACTTGCCTGGAAAGATTCTGCTTGGAACAAGATAATCCCTTGCACCCTCTGGTGTTGATTTTGTAAGCATTGGTGTTTCTATTTCAATAAAGCCGTTTTGGGACAAGAAATTTCTAACCACTTGGTAAAGTTTGTGCCTGAACATTAGGTTTCTTTGCATATCAGGTCTTCTGAGGTCAAGGTATCTATACTTTAACCTTACAGCTTCATTTACGTTTATTCCTTCTTCAATTGGGAATGGCGGTGTTTCGGACTTGCTAAATATTCTAAGCTCCTTTGCCCTTACCTCAACCTCACCAGTTTTGATTTTAGGGTTTACTGTTTCAGGTGGTCTTTTTTCTACAATGCCTCTGATGCCAATACAATATTCGTTTCTCAAACTGTCTGCGTTCTCCATAAGTTCTTCGCCCATCTTCTCGTCAAACACAACCTGAACAATTCCAGTTCTGTCTCGCAAATCAACAAATATTATTCCGCCAAGGTCACGTCTTGTGTCAACCCAACCCGTCAGAACCACTTCTTTCCCAACATCTTCAAGCGACACTTCTCCACAGTACTTTGTTCTTTTGAAGCCTTTGATGCTTTCCAATAATATCACCCTCTTTGTAAATTTTGTTTATATCTTACTTTTGATGTACTGAGCCAAACTTTCTATTTTTACAATCTCTTCTGATGACGTCTTCATGTTTCTTAGTTTGCAAACACCTTTTTCAATCTCGTCATCGCCGATTATGACTGAAAAATCACAACCCAGCTTATCTGCATATTTCATCTGAGACTTTAGACTTCTTGAAAGCTCCTCAATCACAGTTGAAATTCCTTCAAACCTCAAAGTACTTGCAATCTCAAACGCTTTTTTGGTTGCCAAATCTCCTAAGGTTGCAATAAAAACTTGAGGAACCTGTGGCTTTTGTGGAATCAGACCTTTTTGTGAAAGAAGCATTATAAGTCTCTCAACACCAATTGCAAACCCAATGCCAGGGGTGCTGCTTCCACCTATCTGCTCTATTAAGTTATCATACCTTCCCCCACCACAGATTGCAAGCTCTTTGTCCAAAACAAGGTCAACAATCTCAAAAACTGTTTTTGTATAATAATCTAAGCCTCTTACGATATAGGGGTCAACCTTGTAACAAACGCCTGCTGCAGTCAAATAGTCTTTTAAACTCTCAAAATGCAATTTGCACTCATCGCAAAGATAGTCAATGGGCTTTGGAGCATCTTTTGCAATCAGTTTGCAAGTATCTTCTTTGCAGTCAAGAATCCTCATCGGATTTTTTTCAAGCCTTTGTCTGCAGGTTGGACAGAGCTTATCATAGTAGCCTAAAAAGTACTCTTTGAGATTTTTTACATAATCCTTTCTGCAAATAGGACAACCAATATTGTTTATATTCACAACAATATTGTCAAGCCCAAGAGAAACAAAGAAATTGTAAGATAGTGAAATAATCTCTGCATCTGTCACAGGTGACTTTGAACCAAAGTTTTCAATACCAAATTGATGAAACTCTCTGTACCTTCCGCCTTGGGTATTTTCATATCTGAATGCTGATATAATGTAATAAAGACGCTGTGGCATTGGTCTTGAGGCAAAACCGTGTTCAATGAACAGTCGCGCAACAGACGCAGTTCCTTCTGGACGCAATGTTATACTTCTTCCACCTTTGTCTAAAAAAGTGTACATCTCTTTTTGAACAATGTCTGTTGTCTCACCAACGCCTCGCTGGAAAAGCTCTGTATATTCAAATGTTGGAAATCTTACTTCTTGATAGCCATAAAGTTTGCAAATCTGCCTGAATTTGTCCTCAATATACTGCCATATATAACTTTCTTCTGGCAAGACATCTTTTGTTCCTTTTGGTGCTTGGATTTTCATAATAGTTGTCTCTCCTTGAAGGTAATTTATTTTTGATTTTTACAATATTTAAATTATATACTACCTGTGAAGAAAGTTTCAATCTCTAAAATAAAACAAAAAGCTACAGGATGGTTAAAAATCTATATATCTCCTGTAGCTGGCTTCGTGTAATTATCGCATCTAATCTTATAAGGGATAATTAAATCCAACATAAAATTGTACAATTGTCTATGCTGCAATATCTGAATAGTTTGCTATAATTATCTCTGTTTTAGTTTTAAGAAGTTCATCCACTATCTTTTCAAGCTTAAGTGCTGTTTCATCATCAAGATAAGCTTCTCCACATTGTCCACATACAAGGGCTGGAACGTTTTTTATAATCACAGTTTGGTTACCAACATCAACAATATGTTTAATCTTTCCTTCTTTCATTTCTGTTCTACACAATGGACACTTCATTTTTTATTTCCTCCTCGTTTTAAAATCAATCATCCATTCGTCCTCAGAAGGAAAATATGCAGTTATAAGCCATAAAAAACCATCTCCAACTGCACAGACTACATGAAGTGGTGAACCATTTTTGGGTACCCAAGAGATTAAACAACTCGGATAAGGATAATCATTTTCATACTGCTCTATAATTTCACCTTTAAGGATACATTCTATTACATTTTCCCTGGTTATATTTCTTTCTCTCATCCTCTGCAACATATGAGCACGCCATTTAATTTTTCTCTCATTTACGAATTTTCTTATCTCTTCTATAGACAAAGCCATTATTGTTACTTCACACCTTGTTGGTTTTGTTGTATCTAATAATATTCATTCTTGATTATACCACATTTTTATATCTTTTATATCTACTATCTTAGCAAAAAAAGCTAATTAGCATTCGCCAACCAAATCCCTGCACCTGCTGCCATTATGCCAAACACAATAGAGAGGAACACATACAGAAAAGCCTTTTTATGCTTTGATTTTTTTACATACATTGATGTCTCAAGCATAAAGGTAGAGTATGTAGTAAATCCACCCAAAAGACCTGTTGTTAAAAACAGTTTGTATCCTTGTGGTAAATGCTTTGATGACAAAAAACCTATGAAAAAACACCCAATTACGTTTATAAACATGGTTGAAATTGGGTGCTCTCTTTCCATAACTTCTTTGAAAATCTTAGAAATTATATACCTCAAAACTGCACCCACAACACCGCCAAGTCCAACAATAAAAAGATTCATACCTCTTGAGCCACCTCTTCTTTTTGCCTTCTTGCTGCAACAAACTCTGCTGCCTCATAACCCAGTAGTGCTGCAAAAAGCCCAAGCAAAATTGAAAGCACAGGATACACAAAAGCCTTTGCCGCCTCACCTTTTGAGATAAGTTTTATTATTTCAATTATAAATGTAGAAAAGGTTGTAAAACTGCTTATAAACCCAGTTGTAATCATGTGACGAACAGCTGGTTTTATTTTTATATGATCAATAGTAATCTGCGCAACAAAGCACAAAGCAAAGCTTCCAAGCACGTTTATAAAAAGTGTGGCTGTTGGAAAATCAGCTACATAAAGCTGTGAAATTAAGTACCTGCTTATCGCACCAAAAAATGCACCTACTGATATCGCAGCAATGTTTTTCATCTTTTATGTCTCTCCTTCCTTCTGGTAGGTTGCTCATAATTAGAAGAACAATTTTGACTATATAAACAAAAAACTCCTACAAATATTACGCCTTTTTGAAAAGACGCAATATTTGTAGGAGTCATCAGCCATCATTGGCATTTGTTCGGCGGACTCCATCGCCGTTGTAGCAGTATTATAACATGTGAAATTGAATATGTTCAATAGCATTTTTATACAAAAATTTTAGCCAAATTCTTAGTTTGAATATTCAATATTATGGGCTATAATAAGAATAAACAGAATTAAAAAGAGGTAATAAATCCAAGATGGGAACATTTTGGTTGTTTTTGATATGTTCTATTCTGTTTGCTCTCAACTTCTTTGTCACAAAAAGGTATGGGCTTAAAAATGTAGAATATGAAATTTATTTTGAAGAAGAAAAAAGTAGTGAAGGGCAAGAGATACATATAGTTGAGAGAATTTACAATGGCAAGATTTTGCCTCTTCCATGGGTAAAATCCGAGTTTGAAATCTCTTCATCTTTTTTTATGGAAAATTCTAAAAACTATGTCGTCGGAGACAAGTTAAGATATATTTCTATCTTCTTCTTGCTGCCCTATCAGCAGATTGTAAGACGTCATAAATTCGTTGCAACAAAACGTGGCTTTTATAAACTTGACAAAATCTACCTTGTAACAGGAGATTTGTTTGGCCTGGCAACTGCTGATAGATGCTATTATGTAAATGACACTTTGACCATATACCCTGCTTTTTTAGACCTGCAAAAACATCTTATGCCGCGCTCAAGCTTGTCTGGTGAGACAATTGTTAAGAGACATTACTATGAAGACATCTTCCACTTTGCCGGAATAAGAGAGTATCAGAGCTATGATGCCTTTAACAGAATAAACTGGAATGCAACTGCAAAGTACAACACTTTAATGGTAAACAAATACGAATACACATCATCTGGCGATGCAATCATTCTTTTGAATGTCCAAAGTTCAGAGTATGAAAGAAAAGAGGTTTTCAATAAAAACATCATTGAATTTGGAATTAAAATTGCAGCAAGCCTGGCAAATGAATGCCTAAAAGCCTCAACACCGGTGGGATTTGCGTGTAACTCACTTGATGAGGAAACAGGCCAACCTCTTGAAATTCTACTTCCTTCTCAAGATGCAAACCAGCTTCTAAAGGTGTGTGAGGCCTTGGCACATATCAAAATTCAAGTAAATCAGTACTTTGAGGTTTTACTATATGACGTTTTAAGATCATACAACTTCAGAGAGCTTTTTATCATCACATGCTTTGTCAACAAAGAAATGGAGGAATGTATAAGACTTTATTCATCTCTTGGAATAAAATTTACACTTATTATGCTCGAACATGACCCACGCGTATTCGATTTAGAATCAGAAAATGTGAGAGTATTTTTGGCAAAAGAGATTGTAAAATAAATATTGAAGTTTGTTTAACCCCCAATTTTCTTCTATTTCTGGTATGCAATAAAAAGGCTCACTGGTCCAATCTCAAAGCTGCCTATTGCCTCTTTTTCAGAAGAGTCAGGGAAAACAATGCCATCATTTGCTTTTATACGCCAGCTACCTTCTGGAAGCTGCAAAATCTTTTTTTCCTTAAAAGGATTGTAGGCAACAATAATCTTTTTCCACTCATCATATGGGTATGTTATTATAAAAGCAACAACCCCATCTGGTGCAGGAATAAATTTTAAGTATTTCTTTATCTCTCCGCTTGACCTCATCCTAAAAGCAATGTGCTTTCTTCTCAGGTTTATCAAATCACAGTAAAACTTAAATGTGTCAAAAAACTTCTCTTTTAAACTCCAATCAATTTTGTTTATGTTATCTCCTGCGTTATAGGTATTAGGATGACCACCTTTGCTCCTGTTAAACTCAACTCCACCATGTAAAAAAGCAACCCCTTGCGATGTCAGCACAATGGCATTTGCAAGCCTTGATGCCCTGTCAATCCAAAAGATGTCCTCACCAACCATTGTCTTTTGCAGCTTGTCAAAAAGTGTCAAGTTGTCATGACAGGAAACATAGTTTACACATTCATCAGGTTCTTTTGCAAAATCATCAATTGCCGCTTTGATACCTTGTTTTAGCCTCTCAACATCTGATAGATTTCCATGCACATATCCTGTTTTGTAGCCGTCAAGGTCACCTCTAATGGCATCTCTAATCCTGTCGTTAAAAAGCCCGATTGAATAGCCTTGATGACAAGATGACAAGATTGTAGCCATCTCTTCGACAAGGCAGGTACTATCGCCCATCACCCAGCCTTCACCATAAATCAAGGCTTTTGGATTTCGTTTTCGCACCTCATTAGCAATTTGCCTCATTGTTTTACAGTCAATAAGCCCCATCAGGTCAAACCTAAAACCGTCTATGTGAAACCCCTCTGTCCAGTAGATAATAGTGTCAAGGATGAATTTCCTCACCATTGGTTTTTCTGTTGCAAGTTCATTTCCACACCCTGTCGCATTTAAATAATCTCCATAGTCATCTACCCTGTAAAAGTATTCAGGTACAATCTTGTCAAATATAGAGAATTTTCCGCCTTTTGTGTGGTATGTGTGATTGAAAACAACATCCATCACAACTCCAATTCCATTTTCATGAAGCTTTTTTATCATTGTTCTAAGTTCTTTTAGCGCTTCAATACCACCGCTTTTTGTTGAGAACCAATACTCAGGACACTGGTAAAGCACTGGGTCATATCCCCAATTGTATCTTTTGTCTGGGTTTTTATCATCAACACTCCCAAAATCAGATATTGGTAAAAGATGAACATGAGTTACCCCAAGTTCTTTTAGGTGCATAAGTCCAGTTGTAATCTTTCCTTTGTAGTACCCCTCTTGACAAAAACCTAAAAACTTTCCTCTCAAATTTTCATCAATTCCAGAGCTTTGATCAATTGTAAAGTCTCTTACATGCATCTCATAGATTATAGCGTCATTTTGCTTTTCAATATTATCAACAAAACTATCAGCTTGCCATCCATCTATCAAGCCATCTGCCGGGTCAAATATATAACTTTTGCCAGAGTTTGACGAAGATGCCTTAGAGTATGGGTCTGGGACGTAATATACAACATATCCTTCATCTTGGTCATAGTTGTGATGCCAGACCTCATAAAGATAAAAATGATTTTTCAAATCACCTGCGAGATATACATTCCAAGTCCCATTTTCTGCCCTTGACATTTCCTTTTCAAACTTGAAATTTTCATACTCATCAAATATTTGAATCTTTACCTTATAGGCGGTTGGTGCCCACAGTCTAAAATAGGTTCCATATGGCTCATACTTAAAACCCAGCTCACCCGGATAGAAGTACTCACTTCTTGTTAAAATCTCTCTTGGACGTGCATATATGTGTTCATTTTTGTAAACTACCTTGTACTTTAAATTTGCTAAAAGTCTTTTGCTGGTTGTAATTTTCACTATATTTGTAAAAGCTGCTTCTCTGTCAAAATAGTCCTCTATTACAATGTCATTGCCATATCCTGGCGGATACCAAAGTTTTCGACTTGCCCCTTCTGCAAATTTAAACTTTTGACCAATCTGAACATCTTTTAAATCTCTTATAAGCTCATACCTTCCCCTGAGTTTTGAATAAGAAAGCTCCCACTCAGGTGAAATTGTCCAGTTGTTCATATCTCCAATAACAAAAACTGGCCTTACCATAGGCTTTCTGTGAAAATCAAAGTGTCCTTCTTTTAAAATAAATCTAATCTTCCCTTTTTGTTCACATATTTCATAGCCTCTCGTTTCTGCTTCAAATGGATTTTCTGAATGTGGTATAAGTTTTTCCACCTTTTCAATTTCTATTTCCTGATCATCTAAAAAAACCTTAAAGTCTTCTCTTTTAATTGAATGAACCATTTGAGCAAGTACAACAGTTATTTCATTAAAATCGTCTATATATGCTTTCACTATCATCAAACTCACCCTATCATTCTTAAGATTTAGAATATGACAATAAGATTATTCTAATTCATCTTTATTGATTTTTTAATACCCTAAAAGTTTTATTGGAAAAACGAAAAGGGGACTATTCACTTTGCCTTTTGAATAGTCCCCCTTTAAAATTCTTTATATATGCCAATCTCTCTGCTTTTATATTTTTCCTTGCTTTTTCAATATCTTTTCCATCTCGTCAACAAGCTGTCCAAAGTAAGTTAGCAAATTGTCAACAGGCTTTGTTGATGTCATATCAACACCTGCTTTTTTAAGAACATTGATAGGATAATCTGAACTTCCTGCTTTTAAGAACTCTATATACTTCGCAGTATCGCCCTTTTCGATATTCTTTACAACCTCGTTTGCAGCAGCCATAGAGGTTGCGTATTTATAAACATAAAAGTTCATGTAAAAGTGTGGTATCCTTGCCCACCATAATGTTGCAAGCTTATCAACTTCAAAGTTATCACCGTAATACTTCTTCATCAAGTTACCCCAGATGTTGCACAAAGTTTCTGCAGAGAGTGCTTCCCCTTTTTCTACCCTTTCATGAATTTCTTTTTCGAATTCTGCATACATAACCTGAGTATAAACAGTACCTCTTATATTTTCTACTAAGGTATTTAATAGATAAAGTCTTTCATCATCACTTTTTGCTTTCTTAAGTAAATAGTTAATCATAAGAAGCTCATTTGTTGTTGAAGCAACCTCGGCTGTGAAGATTGGTACATTGGAATTTATATACTTTTGTGTCTTGTTTGTATAATACGAATTTATAGCATGCCCAAGTTCATGAGCAAGAGTCAAAACAGAGTCCATAGTATTGTTATAGTTCATAAGGATATAAGGATGTGTATCATATGCTCCCCATTGATATCCACCTGTATACTTGTTCTCGGTCTCAAACACGTCTATCCATCTATTGTTAAAGGCAATGTTTAAAACATTTAAATAATCATTCCCAAGTGGTTTTAAACCCTCTAAAATTAAGTTCTTCGCCTGTTCATATTCAATGTTTACTTCATAATTTGCGACAAGTGGAACATACATATCATATATATGAACCTTGTCAAGGTTGAGTACCTTCTTTCTAAGCTCTACATACTTATGCAAATACTTAATATTGTTATTAACTGCCTTGATAAGATTATCATAAACACTCCTTGGAATAAATTCCTGTGCTAAAGAAGCTTCTAAAGCTGAATTATATTTCCTTGCTTTTGCAAAAAATACATTTTTCTTTACCTCAGCAGTCAACGTTGCTGCCAATGTATTCTTAACTTTGTCAAATGAGGAGTATATACCTTCAAATGCCCTCTTTCTGAAATCTCTATCTTTGCTTTCAAGATACTTGCCATAACTTGCTTCTGTAAGTTGAATCTCATTGCCTTTATCATCTTTAATCTTTGGGAATGTAAGGTCTGCATATTTTAGTTGAGTAAATATACTGTAAGGTGAGCCTGCAAAATCCTGAGCTAAGGCTAATAACTGTTCCCCTTCTTGAGATAGCGTATGAGGCTTTTGTTTCAGAACCGCATCAAGATATATTTTGTAGTCTGTAAAACTTTTGTCCTGCATATATGACTTTAAAGTTTTTTCAGGCAAGCGTAAAAGCTCTGGCTGGATAAACGAAACCGCTGCCGAGACTTGCGCATACATCGTCTCAGATTTTGATCTCATCTCATTTGCCTTGTTATCAGCCTGATTTTCATCAGCCTTCATATAAGCATAAACATAGACTTTGTCTGCAATTCGCATCATTTCATCTCTTAGTTTCAAACATTCAAGCAACTTATTTTTGTCTGAAAGCTTACCTTGGTAGTTCTTAAACTTAGGGATGTAGTAATTCAAAACTTTGTTTAGATCTGCATTCCACTTTTCTGGAGAGCTATAAATCTCTTCAAGATTCCATTTGTACTTGTCAGGGATTTCACTTCGTTTCTTTACCCCTGTTGAAGAAAAACCAATAACTGTTGTGGCAACAAAAGAAATGACAATAGCAAGGACTAAAAACTTTTTTAAATGTACTCTTTTCATCTTGCTTGCGGCAGTTGCCGCCTTCCCCCTTTCTTAAAAATTGTATTGATACGCTCTTTTGTATTTTTAAATTTTTATGATTATATAACATTAAAACTATTTTTGCAATATTGTTGTAACAAAACTTTAATTAGTATTCAGAGTTTTGCTTGCCCAATGAAAAAGACTACTATAATTCCTCTATCTGTTGAATTTTGCAGTTGAAATAATTTGAAAATTAAAATTTATTGTAGTATATTTAAGTTCAAGACAACAATTGCAAACTCTAAGAACTTCAAAATCTCTATCGAGGTGATTTTTTATGGCACACAAAACAATCAAAATAGAAGATCTCAATTTTAACCCTTTTACTTTAATTGGGCAAGAGTGGATGCTCATTACTGCAGGGAACATCAACTCATTTAACACAATGACTGCAAGCTGGGGAAGCCTCGGCTATATTTGGGAAATGCCTGTTGCCTTTTGTGTAATAAGACCCCAGAGGTTTACAAGAAAGTTTGTTGAAGAAAATGAATTCTTTACACTTTCGTTTTTCGGTAGGGAGTATAGGTCAGCTCTTGAAATCTGCGGCAAATACTCTGGCAAAGATGTTAATAAGGTTGAGATGGCAAAGCTCACCCCCAAAGAAGATGAAGAGTTCAAAACAGTGTTTTTCGATGAGGCTAACCTTGTTTTGATTTGCAAAAAGATTTATTTTCAAGATATAATCCCTGAAAATTTCCTTGACAAAAGCATTGACAATTTTTACACTGCAAAAGATTACCATAGAATGTTTATTGGGGAAATTGTTAAAGTGCAACAGAAAGAAAGATAAATAACCCAACTGGAAAGTGCTGTGCTGCTGTTGTCAAAGAAGCATTTGAAAGGGCTACAAGGATTAAAGAAGAAAACAGGGACTGTCTGAACTGATGCTATCGGCAGTCCTTTATTTCTGTCTTGAAAAAAGTAATTGCCTTGCCGCTTATATACACTCTTTGGCCATCTATTCTGAGTTTTAGCACCCCTCCTCTTTTTGAAGCCTGATAGGCCACAAATTGTGTCTTTTACAGTTTTTTCCTCCAGTATGGGGCAAATAGGCAGTAATCAAAAAGGTTGTAATAAGATTTTTAAGTAGTATAATATTCCTTGTAATCGATTTACTCAAATTCTGAAAGGAAGGTTATTGCAAATGGCATACAAAAACTTTAAACTGGCAATATACTGCCCTGCTGGATTTTTAAAAAATGTAGAATTAGAGACGCTTGAAAAAGATTTGGAGTTCTTCCAAAGATACTTAGACATCTCAAAGGTATACCTTGAGACACACAGAGGTGCAGATACCGTCCCAAGAGAGAAGATGCTCAGAATGAAAGAGTTTTTTGAGAGGCAAAATATTAAAACATCTGGCGGAATCACTGCAACTGTGGTGTTCGGAAATGAAGAGCTTGATTATTATAGAATCTTTAATACTTTCTGTTACACAAACCAAAAACACTTAGACAAGTTAAAAGAGATTGTTCAATACACAGCTTCTTTGTTTGATGAAATCATTTTAGATGACTTTTTCTTCACCGCCTGCACATGCCCATCTTGCATTAGTGCAAAAGGAAATCTTAGCTGGAGCGAATTTAGATTAAATTTAATGACAGAGGTTTCAAGAGAGTACGTGATAAAGCCTGCAAAAAGTGTTAATCCAAATGTAAAATTAATAGTCAAATACCCAAATTGGATAGAATCCTATCAAGAGACAGGTTACAACCCTCAAACTCAGGTAGTACTATTTGACTATGTCTACACAGGTACAGAGACCCGCGACCCTGCTTATACACAGCAGCATCTTCCAAGGTATGCAAGCTATTCACTTTTGAGATGGTTTGAAAATCTAAAACCAGGCAAAAACCTCGGTGGATGGTTTGACTCTTTAGATTGTCTGTATAATATTGGCAGCTACCTTGAACAAGCAAATTTAACTGTATTTGCAAAAGCAAAAGAAATCACTCTGTTTGCCTTTCCGCACCTGAGAAACTCTATATTTGTCCCAGCACTTGGGCTGCAGCTGCGTCATCTTGATGAGATTTGTAAATACATTGAAAATCCTATAGGAATTCCTGTTTACCATCCATTTAATTCATATGGTGAAGACCATGTTTATGACTACTTAGGAATGGTTGGAATACCTTTCGAACTTACACCATATTTTCCTGAAAACAGTAATATTGTTTTTATCACAGCTGACTGTACAAATGACAAGGATATTCTGCAAAAGTTAAAAGAACATCTTTTAGCCGGAAAAGATGTAATAATGACATCTGGTTTTTTAAAGGCCATGCAAGGAAAAGGAATTGAAGATTTGACCTCTGTGAGAGTGACAGACAAAAAGGTTTTTACAAACTTATTTGCCATCAAAACAGAAGTGTGTTCATTTTCAAAGTATGTATATGGTAAAAAAGAAATACTAATTCCTGTCTTAGAGCACAGGACAAATGCGTCATGGCAGGAGATTGTTGCAATCTCAGGTGAAAACAACTTTCCTGTCCTGATGAAAGACTCTTATGGCAAAGGAACTATTTATACATTTACAATACCTGAAAACTACTCCGACATCTACAACTGGCCACTTGATGTCTTGACAGAAATTCGAAGGGTATTTATGAAAAATTTTGATTCCTACATTGAAGCCGGAGAAAAGATAGGCATTTTTGCATACAGCAATGGCACTTTCATAATAGAGTCCTTCTTGCCTTACAGAACTAAGGTAAACTTACACATTAAGAACAGAAATAAAAAACTTGTTGATCCTTTAAAAGCTTCTGATCTTAAAGTCTCTATGATATCAGAAAATGAAAATATCTATGAAATCAACTTAGAACCAACAAGTTTTAGAGTCTTGAAATTAGAAAACTAAATTTTTTTTGAAACTCTTTTGAAAGGAGAGTGCTTACAAAATGAGCAGTGTTTTTGAAAATGAAATAATAAAATCAATTAAAGAGCGTCGAAGTGTAAGAAGCTTTTTACCTACCCAAGTTGAAGAGGAAAAGATAAAACTTTTACTTGAAGCTGCAATCTTTGCTCCATCTGCTGTAAATGGTCAGCCATGGTTTTTTACAGTGGTTCAAAATCTTGATATTTTAAACAAAATGAATCAAGAAATAAGAAATATTATACTTCAGTCTTCTGATGAAAACTTAAAGAAATTTGCATCAAAAGAAGATTTTAACGTTTTCCACAATGCCCCAATGGCTATAATTGTTTCAGGAAAAGAAAATAGTCAATCTGCCCAGGTTGACTGTGCAGCTGCAACCCAAAACATCTTTCTTGCTGCAAAATCTCTCGGTTTGGCAACATGCTGGATAGGATTTGTCGGGATACTTTTTTCAAGTCCAAAAGCACAAGATTATATAAAACTTCTGAAAATCCCTGAGGGATACAAACCTTTATGGGCAATTGCTTTAGGATACACTGAAAATTATCCTCAAACAGTACCTGAAAGAAACTGGAATGTGGTTGAGTGGATAAAGTAAGTTTTTTCCCTCAAACCCTACAGGGATTGCAAGGAGGGCTTTATGCCCATCTTTTTCGTTTATTACAATATGTTTAATCACTGTTATTTACAACCATCAAAATCTAACATTTTCTCAAAATTATTGAGAGGATTTTAGTGATTTTTTAGGTTATTTTAAATGTTATGAACCTAAAGTAATAGGAGGTAAACTCTTGAGAATAATTGTAACTGACTTTGGAGCAAAACCAGATGGTGTAAGTTTCAGTACAGAAGCAATACAAAAGGCTATTGACACCTGTTTTGAAAATGGTGGTGGAGTTGTAGTTATACCTGCTGGAATTTATTTGAGCCGCCCTATAAGGTTAAAATCTAATGTAACCCTATATTTAGAAGAAGGTGCTGTAATCAAAGCAACCAACAATATTGAAGATTACTACCAAATTGGTTATTACCACAACGAATGGGGAGAGGTTACTTCCTTTTTATATGCGATGAATGAAAAGAACATAGCAGTTGAGGGAAAAGGTACAATTGACCTTCCCGGAAGCAGTTTTATGGATTTTTCAAGAGCATTTAATCAGTTCGAAGAGCTATCTCAACTTGACAAAGACCAGTTTGAAGAGACAGAATGTAAGCCCATTTACCGACCAAATCAACCCATATTCTTCTATAACTGTGAAAATATTAGCTTGAGCGGTATTTCAATTATTGACTCACCTTGCTGGACAGTTTGCATCCACTCATCAAAATACATCAAGGTGCACAACATAAGGATTATGAACAATCTCAGAGTTCCAAACAGCGACGGTATACATCTTTGCTCATGCGAAAATGTAATAATATCAGATAGCTTCTTTACTTGCGGTGATGACTGTGTTGCTATATCTGGCATTACAAACTGGAACAAACCTTGTGAAAATATAATTGTGTCAAACTGTATTATGCAAACACGCTCAGCAGCTGTGAGAATGGGACATTTAGATAGCAAAGTAAAGAATGTGGTTGCTTCTAATCTTATCATCCTTAATTCAAACAGAGGAATTGCAATATTTGCAAACGGCAAAAACGGATATGTCAAATCAGTTACAATCTCAAATGTCATTATGACAACAAAAATATTTGCTGGTACATGGTGGGGAAAGGGTGAACCAATTGTAATTGCCTCTCCTGAAGAAGGCAATTTTATTGAAGATATATCTATTTCCAATGTAAAAGCTTATTCGGAAAATGGGATCTTAATCTATGGCAAAGATAATAATATACGAAATATCTCACTTAAAAGTATTGACATATACCTTAGCTTTGGCAAAAACAGACCACTTTTTGGCAAAAGAATTGACATTCTCCCAAGCAAATGCCCACCTTTCCCTGATTACATGAATAAAATTCCATGGATTTTTGCAAAAGATGTTTTCAATCTTAAACTTCAAGATATAAACTATGGATACAATTTACAAAGCTTAAAAACTGATTTTGACATAGAGGGAATTTTTCAAAATGTAAATAACTCTTTCTTTTCTGGTATTAGAAAAGTAGCTACTTAAAGTCAAAAGTTTAAAAATCCCAGTTATAACAAAATTTCAAGGCTGCCAGTCCACTACAGAATTTAGGAAGTGACCTTTTTCAAATGGCAGCCTTGAACTTTTATTTTTTTCATCTTCTAAATAAGTCGAATTTATCAAGTGTTATTACGTAAGGGTGGTTATAAACCTTTCTCAGATGTTCAAACGAATTTATCTTGCCATCAGTTGTAAATCCACCCCACCAAGGCATAAACCAAAGCCAATAAGTCTTTGTACTTTGCAGTTTATCTGGGTCAGGAATTGGTCCGTTTTCTGTTAAAGCTATGGGTTTTTTAGTTTCTGTCAGCTCATAGACATAATCATACCAAAATGAAAGAGGACCATAGTTTTGGGCCGGGGCATAAAAGTCAACCCCTGCAACATCATAGTAGTCCATTTCTATTCTCCAATCAGGATGTGGTGCATTCCAAACCCATATGAGATTGTTTAATTTAAAGTGATTAGTATATACATCATACAAAAGATAGTAAAGCTTTTTGTAAGCATCAAACCCTTTTGCTCCCCACCAAAACCACCTGCCATCAGCCTCATGTAATGGTCTGAAAATAACTGGAACATCTGTATCTGCCATGATTTTCAACCACTTGCCGATTTCATATATATCTTCCATCAGCAGCTTGTTTTCTTCAGTATTAGGGCAAAGAGCAACCTCAATATCAAAATCGGTGTTTTTTGTATAAAAAGTCTTATCGTTGCCTCCTATCGGAGAAAACCAATGCCAGCAAAATGTCACAATTCCTCCTAACTCCTTGTGCCATTTAATTGCTTCTTCAACAGAGCCTTTATTTAAAATTACTTCAAACATTGCATCGTAGGTCATATTATTAGTAATGGTGTGTCTTGTATAGCTTAGAAAATCAAAACCACGAAGAGCTGGTTTTTTGCCTGTTTGATATTCTAAATATGCAATTTCTGGTCCTGGTGCTGTGTTTGTGTGCTGGCCTGCAATAATTGCCTTGCTATAAATCTTTGAAAAATATTCCATCAATTTTTTGCATTTATCAGAGGCATTTTTGTTTGAAAGATCAAATGAAGGAGCACTGTAATTTTGCAACTTATCTTCTTCAAGTTCAATTGCATATATGTGAGCTACTCCCCAGCCACCATAAATTTTGATTTTTTTCTGACCTTTTTCCAAGAAGGCCCTCCCAATCTTCATTTTTGAAACTTCACCCGATTCAGAATGCAATCTAATATCGCCATGACACAATCCATCTATATCTACGAGATAGACAGCTTTTGTGTACTTTTCTATTTTATAATTCAAATATAGATTGTAATAACCACTTTTTTCTATTTCTATGCAAAACTCAATTTCAAATCTGTCTGATTCAGGCAAAGCACTATAAACATCTTCCCCGCTGATATGTTCTTTCACAATTTTTACTCCATTTAACATTGCTTCTTTTATATATTTGCTTATCTTCATAGCTACCCCATCATCCCTTCACAAAGACTTTTTTTAACAGTTT
Organism: Caldicellulosiruptor changbaiensis; assembly: GCF_003999255.1. Classification (GTDB taxonomy): domain Bacteria; phylum Bacillota; class Thermoanaerobacteria; order Caldicellulosiruptorales; family Caldicellulosiruptoraceae; genus Caldicellulosiruptor; species Caldicellulosiruptor changbaiensis. Next base: position 2,414,353 of record NZ_CP034791.1, read on the forward strand.
TTATCGTGATTTAGTCAGCAGTATACCAAATACATCCTAAATTAGCATGCAGAAATTTTAAAAAATATCTTAATATTCTTTAAAACACATCATAAATACTGTTTAATCTGTTGATTAAAAGCTTCTGATGGTTTGATAAATTCAATAAAAATTTTATAAATTTCAAGCACCAGATAAATCTTATTTTGCATGGGCAAATTTCCTGAGTGTTTGAAAATGAAAGGAAATTAAACTACATAGGTACTCAGAAATAAAATTTGAAGAAATATTTTGTAAATATTGGAAAATCATTTTATGCTTATAAAATACTTGCATTAAAGCAAAGAGAAAGGGGTCGAACAAAAGGATAAATGGGATAATAAAAAGATTTATACCAAAGGGAAAGAAGATAAGTGAGATAAGCATGAAATGATAAGAAAGAGCACAAATTGATGTAATAGCCTGCCGAGGAGGATATTTAGGTACAAGAGTGCATTGGAAAGTTTACGGAAGAACTAAGAGCGATATTTGTTGGAGAAGATATATAAGAGATTATAGCAACGATTTAGGTAGTTAAAATAGTATACATATATAACAACAAATGCCAATCACCAGCTTTCCTGCAGGTAAGCTGGAATAATACGGATACTAATATCATACACAGTGTGGACTTAAATAATCAATTTCCAGTTACTTTTAAAAAAGTATTGCATTCGATATTGCAATTTAAAAAAAATTTTTTAAAAACCTCTTTGACATTATATCGTCTGTTTTTGCATTTTATTGTTTATCTTGGATATTTTTTGTTTGTATTTAGAATTGCTACCAAAAAAGAAGTCTATACTTTACACAAAATTATTTAAACTCTCTTTTTTTATTACTCAAGAGTTTTTATTTTTTAAAAAGTGCAAAAGTAAACTTTCATAATTGTCAAATTCAAAATAGCCATTTTCTCGCCAGTAGTTTACTTCAGCATCTTCAACTTCTCTCAACATCAAATTATCTTTCAAGGTTTTGAAATAGTCTTCCTGGAGGGGATGAACCTTTATCTTCATAGGATTTTCTAAATATTCACACAATTTTTGGGCTTTTTGGAAAATTTCTTCTTCAAAATTTGTTTCATCATCAACAACATTGGGGTAGTCACGTGTGTAGGCTATTGTTTCAAAAACATTTAAACCTAGTGCAAGCATTATTCTTTTCAAATAAAATGTAACCTCAATTAATGAATTACTACTTGCTGTTACTATTGGAATACCTATCTTGCCTAATAACTTGAATAAATGTAACCAATATGATATGCGATCAATAAAAACTTTTGTTTGAGCAGATACATTTGCAGCATACACAGGAGTTGCTATAATAATAATATCAGATATTTCCATTGCATTTTTAATTAACAACATGTCGTCTTTCTCATCTAATAAGCATTTCCCTTGTTTAAAACAAGTAAGACATCCTTTACATTGATTTATTCTAAATTTGTTAGTATCAAACACATTAATTTCAAACTTCGTATTTAAAATTGACTCCATATTTGTGAGTAGTTTTTTAGCAACATAAAGAGAAAATGAATCATTTCCTTTTGGGCTACCATTAAAAATAAACACTTTCATACTTCTTCCTCCTTAGTAAAAAATGCAGGAAATACAAACTCCATAATTGGAAGAGCATCTTTATAACAAAGTCGAATAAATGTGTAACCAATTCCACTAATTCCATCTAACAAACCTAATGGCAAATATTGTGGAGTTGATCTTAGACTAAATTTTCCCTTTCGTTTTTTTCTAAAAACTATATATTTAACTTTTTCTTCGATAATTTCCCTAATTGAATCTACATCAAAAATCTCAGAATATTTCAACAAAAGTTCAATATCTCCACTATTTCCTTTCAAAAGCTCATCTGTTTCTTTAATGGGCTTAATGTACTCATATATTAATCTTTTCACATACACTTTAAAATATTCCTTATTGAACTCGTTCGAGCAAATCTTCAAAATTACTAATAATAATTCGAAAAAGTTTTGGGAAATAACGAGTTTATCTGCTTGTTCCAAAAACTCTATAAAGTTATTCACAATATAATTAAAAGCAAATTTATTTTGGCATATATTTGCAACGTCTAATAAGAAGTCGACATAATGTATGTACTGTTTATTAGAGTATTTCTCTCGCTTGACCATTGTAAACAATGTGGGTTCGTCATATATAAAGGTGCTGTACATATCTTTATATTTCTTTAAAGGTTCAATATTATACTTATTTATACAGTATTTCAAAAAATTTAGTATTAAACTGCTTTGGATTGTTTTTTTATTTTTTAACAACCTCTTAAAAAACAATTCTACCAAGTGTAGTAATTCTTCTTTAATATTACTAAATATGCCTTTATAAATATTTGAAACCTCTAATAAAGATAATAAAATTGAAGCTTTATTTTCTACGCTCTTAATCTCCTCTTCCTGATTTACTATATATATTCTTTTTTTTACATCTTTAAAGAGTTGATAAAACAATGTCTTTGTAATCTTCATATAATTCTCATTTGGAACAAGTAAAAAAGCATAACTAAGAAACAGCATAATACCACTTAACCCATAAAATAAACTGCTTTCTAAAGGTAATATAACATTAGTCTTGTTGATTCTGTCAAAAATTAAACCATTCCATATGACTGATTTTTCTTTTGCTCCCCAAATAGCATTTTCTACTAAAATGTTTCCTATTTCCATTATTTCTTCTGTGAGAATTTCTTTTTGTAAAGTTATGTTCTCTTCTATAGTAACACCCGCATTTTCACATAGGTTATTCCCCTTAATTTTCTCAATTTTTTCATCAAAATAATTCAATGACGCTTGCAAAATTGATATTTGTTTGCCTATTGTCTCATTGTCTATACTTTTTATCCTTTCCTTTATTAAGTTAAATCCTGAATTAATAAAAAATCCCTCTATCTTTCTATTATGACTGTCTTCTAATACATTATCATCTAATTTTCGATAAAAAACAGGAATATCAAAATTTATCAAATCCTCTATCTCACTTCTAATTGCAATTTTGCTTTTGTAATTTGCAACCCATAAATTAGCAAACAATCTTTCTAAATCTAAAAAATCTTGAGTATAACTAGGATGCGAATAGAAACTTAACATCTTATAATAATTATCTGTATTTTTCAATAATGTTCTACATCTTATATTGCCCTTGAAACTCTCCTCTACTTTATTTATAATTTCACTTTTATGGATTCTTGCAAATTCTAATACTGTCATAAATCCTTTTAAAACTTCCGGTACATATTTCCTAAAATCTACTTTTTCACCTCTCAGTTTTGGAATATTTTGTGCTTCTGAAATTTCTATTTCTGAATAATCAAATCTGATGTTATCAATGTCTTTTTCATTAAGTACTAATGTTTTATATGGTAATTTTTGGCCTCCTCCACTAAATGCACTAACGTCCACTCCTCTTCCTGTTTTGAAATCAACAAAACTTATACATGGAATTAAACCCGAAGATAAGATTGATTCATTTATTTCTTTTAAAGCAAAGTACCGCGCATCTCTAAATAACTCTTTTTGACAATTTTCCTGAGCCACAATTGTCTCCATATCAACTATTACAGGATACTCAGCATGGGCTATTAAATTTTCAAAATGTATATCACTACCTTTAAGTAAATAAACAAATCCACATAACTGTCCAAATCTTCGATAATATCTCTCTAACTCTTCTTCATTGTTACATTCAACATAAAATATGTATTCTTCTATTGTGAAAGTTTCACCTTCATATAGGAGAGGTAATTTTAAATCCAACAATTTTTTTTCTTTTGTTTCACACCACTTAATAAACTCAACTACTGTTTTTTGTAAAGATGAATTTCGAGGCTTGTATAATATCGGTTTAGATTTTTCGAATATAACTATCAAAACCGCACTGCTTTCTTGATGAAAATCTCCCAATATCTCTATACTAGTTATTCTATTGCTTTTTATTTCAAATCGTTTACTAATTTCTGTAAAATGTTTATCCAAATCATGTATAACTTTGCTGAAATATACCAACCAGTTAAGTGTTTTTTGTGCCATAGTTCGACCTATTACAGGGTAATCGTTCATAAACTTGTATATTCCTTTATTATTGAGTAAATAATGAATGAATAACTGAAATACATTTTTTTTATTTTTTATATTTTCACTATTATTTTCACGCCATAAGTAATACTCATAAATTAATGTCTTTATATATATATTTAGCAAGAAATTATCTAAACTATGAGCAACTTTGTTCATAACCTCTTCATTCATGATAATATTTTCAAGAGTAATGCTTACACTCAAAAATTTTTCGCAAAACCATCTTGAAAAGAGTTTTGAAATTGCTAGATAACCATAATCCGTACTTTTTAAACTATTAAGACTATCCAATACTTCTTTCAAACACAAAAACCATTTTGCTTTTTCCACCTTTTCTCTAACAACTTTCTTTTGCTTTTCAGAAAGAACAGCAAATGCTAAATTAAAATCTTCTAAACTGATTCCATATACATCAATCATATGAAAAAAATCTTCTATTGTTAAGGTCCCTCTTTTAAAAAGCCAATTTTCAAAATTTACTAGTTCAAAATTTTTAACTCCAATTTCTTTAAATAATTTTACTCTCTCTAAAATGTTTAATGATTTCACAAAAAAATCATCTGTAAAATAGAAATCCTGCATTTTCTACACCCTTTCTTGATAAATAACCTTAACTTATTTTTTGGCTAACAATCCTATTACTACGCTTGCCAGGCCGCTAATAGTTCCACTAATTAAAAACCACTTTGCACATTCAAAAATATCACCTTTCTTGCTGTTTTCAACCACTTTATACATTTCTTTTTCTTCTAATTCTTCAAAGGTTTTCCCCAAAATATTTTCAAATTGATTTTTATCTTTCATATTTTCACCTTCCCATTACATTGCTTGTAGTTTTAGCTTTTCCTCGACCATTTTAACAATTTTATTAGCTATATATTTGTGACTTACATTGTTTTGGATTTTTATTTCTTCATCTTTACATATCATATAAACTACTTTATCATATAGAATATTAGTCTCAATTTTTTGTTCCTTTAAATACTTTCTTAACAGAATATATCTTTTTAAAAATTTATCAAAATTATCATCGTGCTTACCTTGTAATGTTAAACTTGTCAAATAAGCTCCAATTAAATTACAAATCTGTATATAAGATTTTAGATTCATTTTTTGTGTAAGCATTTTATTAGATAACTTTATAAAATTCGTAATTATTTCTAAACTTATATTATAAACAAAGTCTTCTAATAATCCTAACCCGTAAAGAAGTAAAATTTCTTCAATAATCTTTGTCATAATCAGTGAATTAATATTTTCAACTTTTTGTTTTTCTCTTAATTTACACATTATCCTTTCTATTAAATACTTTTTTATCTCTTTTTTATCCTCTTCATACTTTCTTTCATGCTCTGTAATTAAAATTTCTCTATAAAGTTCCCATTCAAGAAATAATTCATTTTTCTTTAATATGTAAAAAACAGCTACTATATCCGGATATGTATTATAAAAATTATAGCCTCTATCAATATATACAACTACTTCCACTATCATTAATGCTATGGGATAAACTAATGCTATTAATAAAGACTTAAAAACACTATATCCCAAAATAAAATACAAAAGTAAAAAGTCCACAACAATTGAGACAATAATACCATTTAACAAAAGTAAAATAAATTTAATTTGTATTTTATAAAAATCTGTAACTTCTTCTTTTTCGATATTTGCAAAAGAACACTGACAATATCCTCCCACATAAAAACCTTTTTTCTTTTCAATACTTATTTTTGTTGAGTTCAAATTTGAATTTCTAAATTTAATTACAAAATTCAGTATTCCTATTTCGTTCACAAAAACTTTGTTTCCCCACAAAATTTTTGCTCCTATATAATGACCTATTTCATGAAATACTATTGTTGTAATATTTAAAACTATAAATAGAACAAATGCTTTTATAATAGTTAACATATTCTCTATATCTCCTTTTTAAAAATCACGGAAGAGGCTGTCTTTATTCTAATACTTAACGTTTTTTGTATAAAAATTTAATAATTTCATAAAGACAACCTCTTCCTCTATTACAATTCAATTTAATTTATTATATTATCAAAAATAGCGGGAAAGTTTAATCTTTTATTAATCTTCTTTCCTATGTTTCAAATGAACAGCATCACTCAATCCTTTAAGAGCACTAACACTCATACTCACCATCGCACTTGCAGCAAACCATGTTACAATTGGCAAAAATGCAATACCACCACATATGTTTTCCTGCTCTTGTTTACTTATACTCTCAAAATTTTCTCCCAACAATACTTTTGCTCTTTCTTCATAAATTTGAAAACTCATTTTAAATACCTCCCTAACTCCATATTTAATGACAAAGTATTAAATTATTCCTATTCATTTTACAATTCCCAACCCTTTTTGAAACTATAATAATAACTTACAGCAGCACTTACCGTTGCTCCTGCAGAAGCTGCAGTAATTTTTGGTAAATTGCTTTTTATAGCGCTGATTATTTGGCTCAAGTCTATATTTATATTTATATCAAGAAATATAAAGCCTCCTGCAATAGAATACTTCTCAATCTGCTCAATTTCTTCAAAAGTTGGTCCAACTAATGAAGACAAATTTTCTTTCATTCTTTTCACACCTCCTCATCTTTTTTTTTTTGATTTAATTATCTATCCCAACCCTCACAGCCGGCTGATGAAAGGGTTGTTGGGAGTTAAAATAAAATTGTGTCTGGTATATAATAGAATCAAAAAGACAAACGGTATAATGTCAAGGGGGTTTTTTAAAAAATTTTTTTAGATAATTAGGGCAAAAAAGACAATAAAATACCGAGCCGCTCAGCATGGAAAAATTTAACTGGCAGCTTGTTTGGGAAAGATTATTAAATTAAAAAATTGGGACTAACTAAGTATTGTAAACATCACCTCTTTCTTGATATATTTGACCTTTGCTGAGCATGGCAAAGATCAAAGGAATTAAGCGTCTTGCGGTTAGGACGAGGGCACGTTTATGCTGATGCTTGGTAACCTCTGAGAACTTCTTGTTGTAGAAGGCTTTGTAGCGTACTGTGTGCACCCTTACACAGTTAGCAGCTTCAACAAGATAGTATCTCAGGTATTGGTTACCACACTTAGCTAATGAGACATCTTGGGCATTGAAGTTGCCTGATTGGTACTGAGTCCAAACAAGGCCAGAATACTTTGCCAAAGCAGCTTCATTTTTGAAGCGCTTGATATCACCGATTTCAGCGATGATGCCGGCTGCAAGAACATCTCCTATGCCAGGGACGGTTGTTAATGTTTGAGAGAAAGCTTTAAGAAGTTTTGAGATTTCTTTGTCGAGTTTTTTAAGTTGTTCTTGCATAAATCTAATGTTTTCAAGGGTCATAGACAAAGCTAAGTCATTTGCCTCAGCCAACAGAGGATGTAATCTGTATGAACGCTTGAGCCTCGGTTTTAAGTATTTCAGCGATTTTATTGACATCTGAGAGTCTATTGTTGCCGTTATCGGATACGAATTTAATTAAGTCTTCTAAAGGCATAGAAGCGATATCATCAGGTGTAAAGTTTTCGATGATAGCACAAGAAGCTTTACCGAAGATATCTGAAAATGGACAGTCTTGAGAATAAGTAGAGAATTTAAGGTATATGAGATTGAGAGCTCTGTTTTTTTCGCGAGTTAGATTGTGAACAAGATGATAGCGCATTCTGGTAAGGCGTTGTAGTGCAGCATATTTAAAATCAGGCAAAGGTGTTGGGTTGAGTTTGCTGAACCTGACACATTCAGCGATGATAATTGCATCGATGCTATCTGTTTTAGGCAAGAAAGTGTAGATTTTTTTGAAGCCTTTGACTATGCTTGGGTTGAGAACATAAAAAGTTGGTTTATATGGCAGCAGTTCAGATGAAGAAGCAAGATACAAGTGCAGATGCCAAGCGTAATGTGAAGTTGCTTCCATGCCAAACTTAATACAGGATAGATTATACTGGCTGAGGCAGTCAATAACTCTTTTGATTAATTCGTTAGCGCCTTCTTGATCATTAGGCAAGGAAAAAGGTTTTTTAATCAAGTGATTACCGGCATCATCGATGAAGAAGATAGAATTTGACTGACTACTGATATCAATGCCCACGATTAAAGTATTTGGCAATTTGAAGACCTCCTTTTTGCAAGTAGTGGTAAGAAAAAGTGTTAAGCCCTTTATCCTTGGGGATTACATGTAATGCAGCCTCGCCGATATTAGAGCTACGGAGCAGTTTACAGGGTGCACACATCTGATATGCTCAAATCAGATGTGGTAACCTGACCGTGCACAGCAAACGAGTAAACATTACTCATGTAATCCTTTGGGGTTCAGTCTTTCGCAAGCTGTGGCGTGCAGATGTCAAAGCACGTCCAGCAGGAGGTGTTCAAAATATATCCAAATAAACTAAATCAGGCTTAAACTTTTTCTGATTTTAGTTTACCAAAGATAAAGGGCAAATTTAAACTGTAGCAGTCAATTTTAATATTCAATTTTTGAGAAATGAGTGTTTTAAGAAAGGTGCATTATCAAAATGAATTTCCAGTAATCAATTGGTACTGATAATTAAATGTACCAATTGAGATATGAAGTTTTAAGTGATTTGATAATCATATTATACGAGGAGGTTGGTTGTAATGGATAAAAATACCTATTATGAAACTATTAAAAATATGGCTGTTGAAGAAGTAGCAAATCAATATTGCGCAGAACAAGATCCATCCCGCCCAGCATTGAAAAAACTTCTGGAAGACTTGTTAGATTGGTTTATGCTTTCTGAACGCCAGATTTATCTTTTGAAAAATCAAAATGACAAGGGTAACGGCTTTTATGATAGAAATCTAGCTACACCTATAGGTGCTCTTTACATCTCTGTCCCAAGAACTCGCTCAGGTAATTTTAGACCTAATATCCTCCCTCAACCCTATAAAAGGGTTGATGAAACATACACTGAACTTCTTATGTCTCTTGTTGTCAATGGTTATTTAATAAGCAACCTTACTTAACACCCTAAAGAATTTGAATCTCCCATATTCTGAAGAAGAACTTGCTAAAATCAAAGATAATCTTAAAAATGAGCTAGATCTTTTCAAACAGCGAGAATTGCCACAAGAAATTTTTGCTCTAATAATTGATGCTTATCATTGTGAAATAAAAGATACCTCTAAAGTTAAAAAAGCTGTATGCTATATTGTTCTTGGTATTGATTTTGATGGTAAAAAAGATATTTTTGGATTATACACTTTCTTTGGTAAAGAAAATAGGACGGATTGGAATAAAGTGTTTGAAGATTTAATCAATCGAGGACTTAAAAAAGTTGCAATAATTGTAAGTGACGACTTCCCAGGAACAATAGAAACAGTCAAAGCAGTTTATCCATATGCCGATCACCAGCTTTGTTTTGTTCATTTACAGAGAAATATCAAAAAGCATTTGTCCAAAACTAAAAGCTTTGACTTTTAACAGAGAGCTTAATAAAATTAAACTTTCTTCAACAATAGATGAAGCTATTGAAAAATTTGAATCTCTTTGCGATAACTTTAAGGATAAATATCCTCGATATATAAATCTTTTACGTGAAAAGAGAGAATTTTACTTTGTTTTTACAAAATATCCTGAGGCAATTAGAAAATATATTTATACAACCAATGCTGTAGAAAGCGTAAATAGTTTGATTGAAAAAATCCGAATAAAATCAGGAGGGTATTTTAACTCAGTTGACATTTTGGAAATCAACATCTACCTTCAGAGAGAAAACTTAAGAAAAACCAAATGGAAAAACCCTGTACCAATGATAAACGCTTATACCTATGATATCCAAAAAATTTTCCAGCTAAAATATCTTAATCAGACACAAAATTCTTGACAAGTCTCCCTTTGTCCGGGTCCGCTATCACTATCCTTTCTTTTCTTATCTCATGTATTACAACATAATGAAATAGCTTGCCATCTATCAGTACATGTGCTATACACGGAAGTGGTATTTTCTCAAATATTGCTTCTTTTGCTTCTGCCCTGACTGCTTTTGCTTCAAATCCAAGCTTTTCTGCCGCTTTTACAACTCCATATGCTGTGGTGCCAAACCTGTCTGTCCCTGCCATCTCTCTTATCCTGGCTATCGATACTTCTTTTCCATATTGCAAGCAAATTGTTGCTAAGCTCGCTGCTGCACAATCGGTTATATCATGCTGCTTTACACAATAGTATCTTTTCCTCATCTCTTCATCATACTTGATTTTTAGTATGTTGCCTTCTTTATTCTCTTATTTAGGCTATTCTGCACTTGAACTATTTTTTCTGTAAACTTCTTCTTGGAATTTCTATGCAAATTTTATCTTATACATTTTCACTCTGTCAATCCCGTTTTTTTTTTTTTTTTAGCCCATTTTCAACTAAATTTTGAGCTCAGAATATACTTTTCTTTAAATAGCTTAAATTTTCTTAAATTTTCTTGAGTTTTTAAAATGATAAGTTTGAAAATAGGAAAAATATATCGTTTGTTTAATAAAAGAAATAACCACATAGAGTAAATGTAGTAACAAAATCAACATCCAATGGATTTTTGCTAAGATGTGCACTTGAGAGCACATTTTCATATACCGTAAGACCGTTTATGAGGTTAAAAAACTGAAATACAAAACCCACATAGTCGCGCCTATACTCAGAAAGCCTTTTTTGGTCCATTGCAGTTATCTCTTTGCTATCTACAAAAACTCTGCCTCCATCTGCCCTGTCAAGCCCACCAAGGATGTTAAAAAGCGTGGTTTTACCTGACCCAGATGGCCCTATCACAGTGTAGATTTTTCCTTTTTCGAGCTCAAAACTAACTTCATCGAGCGCCTTGATTGTATTTTGGCCCATCCTGTAGACTTTTGAAAGATTCTCAACCTTCACAAACACACCAAATCATCCCCTTTACTTTTCACCTGTACGATATATTATGACTCACTGGTCATATGACTGTCAAGTCATAATATAAAATTTATTTTTTCCCTATTCCTTCTTTCAAAAGTTTTATAAATTGAGACAGTGCATCTTTAAAATAACTTATGTCAAGATCAAGTGTTGTTGATGTTCTGCTTAGTGCTTCTTCGATTACAAATTTTTTCATATAAAAACTTGCACCTTCTAAAAAAACAGAAATTATAACGGGATCAATATCGTCCCTTATATATCCTTTTTGTTGATTATACTTTATAATCTCTACCAAAAACTCTCTTGACTGCTTCAAAAATTTCTCATTTATCTCATCTTTAAAAGGTGAGTCTTGTGAAAAAAATGCTCTTTCTATAAGCATGTATTCGTATTTTAGTTCTTTCATTGCAAGCCATATACTTTTTAACGAGTTCTCATAATAATCAAAAATGTTTATATGTACCATATTAAGCTTTTCAAGATGTTTCAAAAACCTCTGGTAAGAGACCTCTATTGCGTAAAAGTACATATCTTTCTTGTTTTCAAAATACTGGTACATACTCCCTTTTGCAACGTTGCACTCTCTTGCAACATCAGAGATATCAACCTTATGGTAAGGTTTTTGTGAAAAGTGCTTTATTAATGTATCTGTTATAAGGTTTCTTTTCTCTTCTGGAAGGTTTAAAAATGTTTGCTTGGGCATAAAACCTCACCTCAAGATTATTATGACTTACTGGTCATGTGATGTAAAGAAAATTTTATTTTGATTGAGCTCTATGATGTAACATAGCAAAAATAACAAGAAGTAAGTTAGCTATATAAAACAAATGGAGCTGCCAATTCATCTGCTTGGACAGCTCCAACAATCTTGTCATTGTTATTAGTTTCTTTATCTTTTGCACTCTTCTCGAACTATATTTTCATTCTTCGACTTTTCTAAAACTTCATTTGGATTTACACCAAAACGTTCCAAAGAAGCAAGTATCCCCAAATACACTGTCACATGGCAAAATACTCTTTCAGCCTCGAATAGGTGTAGAGATATTTACCACAGCGAAAGAATGTGCGAAGATAGTGAGGAGAAACTCATAAAAAGAAGTGAGACTGCCTCCATCCTGACATGAATATAATTAAAAAGTGTAATCCCCTATTCAAAAGAAACATTCAAAAACTACCAGGATGGGAGGGCAGCCTACTATGAATATTTATATCATATCACGAAATAACAATCTGTACGAAAAAGCAAGAGAATTAATTCGAAAAGTAACAGACCGCGAATAATGAAAACGTATCAAAAACTGCTAAAATATTAGGTGTATTAAGAGCTACTATAAGAAGAGGAATTTACGGTCCTCTTGAAGATAAATCAAGAAAACCTAAAACTTGCCCCAGAAAACTTTCTTCTGAACTTGAAAACCTCATTATTGAGGAAGCTAAAAGAACTGGCATGAGAATACAGACGTTTGTCTCTTTATCTTTTCAGAAAATATGGCATTAAAATAAGCGAAAATACAATAAAATCTGTTCTTAAAAGAAATGCTGTTACCTGGGAAAAACAAGAAAGACAAAAAAGGGTGAAAGAAGTTTATATGATTATGAAGCTCTCATTCCATTTTCTGAGTTTCAACTTGATACAAAGCATCTTTTAGACAAAGACAGCCTTCCTGAAGAAGTATACGAACATATGAAAAAACACAATTTACCTTGCTATGAGTGGAACATGATAGATGTTGCAACAAGAACAAGATTTACGGCGGACTATTATGAACTGTCATCTGCTTTTGGTTTTATGTTTATATCCTTGGTTGCTTTGTGGCTAAGAACACATAATGTGAGAACCCCAATAAAAATCCGATTGGATAATGGAGAAGAATTTTGCGGAGGAAATGAAAGAAAGCTTAAGGAGTGGAATGAGATATTTTCTATTTTAGGAGTAGAACTAAATCCTATTCCACCAAAAGCTAAACATCTTATGGGTGTAATTGAAAATTCACACAGGGCTGATGATGAGTACTTTTTAATGATTCATGCTGAGAGATGTAAAAACAAAGATGACTTTATTCAACGAGCTCAGAGATGGCAAGATACGTGGAACTTTTTTAGACCTCATAGTAGTAAAAGGAATGAATGGGAGGACACCATTTGAAAAGTTCATAGATTCGAAGTCTCTGGTCTCCTCCCATGTCTTTCAGTTTCCTACGTTACTTTTTGAGGATATTCTGAAGAAGGTGGGTACTTTCTACTCTCTTTTCTGTAATAAATTAGGTGGTAAATATCTTCACCAAGTGCCGCTTTTTTCTTTTGTGACTATGTTTACTCTATATGGTTATTTCTATTATTCAATAACCTCTTTCTATTATATTTTAAATTTATTGAGACGCAGAATTCTTTTTTAAAAAGCAAAAATACAAAAGATTACAATATTTTTAACATTTTAGCCGCCATAATTAACGCAGGAATACCATTCCCCACAAAATTGCATATAAGATGCGCAGTCATTGGTATATAAATATTTTTTGTTTTAATATACGTTATAGTAAATGGAATACCCCATAAAGCTGCGGTAAATATGCCTAAAGGTTTATACGAATGCTCCACTGCATATAATAAAATGCTAATAATTGATGACAAAATAAATATTCTTCTACTGAGGTTGTTGAATAAAAGAAATAACCATATAAAGTAAACATAGTAACAAATGAAAAAAACCCCTTGTGTTATAATTTAATTTAAGAGAAAACCACAACAAAACACAAGGGGGAAAAGATATACTCATGAATATTAAAGCACAAAATAAGAAATTTTTAAAGCTACTTTTTGTAGTGAAAAAGGTTACTGAAGCTCTGACAAGGAGAATAAAGCACAATAGAAGAGGACGCCCAAGGAAATTTAATTTGTTTCAAATAATAGCTTGTCTGGTTTACAAAGTTAAGAAGGGGATAAAGAGTTTCAGAGAATTAGAATATCGAATAAATCAAGACACAGAGTTTAAGCAAGTAGTAGGTATAGAAGAAAGTCCGGACTATTCATATTTTGCGAAGTTGTCAAGAAAAATAGAAAAAGAATACATGCAAGATATAAAAGACATATTAATAGCTAAGATAGAACCTGATATGAGTATAGCGATAGTAGATTCTACACCTTTGAGAAGTGCCAAAAATGATTCAGAAGCAAAAATAGGTATACATATTACAATAGGATTTTACAGGGGATACAAATTACATCTTTTGTGTACAGGTAAAGAAGAAGTAATACCACTTTTCTGGATTTTAACAGGGGCAAATGAACATGACTCAAGACAAGAAGAGCTTTTATATAGGGCATGGGGCTTTGGCTGTGAGATTGTATTAGCAGATGCGGGATACGATTGTAGCAGATGGTTTAATATAGCAAATGAGCTTAAGGTTAAATTTGTTGCTGGGATAAACAAAAGAAACATGAAAGATAAAAACAATGTTAAGAATGTTTTTAGAAGAAATAACATAAGATTTTTAGAAACTGAAGAGGGCAAAAAGCTATACAAGCATAGAACAAAGATTGAAAGACTATTTAGTAAATTAAAAGGTGAATATAATCTTGAGAATGTAAGGCTCAGGAGGTTTAAGAATTATAAAAGGTATATTGATTGGATACTAATTACTTTTTTGTTTGAGCAACTTCTCAGAAAAGTAGAAGGTAAGAAGTTTTCTTTCGCATATGAATGGAATCAATAACTTTTGCTCATTTTATGTATTATTGGTAATAATTTTTATTCAACAACCTAATTCTTCTACTATTAAAATTTATTATTCCCTTTCTAAAAAAAGCCTCTTCAGCTATTGGAGCAAGTAATGTTGTTGTTAAGGCAAACGCAATAACAGATGCCCATCCAGTTGTCTTATAAACTTTAAACCCATCATCAACATTTGGCAACAATGTTGATAATCCTATTCCAACTCCAAAAGCAGCAATTTCCCCCACTATATTAAATACAACAGGTAACCAAAAACTTCTGCCCCTTTTCCATTCATCAACTAAGCTTTTTAAACTTACGGAACCTATTGATAAAAAATATACAGCTAATCCTGTGAAATATATAAGGCTAAAATAAATTGTGTAGTTCATATTAATATAAGGAAATAAAGCTCTAAATAAAATATACCACCCAATTGGTAAAATCAAATATTTAAATTGATTTTTTGTGTTTATCATATAAATATCCAATTAGAACACCTCTTTTTTTTTATTTTGTGTCACAAGCATTTTTAACTCAAAGATGTAATTCTTACTAGCAATTTAAATAAGGTTGTAAAAGTATATGATATTAGTTACAAATATATGCCGGCTTCCCTGCAGGGAAGCTGCGTTTATATTTTATGCTATATATTCTTCTATTTGGATAGTATTTTTTTATACCTCCAATTAAAAGCTTCTCTAATACCTCTGCCTCACATATTCCTTTTATCTCACTTAAAAACTTTTCCAAGCTACTTTCGTAGTTGAAAATTTCCCTGCAAAAGACTATTGTGCCAGTATAATACCCTTTTTCTCTCATTTAGCAATCAATTAAGGCAGCATTTTTTAGACCTCTCAGCACCTCAGTATTTTTTCTTATAGTACACCTTCTTGCTGAATTAATGCATTGAGTCGTGAGATTTCAGCTGAAATCTCCTCACTTTTCGCCGTTAATTCTTCAATCAGGGCACTTTCATTCACTAAAGAACTGTTTATATTTTCAATCGCATTTAAAATTTTCTCCGATAAATCAGGGATCTGGTTCATTAAACTGATCATTGTATCAAATTCCTTTTTTACGATAGATGTTTCAACTTTCATTCTATCTGCAAGTTTCCTTATTTCTGAGGCTATAACAGAAAAACCTTTTGACTCAGTTATTTTTGAAGCTTCAATAGAAGCATTTAAAGCATAAAGAGATATGCTACTTCCTATATCCTGAAGTATATTATTCGTTTTGTTTAGAATATCAATTTTCGTAGACAACTCTTTACTAATACTATCAAGTAACTTAATTTGAGCTAATAATCCAGAAACTGAAGTAGATATATTCTCAATTTCTTTAGCACTCTCACTATATCCAACAGCTATCTCTTGCATACTCCTATCTACAACATCTGTAGCAAATGCCACCTCTTTTATTAATTTCTCAAGTTGAATTTGAGTATTGTTAATTTCATCTAATAATTTGTTGATTTGGGTATTTTTGAAATACAACTCTTCATTTTCAAGAGACATTTTATCTTTTAAGTAATTTACACAATTTTCTTTTCTGTTATATCCATAGTAGATTGCAATAGCCATTTCTTCACAAGAATCATATCCGCAAGCTGAACAATTTAAATTTCTCTTTTCTGTCGAGGTTTTTAGCATTTCATTGTAGATATTTTCTAACACATCAGAAGAAGGCTTTTCTAAATACTTGCTTTTGTTTGAGTATGTTGTCATAAAGTCTTCTAATTTAAGTTTTTTGTCGAAGAACTTAAACAATCTTTTACTTTTGAATTTGTTATACGTACTTTTCTTCATAACATCAAATTCATAATCTATTACATCGATAGGAACATCTAATTTGGTAGCGGTTCCTTTATTGCACCCCTCGTGGCAGTTTAATATGTCAACAATTAGAGGTTTTTGATTGTCTGGCGTATTCAAATAGTCTTTTTCTAAATATTCAAATATTATATCACCTTCGATCTGTTTTACTTTTGCATCCTTGAAATATGCATGAACATTCTCTTTTAATCCGCCTGGTCTGCTAAAAAGTTTTCCTAAATACCCTTCAGCATAATCAAACTTTCCTGTATCAGCTGCCCTGTTGTATACATCACCAAATTCTTCCATCAAGGAAATATATGTTACATTCAACTGGACAATATCAGGAAATCTTGCTATCTCGTCTTTTTTAGCAATACATGGAGAAATAAAAACTATTGGTTCGGTTTTTTTCAAATATTTTTTCAGAAAAATACTTACACACATCATTGGGCTTTGGACAGGAATCAGATAATCAAGAAGTTGAGGAATGTGTTTTTCTATGTAATTAACTACTGCAGGACATGGTTGAGCAATAACACTTTTTTTGGAAAAACGCTGAATGTATCTGATATAAGCCCAAGTGGTTATATCTGCACCAAAAGAAACATCGTAAACCTCTTTAAATCCAATTTCTCTCAAAGTATTTATAAGTTTTCCTATTTTGAAATTGGCTCTTGCTGAGGGGGCAACAACTGCAATAGGTTTTATACCAGAAGCTAACATCTCTTTAAGCAAAGAAATATCATCTATAAAACCCCTTGCTCCATGTTCACAGTGCTTTATACATCTTCCACACTTGATGCAAAAATCATTGTCAGGTTTTATATATTCTCCGTCAATAACATTAGCAAATTGTACAGGACATACACGTATGCACTTATAACAGTTTACACACTTTTCTTTGTTGATAGTAATCATTAGAATAATCCCCCTATCCATCTAAAATACTTTATTTGTTTAAAATCAATAATTTAGTGTTATCATAATTTTATCACTTTAATTTTTTAATTTGCAATATCAAGCATGAATCTTCTTAATTTTCACTGCTAATTTTCATTGCTATTGAAATACTTTGAAATAACCTTCCCAAGTTCTTTATTAACTCCTACCCATGGCCTACTTCCCCCTTTTACAAAATCTTCCGCTAAAACATATTTCATAATCACACCTGAACTTGATGAAAAAGAATAAATTGTAGGTTGGCTATTCTTTTTGTATATTTCAATTTCATAATCCCTTTCAAATAGAGTATTAGCAAAATCAGACTTAGTTTTTATCTTCCTAATGCATCTTAATATATCTTGTATTTCTTTTTTATCTGTAATGCTTTTTTCCACCCGTAAATTAACCTTCTTACCGTTTCTACCAACATCGGTCGACGCTGAAACATATTTTATCAACCTTATCTTTTCAATATTTGCGGAATCTTTAATTAGATTATTGTTTGGCAGCAGTATACCAAATGTTATATAACTAGTAAAGAACACTACCATAGCTGCTATTAGCGTACTATAAACCTTTTTGAATGGTGGGAAATATTCTTTATATTGTTTTTTTTCAACATCAGTCAATATCCGGATCCTCTTTTTTAACGAAGGATGGGATTGAATCTTCTCGAGCGGCTTTGAAACATCACCTTTTATGTAGTTAAGTGCATAAATTGATTTCAAGGCATTCTCATAAACCTCTCTATCCACCCCACTTTTTAGCACAAATAAGTCTGCTTCAATTTCGGCAATTCGACCAATGTAACTTATTAGTAGAAAAAGTTGAAGTGTACCCGCCAATAAGATAGCTAATATAACAATATTAAAAATTACAATGTCTTGCACAAAATAATCGATTAAACTTTCAAGCCCGTAGACAAAGGCTAAATAATAGAATATAGTTATGACCCAACCTAAAAGTATTTTTCTTACATGTTTTCTCTTTATATGCCCTATTTCGTGAACCATAATTGCCTGAAACTGATCTTCTTTTAAATTTTCCAAAGCATATGAAGTAACTAAAAGCTGTGGTTTAAAAACACCTGCTGCAAAAAGATTTGCAAACTTTTGTCCAAGTGTATCAAGGACAATCACTTTAATATTTCCAAGATTAAACTTATTCAAGGTTTCTTTGATATTAGAATTTTTATCTGTTTTAAGTTCTTTTTTGGGATATTGAAGATTTAGCAGAATTAAGTAAAAAATATAAAATCCTATAAAAAGGGTAACAGGAAATAGATAAATATATTTAAATTCATTTGTTTTTAAATTAGCAAAAAGAGGTATAAGATTTATAAAAAACATAGCAATAACGCCCAGCAACACAGCCACAAACTGCCTTATTACAAACAAAGCTTTTAACCTTTGATTAAAAAGTTTTTCTTGAATATCTGTTGAAAAAATCATTACTATAATAGATAGTTCAAGAATTAATACCAACATTAATAAAAAGAATTCTATCATTTCCAGTTGCTTCTTAATTATTACTGCTATTGAAAATCCAGCTAAAGCTCCTATTACTAAGCTAACTATGAATATTGCTCGCACAAAAAAGGAATTTAGTTTAGTGGCAGCTTTTTCTTTATCTTTACTTTTATGGAACCTTGATATAATATATCTTTTTAACAGGAACATAACAAAAATATAGAAGGTAATTAGCACCAAATCCAATCCAATTAGTTTAATCCAACTCACTGAAAGAGCCTCCTTTTATTAGTCATAATTTTTTAAGTAATAACATTTTATAACAAAAAATCCTTGATGGCAATAACCACCAAGGAACAATCTAATTGTTATGACTATATTATTCTTTATTTTTTGCACTCTTCTTGAACTGCATTTTCATTCTTTAACTCTTCTAAAACTTCATTTGGATTTACACCAAATCGTTCCAAAGAGGCAAGTATCCCCAGACACACTGTCACATGGCAAAATATTCTCTCAGCAAGCTTTTTTCCCTTTTCAATTGTGGAAAACTCTAAATAGCCGTTTAGTTCTTTTTCCACATCTTCTTTTGTGCAGCTGAACATCTCTTTTAGTTCATCAAATGACCTTACAGTTGGTCCAAGCTTGATAGAAGATTTTTTTGACACTTTTGGAAAATGAAATTTCAGATACAAAAGTATACTTATTATTCCCCCTACGAACCCCAGAAAAAAATAAAATACACTTGCCAAACTATCACACTCCTTTGAAATTTTATTATATCATAGATATTCATGCTGTTACTTTAAATTTTATTTCAGCTTTTTCAAGAAATACTTACTTACATTTTATTAAACTCACCTCCTTTCTTTTGTGTTATTTTTAATTTTCGCAGGGATTTTAATTTGCTCCGATAGGAACTGTACTACGTCCGTTTAAGACAAACCTGTCATGCTGCCAAACTGATTTGAACAAGAAAGGCAAATCATAGAATTTTCTTTGAAGATGAGGCTTTTGTTTGTAGTGGTATAGGTAAAATGGTTTTTTCGAGCCTTCAACATACTGTATCAGCCACTCATCGCAAATTGTTCTGATTCTCACAACCGTTGGTGTAACTTCATACACTCTAAAGCCGTATTCATGAGCCAGTCTTGTTGCTTCAGAAAACAACCAGCTCTGGCTCAAAAAATCACACCCTTTCCTCAATATTTAATTTAAAAATTTAAATTACTTTCATTTACACTTTTTTGTTTTGCTTTCTCCTCTCCCTTCTGAATTTGTTTAGCCTTTCCACAAGCAACTAATTTTTTATTATATGCAAAACGCTTTTTAAATAAAGTTCAAATTTTATGCGAAGTTGAAAAAATAAAAACCACAGGTTTTTCAAAGCCTGTGGCTTTATTCTATACAAATTCCATTTTTAAATATTCTTTTCATATATTGTTATTTTAGCTTTTTTCTTCAACAAATTTATATACTCCTTTCTGAAGTCTCCAATTACTAAATTCTTAGATTGAGCCTTGAACTTTTTAAATTTTGCATCCAATAGTTTCTGAATTGAAAGCATATTTCTTGTTTGTTCAATAGCTTTTTTTTCATATTCCTCTCTTGTAATTCCCCATCCTTTGATGAGCTTCTCAATTGCATCATTTGCAAGCCTTGTAGCTTCAGCATCACCTGGAGTTTTCCCATTTATTATATCTTGTACTGTTTTCTTAGCTTTTTCGTAGTACTCTTTTGCTTCTTTATCTGATGCCATAAAACCTTCTTTTTTAGCAGCTTGGAGTAAAAGTAGGTCCTCTATCATGCCATTTAAAATTTCTTTCTTTGTCTTTTCTACAGGTGGCTTTGCCTCAGCTGTCTTATACTTCTTCGAAAACTTTTCAAAAGCCTCTTTTTGAGATAAGTACGCTGCTCTATCTATCAAGTATGCAATCTCTAAGTCTTTTTTAAAAATCTTCTCTCCATTTACAACTGCCACAACTCTATTGTCTTCTGACTGCTGTATTTTTTTTATTTTTTGTCCACAATCTGCCCAAATGTCTGCTGAGGAAGCTATAGAAAAGGACATCAAGCTCAAAACTACGACTATTATCAAAGAAAAACTTCTTTTAATTCTCTTTTCTTTCAACTCTCTTCACTCCACTTCATTAATTTACTATTTCTCTTTTATTATACCAAATACAAGTTATACAATCAATATTTTGAAGATTAAATGAGGGCTTCAAAACAAAAAACAGAGCATTTCTTAGCCCTGCTTTAGGTTTACTTTATTTTATAAAACCTCTTCTTAAAATACAATGCTATGTTCACAAGCATGAGCATGACAGGCACTTCAATCACCGTTCCAATTATAGTTGTAAATGCCTCGCCAGACCCAAGACCAAATGTTGTAACAGCAACTGCAATTGCAAGTTCAAAGTCAATAATATTCTCTTTTAACTCTTTCAATCAAATCTAAAACCTTCTTTTCTATCTCATCCCTGATTTTTCTAAACTCTTCGATTGGCTTTCCTGCAGGGTCACTCAAGCCCCAGTCTTCTTTGTGTTTGCAAGGTAGGTGTGGACATTCAACTCCACACCCCATCGTGATTAAATAATCTACCTCTTTTGGAATATCAAAAATTGTCTTTGGAAAGTGGCTTGAGATGTCAATTCCCTTTTCTTTCATAACCTCAACTGCCAGAGGATTGACTCTATCTGCTATCTCTGTACCTGCACTGTAGACTTCAATTAAGTCTTTGCCATAGTAACGTGCAAAACCCTCTGCCATCTGGCTTCGGCAGGAATTTCCAATACACACAAAAGCAACTTTGGGTTTCATGCAAAACATCCCCTTTCTTCTTTTTAACCTTTTGTAAAAATTCCTCTTGTTTTTTATTTAGTTTTCTCGCAGCTAAACCCTTTTTTCTTTTCTTCTTCACACCTTGCCAAATCGCTTTTAAACGGCTCCTGCGAAGAAAGTTTTGTTTTCAAAAACTCACAAAACTCACCATACTCTTTGCAAAACTCATCAGATACGCGATAGTAAACCCACTGTGATGTTTTTCTGCAAGAAACAATTCCCTTGTTCTTTAGCACCTGAAGATGCCTTGAGACATTTGACTGAGTAAGTCCTAAGACCTTTTCAATTTCACACACACAAAACTCATTTTCTAAAAGAAGATTTAAAATCCTAAGCCTGTTTTGGTCACCTAAGGCCTTGAAAATTTTATCAAGGTTCATACTTTCCACTCTACCCTTGTATGACTATATTTGAATTTAATCATATACTATCAGATTGTTAAGAGTTTGTCAATAAAAATTATGAATTTAATAGAAGAGACTTTTCAAAAGAGACTGGGTGTTCTAAAATAAATGTATAGACAAAGAGAATACCATTTTTATCAACTATCTTTAAAGGTTTTTTCCATTCCTTGAAGCAGAATTAATTGAAGGTGATGAAATATATCTTGAGAACACAAAAGCAAAGATTGTAATAGGAAAACTTGTTGAAATTGGAACTGGATGTGAGATAGATACCATTGAGTGTTTGGAAAATCCTTCAGTAGCTAATGGCTCTTCGGTTAAAAATCAAGGGAAAGTTGATTAAAACTTTTATTACAAAAGATTTTAATTTTGGTACAAAGGAGATATGCTACAATGGAGGAAAAAATAAGGCTCTATAGACTTTGTTTTGAAAGTTTAAAAGTCTATCGAAACCTTCTTCATGATAGTGTTCTTGAAAAGCTGTATAATCTTATCTGCTATATTGACGACGGAAATCAGGATTTTAAAAAAGTTATAAATCTTTACAGTACAGTTTATTACAATCTTTTAGAAGCCAGCACAGGGTGTAGTTTGAAAGAATACATTATTGAGAAAATTCTCTTTAGTGAAAATGCCTTCGCAAAATTATCAGCAAAAGGTATTAACAATATAGCAGTAGATGAGAGTCTAAAAAAAGCTGCAGCCCATGATTTAGACTGTCTTGAGTTTATATCAAACTTTTCAGGAAAAGATATTGAAAAATATTTGAAAATTTTGGATAACTTCCCAAACTTTTTGGTTGAAAATTTTTTAGTGAGTGAAAGCACAAATGCCTTATCACACACCACCCTTGACAATACTGTCAAAAATATCATTGAGAAGTTCTTGGCTACAAGTCCTTGGAGCAGTTTAATTGAGGAGCTTGTAGAATTCCACAAGCAAAATGGCTTTGGAATTTTTGCAAGGTACAAAGGCTTTTCATGGGACGGAAATAATCTTGTGGGTATTGAAAATTTAGACCCAATAAGACTTGATGACCTTGTAAATATTGAAAGGCAGAAGAGGATTGTTGTTGAAAACACTTTGGCGTTTTTAAATGGCCAAAGGGTTAACAATATTTTGCTTTATGGCAGCAGAGGAACTGGAAAGTCATCAACTGTAAAGGCGCTTTTGAACGAGTTTTCTCACATGGGTTTGAGAGTTGTTGAGGTGTACAAAGACCAGTTTTACACTTTTCCAAAATTAATAAGAATCTTAAGAGATGTACCGCTTAGGTTTATAATCTTTGTAGATGATTTGTCTTTTGAAGACATCAAGGAAAATTATACTAAACTAAAAGCCATTTTAGAAGGGTCTTTAGAGGCAATGCCTCAAAATGTTGTTATATATGCAACCTCAAACAGAAGACACTTGGTAAAAGAAAGGTTTAGCGACAGAAATGGTCTTTCTGATGATGAAGTGCATTTTAACGACACTTTAGAAGAAAAACTTTCTCTTGCTGACAGGTTTGGAATAGTAGTCACATACCCATCCCCAACCCAGCAGGAATACCTTGCAATTGTTGATGAAATTGCAAAGAAAAGGGGAATTGAAATTACAGAAAAGCTTCACAGGCTTGCTCTGCAGTGGGAAGTGAACTACAACGGCCGCTCAGCAAGAACAGCTAAGCAGTTTGTTGATTGGTATGAGGCACAGGTTAAAATGGAAAAGGGCTAAGGCACTGACAGATTCGCACTTAGCCCTTTTGAGTTTTTTAATATCTCTCTACTTTTACAGTAATTTTAAATTCGATCTTTTGACAAAATCTTCAAAAGATATTATTTCTACCAAGTTCCCCTCTTTTATATAGTCAACATGTTTTTGATTTAAATAAAAATCTTTTGCTTTCTTAGTATATCCTGTTCCACTAATTATAATATAAGCTTTTTTATACTTTGGATTTTCCTTTAAAATTTTAACCAAGGTGATTATCTCATAAACTATTTTTTGCTCTGCGGTCCCGCGTGTTTGCTGCCATTTAGCACTTATAATTATCTCGTCATTTAAAACAAAATCAGCTTTATATTTATTCCCAAAGAGATCATTGCCAACCACAACTTGTTCCTTAAACGCACCAGGGTAATTTTCTAACAATGCTTGTTGAATCAATTTTTCATGAACCTTCCCTGTCCGAGTACCTCTTCCACCAGGTGACACAATAACACCTTCTTTTCAATAATTAGTTATAATAACTTCTTTATGACCAGTCCTTTTCTCTGCACTTGAATTAATGAGTCTCTTTGCCTCTATTACCTCAATGTTGTAACTTCTATAAAGATCTCTTATAAACTCTGAATCTGAGTTGCTTATCATAACAAAACAACCCTTTTTGCTCAGGTTATCACAAACATTTTTCAGCCTTACTTGTTCCTCTTTTGAAAAACCTGCAACTGTGTAATCAGTAAAATTAGCTGTTTTGGACACAGGCATGTATGAAGGGTCAAAATACACAAAATCAAACTCAGAAGCTTTTTTCACCGCTTCTTCAAAGTCTGCATGTAAAATTTCAACAGATTGTAGCATTTCTGAAAAGGCAAATATTTCTTCACTGGTTGGCATTTTAGGATTTTTATATCTTCCAAAAGGAACATTGAATTCGCCTTTGGAATTCACCCTATAAAGCCCGTTGTAACAGTGTCTGTTCAAATAAAGCAATAATACTGCTTTGAGTAAGTTTTCATTTTCAATTGTACCCATATTTTTTATTTTAATAGAATTGTAAAGTTCTCTTGCCTTATAGTAATCGTCTTCGGTATTTTTAAAATCTAAATTTTTGATATAGTAAACTACCTCATCTGGACAATTTTTAATTGCAGTGTAAAGGTTTATGAGTTCAAGATTAATATCTGAAACAACAGCATTCTTTAAAATTCCTCTATTATAAAGCTCTATCAAAAGTGCTCCGCCACCTAAAAAAGGTTCATAATATGTGGAAAAATGGATTGGCAGTTTTTCAAGTAAACTCTTTATTATCTGCCTTTTACCACCCGCCCATTTCACTATGGGCACAACTTTTTGGCGAAAAAAAGTAATTTGAGTCCTCATTGCAAAACCATACTCCAGATTTAAATTAACTATTGATTTGATTATACCATACATTTGTTTGGTGTGCAAGGATTTAATATTTTATTTGTTCTGCAAATTTTTATTAATATTAATCTCTCTCAATATACCTTTGATCTTCTCAAAACATTTCACGATTTCTTTAAATTTTGCTATCGAAACAAACAATTTCGTTCTTGATATTGTTATTATTGCTTTATTCTACCATACCCAACTTAGCATTGACTTCACTCTCTCCAAACAAGCTGCCAGTTAAAATTTCCCATGCTGAGCGGCTCGGTATTCTATTGCCTTTTTTACTCTAATTATCTAAAAAAATTTTTTTAAAAACCCCCTTGATATTATACCGTTTGTCTTTCTGAATTTGTTTAGCCTTCCCACAAGCAACTAATTTTTTATTATATGCAAAACACTTTTCTAAAAAAGTTCAAATATTATGCGAAGTTAGAAAAATAAAAACCACAGGGTTTTCAAAGCCTGTGGTCTTGTTCTATATAAATTCCATTTTTAAATATTCTTTTCATACATTGTTATTTTGGCTTTTTTCTTTAATGAATTTATACATTCCTTTCTGAAGTTTTCTATTACCAAATTCTTAGACTTAGATTTGAATTCTTTAAATTTTGCATTAAGCAGTTTCTGAATTGAAAGCATATTTCTTGTTTGCTCAATAGCCTTTTTATCATATTCTTTTCTTGTTATTCCCCATCCTTTGATGAGTTCCTCAATTGTATCATTTGCAAGCTTTATACCTTCCACATCACCTGAAACTTTTCCACTTATTATCTCCTGCATTGTTTTCATTGCTTTCTCATAGTAGTCTTTTGCTTCTTTCTCTGATATAAAATATCCTTCTTTTTTAGCAGCCTGAAGTAAAAGGAGATGTTCTATCATGTCATTTAAAACCTCTTTTTTTGTCCTTTGCACGGGTGGCTTTAAAGAATTTGTCTTGTATTTCTTTGAAAGTTTTTGATAAGATTCTTTTTGAGACAAATAGCTTGCTTGTTCTAATGCATACACAATCTCTAAATCCTTTTTATAAATCTTCTCGCCATTTACCACTGCTACAACTCTATTGTCTTTTGACTGCTGTATTTTTTTATTTTTTGTCCACATTCTGTCCAAATATCTGCTGAGAAAGCTATAGAAAATAAAACTGAGCAAAGAATAACACCCGCTATTGTTATAAAAATTCCTTTTCTAATTTTATTCCCTCCCATCCCTCTTCACCTCAATTCTCATATTTACCATTTGTTTTTTATTATACCAAATACAAGCCATACTATCAATATTTTGAATATTAAACAAAATTTTAATCTATGAGTTGCTCTCAGACTCTAATTGCCCTTCAAATCCTTTTAAATAACCAATTACTATTTGATTTAGCCTAGGATATTTTCCCATATTTTTTTCTGTTCTAATCAGAATTTCTCTATCCATAAGTCTCTTTTACCTCTGTCTCTTTTAAATTAGCAGATGAAGTGACAATTCGATGTTTTTGTTTTGCCTCGTCGATTGAATTACAGTATAAAATCTTTCCATTTTTAATTATAGCAATGCTTGTAGCATACTCCTCAAACTCAAAAATCTCGTGTGAAGAGATTATTACTGGAGCATTCTCAGGTTACGAATAGTGCTTAAGTCAAGATTTTGTGTTTGCTCATCCAAAAGAAAAATCTCTGCACCTGTCGAAAGTGCGAATACGACAAGAAAATGTCTCTTGGTATGCTCATTTAGTTAACCATATGTAAAGTATGGCATTAATATTAATATTTTCTTTTACAAAATAATCTTATAAAAGCTTTTTTAACAAATTTGCTAAATTTATATACACTCGGCATTACAAATACCATCATATAAATAAAGCTAAATATAATAACCCAAACAGCAGCCAGTATATACATTTTTATTAGACTTAATAACAAAAAGCCACCCAAAAATAAGATATAAAATAATTCATATGGTAACTTCAAAAAGAGGCGGTTAAAGTAAAGCAAAGGTGAGTTTAGCATTTTCAAATACTCCAAAACCATAAGCATATCTTGGTCATTTGGATATTCTTGCCAAGCAAGCTTAGCATAATTATACGCCTTTTTGAAGTTTCCTCTATTGACTTCATACAAAACTAATAACTTATATATACTACCAATTTTACCTGAAGATGTAAACAATTTCTTAATTGTCTTGTTAGCCTTTTCAAAATTTCTATTGTAAAGATTTACAAAAAATTCATTTTCTAAAATTAAATCATTTGTGGGTTCCAAAGACTTGGCATATTTTAAAATTTCTAAGCCCTTTTCAATAAAACCTGTTTCAATTAAAAGTTCGCTGTAACAAGCTAAGACTTCTACATAAACATTATCTATCTTTAAAGCCTGCAAATAACATCTCTCAGCCTGAGAATAATCTTTTTGATGGTGATAAATCTGCCCTAAAACAGCCCATGCAACTTTATTATTAGAATCAATTTTCAGAGCTTCTTTAGCATAATCTTCTGCTTTTTTCAGATTACCAGATTCCAATTCTATAGCTGAAAGTTGAATATATGCTTCTGCATTTAAAGGGTCTTCTTGTAAAATGTTTTGAATAACTTCACGTGCTTTTTTATAATTTCCACTTTCTAAATAATGCAAGACAAGGTCTCTCCGCATATCTCATGACCCCCATACTAATTTAGCAACTACCGCTCCTATAGCTAATCCTATGCCTACTTGTATTATAATTCCTACAAACACAACAGCTGCCATTGATTTGTAAAAACCATTTTTTACAGCATTATAATATACAATCTGTCTCTTTTCTAAGATTCTATAAAGGAGTAAATATAGTACATTAAATAATCTTACAATAATTTTCCTGTAAGATTTAATATCATTTCTTTTTTCATTCGCAATCTCATTTGATTTCTTTAACCGTTCTCTGATGTCAACAATTTGCTCTTTAGTCTTTCTCTCTCTTATTGCTGTAATTGTTTCATAAGTAATAACACAAGCTTCAGCGGCATAGAATAAAATAGCTAATAATACAAACACATTAATTATTTTCTTGCTGACACCCATTGTTTTTAAATTTCCAATACAAACAGCTGCTAAAGGTATAATGCCCGCAAGAATAGCTACCCACCAAAAGTTTTGAGATCTATAAATTCTTTTACTCTCATAATTTCCTAATACGGGTTCAAAAAGTTTCTGGTTCCTCTCCATCTCTTCTCACCACCCATATTTATAAATGTTTGCAGTATTTGTTAATAAACTTTGCAACATCATCAAACCTTCCATCTTCATTTGCGAAAGTAATATAGTTTTTCATGATGCGCAGCCATTCAATAGTTGAAGGTTTAACCTTTTCAATTGCTTTAAGCAAATCTTCAGTAGTTATTCCTCTTTCTTTCCCTCCACTCAATATGTCATCTATAATCGCTTCTGCAGCAGTTTCTACTACATTTTCAATATCTGCTCCTGAGAAAAAAGAAGTCCTTTGCGCTAATAAATCGTAATTTATCTCACCATCCACAGGTCTTCCCATCAACTTTACTCTGAAAATTTCTTTTCGAGCTTCTAAATCAGGAGGTGGAACAAATATCAGCCTGTCAAATCTTCCTTGTCTTAATAAAGCCATGTCTAAATCCCATGGAGTATTGGTAGCACCAATAATAAGTATTCCTTCATTTTCAGATTTGAATCCGTCCATCTGCAACAGTAATTCATCTGTGAGCACTCGGAAGGACTCCTGTCTTTGTTTTACTCTGCTATAGCCAAATGTATCAACTTCATCAAAGAAAAGTACACACGGTTTGTGAAAGCGAGCATACTCAAAAACTTCTTTCAAGTTTTTTTCACTTTGCCCAAGATATGGATCAAGTATATCAGAAATGTTAACAGCTAAAAAAGGCAAATTACACTCACCTGCTAAAGCCCGTGCAAAAAATGTCTTGCCACAGCCTGGTGGCCCATAAAAGAGAATACCCCCACCTATCCTTTTCCTAAATTTCTGGAAAATAGATGGATTAAAAAGAGGTTTTATAATCCTTATAGTTAGTATGTTTTTTAGCTCCTCATAGCCGCCGATATCACTAAAAGTAACCTTTTCTTCTCTTTCTTTAATAAATTTGTATATTTCTCTTTTAGTTTTAAAAACTTGAAAGTCAATAACATTTTCTAAATATTTATCATTATCGCTTGCTTCTTCGACTTCTTCAAATTCCTCTTCTAATTCTTCCTTTTCAGCTTCTTCATATTCCTCTTCTTTCACAATTTCTTCATCCTCATCAAATTCATCATTTGCCTCAAATTCATGGTCTACTTCTAAGCACTCTTTTTGGGGATTTGAATACTCTTCAATTTTCACCACCTTTTTGTCCTCTTGTATATCTGAAATTTTAGAATTCTCTTTTAAATCCATTTGTGGAGCCTTCTCTTCTTTAACAACACTACTCATAGCATCTACAATTAAAAGCTTAAGATCTTTCTCATTGCAATTCTTCAACGCTGCTATAAAATAATTCATAGCAGCAGTACTATCACCATTTTCCGCATATTCAAGCCCAAGCAAATAAAGTATTTCACTTTTATCAGGCATTTCTTGAAGCAATTTTTGAAGCACTTTTATCTTACTCATTTTATTTTTATATCTTGTATGTAAAATTTGTTTTAATTATATACTATACCTGGACAACATGTCAATATGAGGATTAAAAGCAATTATGAAAGATTGTGGCACAAAAAAGCTATATCACTATCATAAAGAAGATGTGTTTCTAAAAGTACATGGTTACAACTATTAGTCTTCTATAATGTCATTATTTAGCACTTAAGTCTAAAGATAGATATTTGTTATCAGGCAATAAATTTCCTCAATCTTAAAATCTTCTATTGTTTAGCATTCTTGATAATATTTTCTTAATATACTGGATTAGTCTATAGATATAGGAAGATAAATAGCTTAAAATACTGATAAATAAAACAACCACAGTCCAAATAGTCAAAGCCGAGTATTGTTTTAGCAAATAAAGTATTAAAGCGATTCCTATAAAAATAATATATAACAGTTCTGGGGAAATTTTGCTGGCTAATCGATTTATAAAAAACAAAGGCGAATTAATCATTTTTAAGTATTCCATTATCTTTAATAAATTGTAATCTGTTGGTCTTTCTTTAAAAGCAAGTTTTGCATATTCATATGCTTTCTTGAAATTTGACCGATTGCATTCATATAAAATTAGTAAAACATAAATATTCTCAACATCCATATTAGATGAAAACAGCTTTCTGATACTTCCATTTGCTTTTTGATAATTCATTTGGTAAAGATTTACAAAAAATTCGTTTCGTAATACGAGCGAATTTGTAGGTTCTAATGATTGGGCATATTTTAAAATATCTAACCCTTTTTCAACAAAGCCTGTCTCAATCAAAAGCTCACTGTAGGAAACTAATACTTCCACAAAAGTGTTGTCTATTTTTAAAGCCTGTAAATAACACTTTTCAGCTTGAGAATATTCACCTTTTAAATGATATATTTTGCCTAAAACAGCCCAAACACCTTTGTTATTAGCATCTATATATTTAGCGCTTGTTTTGCATAGTCCTCTGCTTTCTTTAAATTTTTTTCTCTAATTTCAATGAAAGCAAGGTCTAAATACAAATTTACATCATGCGGATGTTCTTTTAGCAGGCTAAAAATCAACTCTTTTGCTTTTTCATAATCTCCCCGGTCAATGCAAAACGATATTAAACTTCGAGTCTCCATCAATTCATCCCCCAATTAAAAACCACTAAAAATCTTTGATATTGCGGATAAGAAAGCTATTACAGTGAGTTCCATAACTGCTATAACTATTACCAAACCTATCATTGGTTTATACAGATTATCTTTAGCAATGTAATAGTATAGAATTTGTCTCTTTTCTACCATTTTATACAGAAACAGGTATAAGACATTAAGCAATTTTTGCCCTAATTTAACTACACTCTTGTAGGTTCCTGCTTTTTTTCTCTCTCTTTTCTCCTCTAAAATGCCTTTTCTGTACTCCTCAATAGTATTATAACTTCTTGGTTTATACATCAACTTAGTAGTATAGTAATGCAAACCAAATTCAATCGCAAAAATCAAAATAGCAAGAGTCAAAAACGTATTGATAACTCTTTTACTTAAACAAATGGTTTTTAAATTAGCAATGTACACAATACACAACGGAAGAAGACCTGCAAGTATTGCAACCCAGATAAATCTTCTTGAATCGTATATTCTTCTTTCTTTTAAGTTTTCCAATGATGGCTCAAAAAGAAGGTTGTTGTCTTCCATTCCTTAACTCCCTTACAATATCATGCTTCTTAGTTCAAAACTAATAATAAAAAAGCTTAACAAGCTCAAGAAACTTATCTCTTAAACAAAAACTTTTTCCTCAGGCTGGTTAAAAATTAATAGTTTTGAAAGTAACTTATAATTGATATTTTGTGTCAATTGCTAATCATTCTCAATTATACGATATCAGATTTTTATTCCACGGTCAAGGAATTATTTGATTTTTTCTTTATAAAATGGTTTGAAAGTTGAATTAAACTGTAGTATATTAGATTAAAACTATGAAATTTTTATTAAGATGATGCAAAACGCTACATAAGATATTTTCCATAGAAGACTTAAATCCTCACTCTTTTGCTTTGATAGGAAATGAGTGGATGCTTATCACAGCAGGCAATATCAATTACTTTAACACAATGACTGCAATCTGGGGAAGCTTAGGCTACATGTGGGCAAGACCCGTTGCTTCTTGCGTCATAAGACTGCAAAGGTGGACTTACAAATTTGTTGAGGAAAATCAATTTTTTACACTTTCGTTCTTTCCGCCAGAATATAAATCCGCACTTGAGATTTGTGGCAAATATTCTGGCAGGGATTTAAATAAGGTTGAGATGGCATATCTAACCCCCAGAGGAGATTAAAACCATGACAGAAAAAAGAATAAAGCAGCTCAGAATTAGCTTCGAGTTTCTTAGCATATATCGCGGACTTTTGAAAGATCCTGTTTTGAAAAGGCTCTATAAATTAATTGAATATATTGACAATGGAATTAGAGATTTGTTCCATGTTATTGGTCTTTATAACGATTTTTATTATGCGCTAATGGAAGCTACTCAAGGGTGCGGACTAAAAGAGTATTTGATAGAAAAGATTTTATTTAGTGAAAATCTATTTGCAAAAAAAGCGACATGTGGAGTTGAAAACCTCTCAAGTACGTTAAAGAAGACTGTTTCAAATGATTTAGATCCATTAGAAGTTATATCAACTTTTACACCAGATGATATCATAAATCTTTTCAAAGCTGACAAAAAATTTATACCTTATCCTTTTGGCAAGATCTACGAGCTTGGCAGCTGGGATACAGAAATACCAGACTATTTAACTGAGTTAAAATCAATTATAGAAAAGTTTTTATCAACTTCTCCTTGGAGCCTTTTGATAGATGACCTTGCTTATTTCCACAGCAAGAACGGCTTTGGAATTTTTGCTAAGTACAAAGGATTTATATGGGATGGGAAAAATTTAAAATGCATTGAATCTCTTGATCCTATAAGATTGAGTGATTTGGTTTACTATGAAAGACAGAAAAAGATTGTGGTAGAAAATACTATTGCTTTTTTAAGAGGGTATAAAGTAAACAACATTTTACTTTATGGTAGCAGAGGTACAGGAAAATCCTCGACTATAAAAGCTCTGTTGAATGAATACCACTATCTGGGGCTAAGAATAATTGAGGTTTACAAGGACAGTTTGCATACCCTGATTGATTTAATACCACTGATAAAAGATGTTCCATTAAAATTCATAATTTTTATTGATGACTTGACATTTGAAGATGCCGAAAACAATTACAGCAGGTTAAAATCAGTTTTAGAAGGCAGCCTTGAAGCATTGCCAAATAACGTTGTGTTCTATGCAACATCAAACCGAAGACATTTAGTAAAAGAAAGATTTAGTGATAGAACTTCAAGCAATAGCGATGACGTTCACTGGGAAGATACTTTGCAAGAAAAGCTCTCTTTAGCAGACAGGTTTGGAATAATAGTAACCTATCCTTCTCTTTCTCAGAAAGAATATCTTGAAATTGTAGATGTCTTAGCCCCAGAAAAGAGGAATAGAAATAACAGAAGAACTCCATAAAAAAGCATTGCAATGGGAGATGAGCTACAACGGCAGATCTCCAAGAACAGCAAAGCAATTTGTTGATTGGTTAGAGATGAATCTCAATAATGAAGGTTTGCAAATATTTTAGCAATTTATAATTAAAAGAATTTCGAAATAAAAAATTTTAAAGTTTATTCACGTTGGCTCTTTCTATAAATTCATCTAAGGAGAGAATCTCAACTAATTCACCGTCTTTAATATATTCTATGTGCTTCTGCTTTAAATAAAATTCCTTAGCTTTCCTCGAATATCCTTTACCACCAATGACAATATAAGCTTCTTTTAAATTATTTTCTTTTAAAATTTTTATTAACGTCATAATTTCATACACAATTTTTTGTTCAGTTGTTCCTGTTTTTTGTTGCCATTTGGCACTTATTATTACATTGTTATTTAAAACAAAATCAGCTTTGTATTTATTACCAAATAAATTTGTTCCAATAAATACTTGTTTTGAAAAACGTCCAGGATAATTTTCAGATAAAACTTTCTCTATTACATTTTCATGAACTCTACCTGTTCGAGTTCCTCTTCCTCCTGGTGACAAATTCAACACCTTCTTTTTTAATAGTTTGTAATAATCAATTCTGAATGTCCCCTTCTTTTTTCTGCACTTGAGTTAATACTCCTTCTTGACTCAATTGTTTCAATATTATAATCCTTATAAAGATTTCTGATAAATTCTGAATCTGAATTGCTCACCATTACATAACAGCCTTTTTGAGTAAGGATGTCACAGACATTTTTCAATCTTATCTGGTCCTCCTCGGTAAAACCAGCAACAGTATAATCAGTAAAATAAGCTGTTTTAGAGATGGGCATATATGGAGGATCAAAATAAACAAAATCAAAACTATCAGCATTCTTTACTGCTTCTTCGAAATCCATATGTAAAATCTCTATATTTTGCAACATCTCTGAAAAAGCAAATATCTCTTCTCTACTGGGTAGCTTAGGATTTTTATAGCTACCAAAAGGGACATTGAACTCTCCCTTATTATTTACCCTATAAAGCCCATTGTAACAATGTCTATTTAAATAAAGTAACAGTGCTGCTTTGATTATATTTTCTTCCTTGATTGAATTAATATCTATTCCTTGAATAGAGTTATAATAATCTCTTGCTCTGTAGTAATCCTCACTATTATTTTTAAATTCCATATTTTTAATATGATAAATTATCTCTTCGGGGCAAGTTTTTATTACAATGTATAAATTAATAAGGTCAAAATTTATATCAGATACAACCGCTTTTTTTAACATTCCTCTGTTATAAAGCTCAATTAAAAGCGCACCACCACCTAAAAAGGGCTCAAAATATACTGAAAACTCTTTTGGCTTTTTCTTCATCAATTTGTCTATTATCTGCCTCTTTCCCCCTGCCCATTTTACAATTGGCAAAACCTTTTGTGGTAGAAAAGTTAGTTGCGTTCTCATTGAAAATCAAGCTCCACTAAATTAAATTAGTTTTGATTTGATTATACCATACATTTGTTTGGTGTGCAAGGATTTAGGATTAAGTGAATTTAAAATTTTGCACCACTTTGGTTTATTAACTCTAATA
This sequence comes from Caldicellulosiruptor changbaiensis, assembly GCF_003999255.1. Classification (GTDB taxonomy): domain Bacteria; phylum Bacillota; class Thermoanaerobacteria; order Caldicellulosiruptorales; family Caldicellulosiruptoraceae; genus Caldicellulosiruptor; species Caldicellulosiruptor changbaiensis. The sequence goes on from NZ_CP034791.1 coordinate 2,449,416, forward strand.
TTTGCATTTAAACTACTGTTATTATCATAAAGTGAATAAACTGGCATCATATTTTTTTATTCAAACTCATTATTATACCTTTTTCAAGGTATGATCTCGAAAAGGCATAAATAACAAAAATCGGTATAAGACTGATAGCACATGCTGCCATCATACAAGTTTTAATTTCTGGATTAATAATATAACCTAGTTTAAAAGAGCAAACACCACTAATAGAACTATTATACATGAAAATAACCTTATAAAGAAAATACTGAATATTCGTGAAAATGAATTCCTCACTTAACATCATTGGAAGCCACCAATCATTCCAGTAAGATATAAATGAAAAAAAGAATATTATACCAAGAACTGGTTTTACAAGTGGCAAGACAAATTTATAGAATATGGTAAATTCCCCAGCTCCGTCTATCTTGGCCTCTTCTATCAAAGATTGGGGTAAACACATTTTGGCGTAAGAAACAAATATAAAAACGTAATTCATGTTCATTACATATGGAAGGATTAATGCAAATATAGTATTTTTTAAATGGAGAACTTTAATACAAACAATATACCAAGGCACAATACCAGCATTTACTATCAGCGATGTAATACCAAACATAACAAACAACTTTCTATATTTAAAATTTTTTCTAAACACAACATAGCCATACATAGAAACAACAAATAAACTCAAAAAAGAACCACATAATGCAATAGCTAAAGTTACATAAATTGATCTAAAAAAGAGTTCATAAGAGATTAGACCATGGCTAAAAAGATAATTGTAGGCATCCAAACTAAAATTAGTTGGCAAAAGACGGTATCCCTCTTTTGTTATTTGTTTAGGAACACAAAACGAATTAATTATCACTACTAATATAGGGAATAAAATTGCAATGCTTATGATAATAAAAATAATATGTAATGCAATATCTAGAAAAATATCTTTTTTAACTAATTTCCCCTTTGCCACAATAGAATCCTCCTTTGACATTCTCTAAATTTTATTAATAGCGCAAAGAAATTGGGAAAGACAAAATTGTAAACTATTAAGTATTCTGAAACTCATTTATTTATTAATATAATTTATACCTCTTATTTTGATTTCCTAAACCATAATTTAATCCCATAAATTTAATTTTTTATAATCAATTAACTTTATCTTTTTCTATGTATTTAGCTGTCCTTTGATATTATAGTCCTTTTTTATCTGCATTATTAATTTTAGACTAACAAAATTGGCAATTATACGAGCAGTTATGCCCCATATTGTTCCATACGCAGTTTTATAGGCATACACGTTATATTTTAAATTTCCCCAAGGTCTTTTATACCTTTCAGATATTCCCAAGTCTTCAATAGGCAAAAGTATTTCTTCTCTTTGTGTTGCCTCATTAAATTTGGTTGGATGAATTTTTATTTCAACATGGAACTTTTGAGGCAAATTTACTATAAAAAATTGAAGGGGCAATGCAAAAATACTTTCAACCTCATAAGCATTAAATTGGATTTCTTCAATTTTCTTGTTAATAACTCCTACTATCGAGTCAACAACTGTCCCCATAGGTGCAATGATGGTTGGAAGCTTTCCCAATATTTCCACTTCACTCGGTGAAATATTCAATTCTTCTTTTAATTCTCTAAAGACGATATCGTAAATTGTGTCTTCATCTTTATCTTTGTCAACTCGTCCACCTGGCAAACAAATTTCACCACCTTGACTTATTGATTTGGACCTTATTTCAAAAAGTATTTGTAAATTATTCTCTTCTTTTAGAAGAAGCAAAATGGTTACTGCTCGTGAAAATTTTCAGCCAAATCAAGAGCAATTCCATTCGTTTTTAAACAATTTTTTATATTTCTTATAGTTAACATATAATTTTTTGCCTCCTTTTTGCAAACATAATTACTTTTGAAAACAAATCACAAAAATTAACCTGCAGATAATATTATTTCAAATTTTAACATAAACAGCTCTCTTTCCACCCCCTAAAAGTTAAAATATACTTGCTTAATCCTTTAAAATCTGAATGTTTTCACACCTTATGAATCCACTTGAATAAATTCCACCTATGCTTAATTCTATGTATTCTTCATTTTCTTCAAAATCCAATTGAAAAATCTGATCAAACTCCTTCTCTTCGATTACTATTCTATCATAAGAAAGCTCAAATTTATGGACATTGTTACAAATAAAATTTACTTTTGGATATGATTTAGCATTGCAAGGTAATGTTTGCATTTCAACAGTGATTTTTTTATCAGGGAATATTATAATACTCTCAATTATATCATCATGAAATGTCGGAAAATAACCATAGTCAGCTATAATCTCATCAGCACCAACTAAGTATTTCATAAAGAACACCTACCTCTCTCAATATACCTTTGATTTTCTCAAAATATCTCGCGATTTCTTTAAAATTCGCTATCGAAACAAATAATTTTGTTCTTGATATTGTTATTATTGCTTTATTCTACCATACCTAGCTTAGACTCAGCCTCTCTCTTGTATTTATCTTGTTGCTCTACCATATTACGGCGGGTATCTATCCACAACAACCATGGTGTTTACCCTCTCATGTCTCTCAGGGTCTTTTCTCACTTGCCCTCAATTCCCTCGTCCCATCTACCATGGCGTGGACGTCAGTTATGCTCGTATGCAGGGTCTTCGCCCGTATGGAGGATGTACTCTGACCACCCGCTCACATTTTTCAATCTACTTTCTATAAAAAATCATTTAATCCTTTCTCCTTCATTTCTTAACCATCAATACATTTTCTAAGATGTGAACTATTATTAAAAGGGGCGCTTTGCTACTCGACATGACTTAATCTCCTCGCAAAGCTAAGAATTTCTTTACCCCCTCAAGATGTGAATCACTCAAACTATTTCTCCTGCTTTAAACTAAGAATGTTCAAGCAATTTTTCTCACTTCGCTTCACTTCACGCTGTCCTTGCTAAAGCCTCTCTCTTTATATCGCTCAACATCTTGTTCCCATCATACTTTACGCCTTTTTTCAAAATCGCATAAAACACCCTTATCAATTTACAACACAGTGCTATTAATGATTGCTTCTTCTTCAAGGGATTGTTCTCTCGCGTGGTGTAATACCTGTGCAGCTGCTTAAATTCTTCATTCTTTGCTACTATTGTAATCATGGCCTTGAACAAGCTACTTCTGAGCCTTCCTCGCCCTCTTTTACTTATACACGTCTGACCCTTGTACTTGCCAGAACTATTCTCAACTATATTGAGTCCCGCTAATTTCTGTATCTGCTTCGAATCCTCATACCTCTTTATATCTCCAACCTCTGAAATAAATCCAACTGCTGTCTTCACTCCAACACCTTTTATTTCAAGAAGCTTATCGCCATTCGGCACCTCTTTCAAAAGCTCTGCCATCTCGGCTTCTATCTCTTCTACTTGCTTGTTTAAAAGCTCATATTCTTCAAGCAAATATTTTATCTCTTGTCTTGCCAGCTTTCTACCTTCTTTTTTACCTATACTTCTTTTGGCAGCTTCTGTTAAATCCATCGCCCTCCTGCGACTAATCGCTCGCTTATCTACTTTGTCACGCCAGTACTCTATAATCCCTTCTACTTCCTTCCCTACTACATCACAAGGCAATGGCATTTCTCTCAGCGTCGCTATTGCTGTCTTGCCTTCCCAATCAGAAAATACTCCTAAAAACTCTGGAAAATATATATCAAGCCAATTGATTATTTGATTTTTTAAAACATTCAGCTGTTTTTGAAGCCTTTCATATATGTTCATCGCTACTCTCATCTCAGCATATATACCCTCGGGTATATTTGGTTCTGTGTATCTTCCATCCTTCACAAGCATTGCTATCGTCTTCGGATCCTTTATATCACTCTTAGTTTGCGTGTTATCATCAAGCTCCTTGCTCCTCTTCACGTGAAAAGGATTCACTAATACCACTTTTATGCCATTCTCTCTTAAGTACTGCTCAAAGCACAGCCAGTAATGCCCTGTAGGTTCTATCCCAACTATCATACTCTCCTTGCCATTTGCTTTCATTATCTTATTTGCCCAATCCAGAAATTTTTCCATACCTTCTTTCCTATTCTCAAATTCTATTCTCTTACCAAGCTCCACTCCTCTGAAGTCAAATGCTCTACCAACATGCCTTTCCTTTGCTATATCTACTCCTACAACTAAAGTTCTTTCTGTGACTTGTAATATCTTTTCATTTTGTGTATACTTCAAAGAGGGTACCTCCTTTGTTGTGTTTTTTCGTAAGTTGTACAACTTACTTTATTAATTTTATCAGGAGGTACCTTATCTTTTCAAATCTCTTTTCTCTTCATTTTCACTCATTTTCGTTCATTACAGGAATGCTCGTATAATATGATTATCAAATCACTTAAAACTTCATATCTCAATTGGTACATTTAATTATCAGTACCAATTGATTACTGGAAATTCATTTTGATAATGCACCTTTCTTAAAACACTCATTTCTCAAAAATTGAATATTAAAATTGACTGCTACAGTTTAAATTTGCCCTTTATCTTTGGTAAACTAAAATCAGAAAAAGTTTAAGCCTGATTTAGTTTATTTGGATATATTTTGAACACCTCCTGCTGGACGTGCTTTGACATCTGCACGCCACAGCTTGCGAAAGACTGAACCCCAAAGGATTACATGAGTAATGTTTACTCGTTTGCTGTGCACGGTCAGGTTACCACATCTGATTTGAGCATATCAGATGTGTGCACCCTGTAAACTGCTCCGTAGCTCTAATATCGGCGAGGCTGCATTACATGTAATCCCCAAGGATAAAGGGCTTAACACTTTTTCTTACCACTACTTGCAAAAAGGAGGTCTTCAAATTGCCAAATACTTTAATCGTGGGCATTGATATCAGTAGTCAGTCAAATTCTATCTTCTTCATCGATGATGCCGGTAATCACTTGATTAAAAAACCTTTTTCCTTGCCTAATGATCAAGAAGGCGCTAACGAATTAATCAAAAGAGTTATTGACTGCCTCAGCCAGTATAATCTATCCTGTATTAAGTTTGGCATGGAAGCAACTTCACATTACGCTTGGCATCTGCACTTGTATCTTGCTTCTTCATCTGAACTGCTGCCATATAAACCAACTTTTTATGTTCTCAACCCAAGCATAGTCAAAGGCTTCAAAAAAATCTACACTTTCTTGCCTAAAACAGATAGCATCGATGCAATTATCATCGCTGAATGTGTCAGGTTCAGCAAACTCAACCCAACACCTTTGCCTGATTTTAAATATGCTGCACTACAACGCCTTACCAGAATGCGCTATCATCTTGTTCACAATCTAACTCGCGAAAAAAACAGAGCTCTCAATCTCATATACCTTAAATTCTCTACTTATTCTCAAGACTGTCCATTTTCAGATATCTTCGGTAAAGCTTCTTGTGCTATCATCGAAAACTTTACACCTGATGATATCGCTTCTATGCCTTTAGAAGACTTAATTAAATTCGTATCCGATAACGGCAACAATAGACTCTCAGATGTCAATAAAATCGCTGAAATACTTAAAACCGAGGCTCAAGCGTTCATACAGATTACATCCTCTGTTGGCTGAGGCAAATGACTTAGCTTTGTCTATGACCCTTGAAAACATTAGATTTATGCAAGAACAACTTAAAAAACTCGACAAAGAAATCTCAAAACTTCTTAAAGCTTTCTCTCAAACATTAACAACCGTCCCTGGCATAGGAGATGTTCTTGCAGCCGGCATCATCGCTGAAATCGGTGATATCAAGCGCTTCAAAAATGAAGCTGCTTTGGCAAAGTATTCTGGCCTTGTTTGGACTCAGTACCAATCAGGCAACTTCAATGCCCAAGATGTCTCATTAGCTAAGTGTGGTAACCAATACCTGAGATACTATCTTGTTGAAGCTGCTAACTGTGTAAGGGTGCACACAGTACGCTACAAAGCCTTCTACAACAAGAAGTTCTCAGAGGTTACCAAGCATCAGCATAAACGTGCCCTCGTCCTAACCGCAAGACGCTTAATTCCTTTGATCTTTGCCATGCTCAGCAAAGGTCAAATATATCAAGAAAGAGGTGATGTTTACAATACTTAGTTAGTCCCAATTTTTTAATTTAATAATCTTTCCCAAACAAGCTGCCAGTTAAATTTTTCCATGCTGAGCGGCTCGGTATTTTATTGTCTTTTTTGCCCTAATTATCTAAAAAAATTTTTTAAAAAACCCCCTTGACATTATACCGTTTGTCTTCTAACCATTTCTTGAGCATTTTATGAATTTGCAAATTATTTTTGTCTGTCAAACTTTGTAACAACTACACATCTATATCCTGGCATAGATAATTTTGCCATAAACTTTAGCGTCACAACTTATTTTTGCTCATGCAAGCTGCTAATGTCTTTAAAATGCTTCAAGATAATCTCCCCTACCTCTTTATTTACTCCAATCCATGGCTGCTCTCTATTAAAATCTTTTGCTGAAACAAGTTCAACAAGCAAACCAGATTTAGATGAATAAGTATATAAATGAGACCTCCCACCCTTTTCAAACATTTCTATTTTATAATCATACTCCAAAAGTGTATTGGCAAAACTGGATTTTTTTTCGTTCTGCTTATGCTCATTATTATCTTTTTTATTTCTTCCTTATCGGTAACATATATCTCAGCTGGCAAATTAACTTCTTCTTTTTTCACAGCATTTTCTTCCAAGGCTGGGCTGCATCTTTCTATTCTCACCTTTTCAATGTTTTTTACCCATACACCAAAATTACTGTTTGGTAAAATTGTGTTAAATACAAAGTAAGCACTAGTAAACAAGATGGAAGCAACTGCTAAAGCAACATACACTTTCTTAAGAGGTAAAAAGAAATCCTTTTCTTTTTTTTCAGCCTCAAATAATATCTTAATTCTATTTTTTAATGATGGATGCGACTGTATCTTTTCTAAAGAATTTGAAACATCATCTTTTATGTAATTCAGAGCATAAATTGACTTTAGAGCATTTTCATAAATTTCTCTATTCACACCATTTTTCAAAACAAACAAATCAGCTTCAATCTCCACACCTCGGCTTATGTAACTTATCAAAAAGATAAATTGAATTGCTCCCAACAACAAAATTAGAAATCTTATAATACTAAAAAATGCCTTATTTAGAATTAAAAGGCTTACCAAACTGTCAAGCCCAAATACAAATGCCATATAATAGAACATACATATAATCCAACCCAACAAAATTTTCTGCACATGACTTCTTTTTATATGTCCTATCTCGTGAATAACAATTGTCTCAAGCTCTTCTTCTTTTAAATTTTCCAAAGCATATGATATCACTAGAAGTGGAGGCTAGTAATACCCGCTGCAAAGAGATTTGCAAATTTTTGCCCACACGTATCAAGAATAGTTATTTTGAGGTTTTTGAGATCGAACTTTTTAACCACTTCTTTTATATAATTACTGTCATCTCCTTTGAGTCCTCTTTGAGGATATTGAAAATTGAGCTGTATTGAACAAAATATGTAATAACCTATAAAAATAGCAATAGGAATCAAGTAAATATACTTAAAATCACCAGTTTTCAGATTACCAAGAATAGGAATAAAAATTATAAAGAACACAGCAATACAGCCTACTAAGGCAGTTATCACCTAACGTAACAAAAAAAGTGCTTTAATTTTTTGATTTAAAATTTGTGATTTAATATTTGTCAAAAAGAAAATTGTCACAAAACAAATTTCAAACAAGTAAAGAGGCATAAAAAGAAAAACTTCTATATCTGTTAAGTCTTTTTTCTCAAAACTGCAACTGAAAAACCCATCATAGCTCCTATTATTATATCGATTAAAAATGCTGCTCTTATCGCAAAAGTATTCAACTTTGCTGCTGTCTCTTCCTTTTGCTGGCTTATTTCATAATGTGATATAACATACTTTTTTAAAGCAACCATAATAAGTATGTAAAAAATCAGAAGAGCTAAATTTAATAATATGTTTTTAATCCAAATCACCAAAACTCTCCTCCTTTATTTTTAAATTGCGTTATTTTTAACACTTTTTCTCATTTTTAACAGTTCACTTTCATTACTACCAGTCAAAAATTAATTGCTATCATTTAATGGTTTTTTAGATTTCTCACTAATAGCGTCCATACATAATATATAAAATATCTTTCATCTCTGACCCTACTAATGCTTACTCCCCAAACCTATAAACCTGATCTTTTGTAAACTGCCATTCTGGTGTTACTAAAACATCGCCAAAGTTTATTGAGTACCATGGGTTATCATCATCATTTGTTGGGTTTTTTAAGATGTGAATGTCTTGGGCTGGCATATAGCTTTGTGCAAGCAGGAATATCTTTTCACCCGTCTTCGGATTTTGTGCCATATCAACTACAATAACACAATGGCCAGGGTCGCTTCCTTTTAAAAATACATCTCCAATTTGCAAACCACTCAGAGGTATTTTTTGCATTTCTTGAGAAAGTGACAGTGTTCCAGCATATGCAAATACCATGTCAAGATACTTTCTAAAGCACGCATAATCATCACAGTATCCAGTCTTCTTTACCCAATAAGCTTTATTTCCTTCAACTTTGATTCTGTAGCCTTGCATCCACTTTTTAAAATCAGCTCTGAAGCCATTTGTGAAGTTAAAATGAATTTTGTCATATTGCTTGTTCTTATAAAGATATTCTGCTCGAAGTCTTATGACAGCATCTGCACACTGCTGCAAATCTCTTGTGCCAACATCCATGTCAATTACTGCAACATATACGTCCTTTGGTTTTTCTTCACCATTATAGTACTTCACCTTTGTGCCATGGGGCTTGAGTGGCAGATTCCTCAAGTATTCAGCAAAAGACCCTCTTGGAACTTCAACTCTTTCATATCCTTTTGGTACTTTTATTCTTTCGCCTATCGTTTTACCATGGCTATTTATGAGACTTTCTTTGTAACTTTGTTCTGACTTATTTGTCAGGGAAGCAATACTATCCTTCTCCTCTAACTTTGGCTTTTTTGCAATTTCAGGTTTTTTATTCAATTGGGATTGTTCAACTGCACATGCTACCATCAGAGCAAAAATAAGGATACTTGCTGCCCCTAACCGCATTATTTTCCTTAGCGTAGGCATTGAATCAGCTCCTTATTTAAACAGCTTTTTCAAAAGACTAAATATGCTAAAAGTTGTCTTATTGTATATCTTGTTGTACATGTACTTCTTTGGATTAGTCATCCAACCATAACCCCGTGGAGCTTTTAAACCTAAACTGTGTCTGATAAATCTTTTAACACTCGTTCTGGCAGCTATACTTTTCCTTATACTTGGTTTTCTCATGCCAAATTTCATCTTTCTTGGCCACCTTTCAGATTACTTTCTATCATTTTTTATATTCAAGCCAACTGCTTGTCCTTAGTTTAATTGTTGTTATATTTGTTCTTTTTAGATTACTTTTCATAATTTCGTTTCTTGGGTTGTTGAATAGTAATTATTGTTAACAAAGTATTAAATAAACAGAAATTGTTGATTCCACTCATAAGCAAAAGAAAATTTGTTGCCCTCTAATTTTCTAAGCAACTTTTAAAATAAAAAGGTAATTAATATCCAATCAACATGTCTCTTATAATTAGATTATATTCTCCTTCCAATTTGCAAAAAAGCTTTTCTATCTTTGTCCTGTGTTTGCATAGTTTCTTATCTTCTGATGTCTTTAAAATTTTACGTTTCTTCGGATCTTGAAGTATTTTTCCATTGTCTTTATTCTTCATATTTCTTCTGTTTTTCCTGCTACAAATCTTATTTTAAACTCATTTGCAATATTAAACCACCTGCTGCAATCATATCCTGTATCCGCTAATACTATCTTATAGTCAAATGATCACACTCTGTAATATTTGTCATATATGGATTTTCATTTTATTCCTTTTTTTAATATTATGTCATTTGGCTTGAAGAGTTTCTGAAATATTTAAATTTTAAATTAGAACACTTCGTTCGCACTCTTTAAAATTTCCCTATATAGCTCATGGCTTATCCTAATATTTGATTCGATTAACTTTTCTAATAAGGGCTTTAACTCAATGATTATGCCTTCCTGCTTTGCCCTCAATAAAATACCTAATGTTCCTGTAAGTTTTATATCCAGAGAAGATGCCACTTTCCTACCTTTCTTTTCATCCATGATTAAAAGGTCTCCACCTAGCTCCTTAAATAATATTATTGATTCACTTTCACCTATGTTTAAACCATGCATTTTTTGAACTAATTCTACTGCTAATCGATTTTTGACTTCTTTTGTAATTATAAAGTTATTCTTGGTTATTTTTTCAATCTCATAGGTAAACTTTTTATTAGATATAAGTTCTTTATACACTCCTTCTGAAATATAAATTCTTCCAAATAAATACTCTAAAATCTCCAATTTATTTATCTTTGCTAAGGCAATAATTGGAGTCGTGTTAGAAACTACTATCACTTTTATGCTCCTCCAACAACTTATCCAAATTCTCTTTATCTTCAATTACTTCTTCAATGGTTTGGTCAAAATAGCTTATGCCTAAGGCACCTAAGTCAGCCAAATAATCTATTTTATTCATTCCAAGTATTTCAGCTGCCTTCCCAAATGAAATCTTCTCTTCCTTTACTAATGTGTAAACTATAAGTTCCTTAATTTTCTTTAAAAACTCTTCATCATTACTTGGCAAATAATTAATAATTTCCTTAGGAAGTTCGAACTCAAATTTGCTTGTTTCCATTTAAAAAATCATCTCCTTTTTATATAATTTTTCTTTGATTTAAACTTCAACTTTCTTAACAACAAATTCTTTGACCAACACCACTAACTCATAAGAGTCTTTAGCTTCTTCAATTATGCCTGATAAACCTTTTGACACTTGTTCTTGCAGTTATGCTTTTTCTTATGCTTGGTTTTCTCATACCAAATTTCATCTTTCCACTTACTCTCCAACCAAACACTTGCTCATTATTATTCTTCTTAACAACAATATAACTTTTTTATAAAATTTTTTCAAGCAAAATAACAAAAAAGAGCAGAGCCTTTGCGCAGCTTGCCCTTTGAAATATAGCATTTGCTAAAAACGTAATTTAGACAGATTTTCATCCTAACTAGTTATTTTATTCTCTACTACAGCCGCTTTCTTCAAGGAATCATTTAAAACAGATCTACTAAGCCACTCAACAAAAGCCTCTGAACGATAGCAACATCCTATTTTCTCACCAATTTTCAATTATCCAATATTGATAGTCCATTCTTCTTATCAAAAAGCCAGTCGATAAATCCATCTTGATACGGAATAAGTCTACCTACCAATGTGTTCTGGACAGTCAATTATATCCGCATCAATGCAGATATTGTATTACAATTTTCATCTATATCCTTCATTTCTTCTTTTTAAATCCTTGTTTTATATATATCTCCTGATAGTAGTTTTTAAAAACCAAAACATCATCATAAAATCCTGTTTTGAATACTAAAATATTTACTGCTATTATGATTAAGACTGAAATAACTAAATACAAGGCTCCATCAAAAATATCTAAAACTTTTAATGTGTGTAGCAATCCTAAAATTAAATAAACGGGTAGTAAAACTAAGACAAAAAGATAGACTATTGATAAAAGAAACATGGTTACTTTAAACGCTATTCTGTTACCTTTATAAAATAAAAGTATATTAATAAAAACTATTCCATTAATCACAATCTTTTTTATTAATTTTTCGTTAATACCGAGAGATGTTAAGTTAATAATAAAATCTCCAAATAAGAGAAGAATTAGGGTAACTATACCAGCATTTACGATTTTCTTCCCTCTGTTAACCTGCCCCATATCAAAAAGCATATTTATCATCCTTTTTGCTTCCGTCTTTTCTTTCGAAACAGTCGCAAGTAAGTTAACAACAATTTTTTAAAAGGGTGTTTTTATTAAAGTTTCTTCAATTGAAGTTCTTAGTAAATTAACAGTGTATAACATCACATCTGCTTTAGTTTCTACTTTTAACTCAGTTTTTGTAGTGAAACAACTATAGAGATAAATTTTAAATTTTCAAATTCCTTTAAAAATCTCCTTTAACGCTTGAATATGCACATAGTTTTGCCTGATTGGATTATAGAGTTTTTCTTTTATAAATTACCTGTGTCCAATATTCACCATACTCATTTCCATAAACCCAGTCCTGTTTTAAATAATTTTTTATCTATCAATAGTTGTAGTCAAATAAAGTACAAGTTTTTCTAAACATTGCCAACTCATTGTTTTTGCGTCGTGGTCTGCTCCTTCATTTCCTTTAACTTATGTATGTTTATCAAGGGTAATCTTACAGGGGGATTAAAGCCTGCCAGGGCTGTACAAGAAATCACATATGCCCGTGTCAAGTGAGCTAAAGTCACTATTCCATTTAATTCTAACATATTCTTGAAATCTTGCATACCTAATTTTTCTTTTTTGCCTATAAATGCACCTTCATATATAATATTAACTTTAAACAAAAGTTTATTTTTAACCTTAGCAGTAAAATACGATTTGAAGTGGAGAACCCCATAATACAACTGTTCATTTTCTTCAAGTTTTATAATTTCATAATCATAGTTATTGCTTACACTAATACTTTCCTTCTCTTCGTTCCAATCCCTTGTTTCAAGCTCAAATTTTACAACTCTACTAGAAATAATTTGAAAATCAGCCTTTATCCTGTCTATATTTATCAAGCAGCATCACCTACTCTGTTGCTACTTCCCACGTCAATAAAGGACTCAGTACATTCAATCCACTGTTCCATAGGTTCTGTCTTTTCTCTCAACTCGACTTTAAATTCTAAACCAAGAGCTTTTGATATCTCATAAAGCATTTTTACAGTAGGATTATACTCTCCACTTTCAAGCTTTGAAACCATTGCTTGCGTCATCCCAAGCTTTTGAGCTAATTCTTTTTGGGTTAGATTGTTTTTTATTCTGTAATTTATCAAGCTCAATGCGATATTCACTAGAATATCATCTAATTCAAAATACTTTTTATCTTCTTCATTTACATATTTCTCCACTATTTTATATGGAGATTCCAACTTAATCAGCTCATTCATTTACGTTCACCTCTAAAAATAAATTTCTTCTATAATATTATATCCACTTATTTACTCTACTAACCCTCACGATTTAATAGCAAAAACTAAGTAGTAACCACTTTTAAATCAGGATATGTAGATTTGAGCTCCTCAAGACGTTCTTTCGCTTTTTCAATTGCATAAGAATAACTTTTTGGATTTTTCTGTTTGGCTGGGCTTTTCTCAGGAAAGGCATAAAGCAAAATCACAATTTCCTTTCCACCATACTCAAAAAAAGAAAATATAATCCTTACATTATGTTTATCTTTAATTTTCATAGAATAAAAATATTCTTCCCTCTTTAATTTCTCAAAAATCTGAGATTGATTAGTACAACCTTTCTTGAGAGCTTCTAAAAACTTAAGTGCTTTTCTAAATTTTCGACCAAACTGGGCTTTTTCACCACTTTTATCTATAATCTCTTCTAAATCACTATTAAGCCCTGAATGACAATAAATATAGTTTGAAATAAACCCCTCTGGATAAATTATATTTCCCACTTTGTTAAATTCCATCCTTGACACCTCAATTATATAACTTATAAGTTATATTTGTCAACAGAATTTTTACAAATCTTTTGTTAGTCGTTTGAAACTATACACACTAAACAGGTTACACATAAGTATTTACTCCCTAAAACCTATAAACATACCCCTTTTTGAACTGCCACTCTGCTGTTATTAAAATCTCCTCAAAATTTACTGAATACCATGGATTGTCATTTTCATCTGCCGGGTTTTTTAGGATGTGTATATCCTGAGCGGGCATGTAGCTTTGAGCAAATAGGAAAATCTTCTCACCTGCCCTCAAATCTTGTGCCATATCAATAACAATTGCGAAGTGTCCAGAACTTAGAAGTACACTCTTGCAAAAATAAAAGTGTCTCACCATAGGCAAAGATTATATATTGCCTTTTCACTATTAAGACTTTCACTTCATATAGATCCTCATTTGAATAACTTCTTAAAAAGCGAAAATATGCTAAAAGTTGTTCTGTTATAGATTTTGTTGTACATGTATTTTTTAGGATTTGTTATCCATCCATATCCCCTCGGTGCTTTCAAGCCCAAATTATGTCTGATAAACCTTTTGACGCTTGTTCTTGCAGCTATGCTTTTTCTTATGCTTGGTTTTCTCATACCAAATTTCATTTTATTGACCACCTTTCAGGTTAAAGCTTTCAATCTACTTTTGATTTAATTGTTTTATTTTCTTTTACAGTATGTACATCAATTAGAAGTAGTAAAAGTTTAGCTGTTATATAAATATCTACACTATTCATAGTACTTATCTCTAATTATACCATACACTTGCTAAATTTAAAATTTCCTAAATTGCACATTAACATTTTAGCGTCCGTCTCTTTTATGATGTGCTGAGTAGAATGTGAGTTTAGCCTTTGTGAGGACAAAAAAAGCTTGGGGGTAAGCCTGAAAGGATGCTCTTCTGATAAGTTAAGAGAAAGACAAGAAATCCTAAAGTGTTTATTAATAATGTTGGGGTGGTACTAAAAAATACCCACCCCAACTATTGCTCACTATAGAAAAGTCACAAATATTTACTCTTATCTGCCACAATCAAAATCTCACTTCATTGGGTACAATGATTCTTCGTAAATCTTCTTAATTACTTCTTTGGTTGCCTTGACTGGAGACATTGAAAGGAGTAACCCTAAAGACGGTGTCTCAAGTGCCAAGTCCACAAGATTATCAACGTCGCTCTGGCTAAATCCAAAGTCAGAAAGTTTCTTATCGCACCCCATTGTAAACAACCACTCTTCTACTTTCTTTGCTGCAAATTCTGCCTCTGCAGGCACTCCTTTTAAGTTAGGAACAATTGGTTCATAAACAGATGCCAAAACTTCAGCCTGATACGGATAAATTGTCTTGATTATAGCAGGAAGAAGTGCTCCAAGCCCCAAACCATGTGGAAGTTCAGGCTTTACAGCACTTAGCGGATGTTCAAGTGCATGTGTAAGATGTAAAAGCCCGTTATCAAACGAGATACCTGCTAGTGCTGATGCATACAAAAGGTAATACCTTGCAATAAGGTTTTGTGGCTCATTTATTGCAACAGGTAGATATTTTGCTATAAGCCTTACTGTCTCCTGTGCGGTTAAAATACTGTATGGGGATGCTACCAATGTTGTTGAGGCTTCTGTAATGTGATTGAGCGCATCTACTGTAACTGCAACAGTTTGTGTTTTATCAAGTTTTGTCATAAGCTGAGGATCATCTATTGAGTATAATGGATAGATACAATCATATGCAATTGCGGGCTTGTAATTTTTCTCAGGTATAGTTGCAACAGCAAATCTATCAACTTCTGTACCTGTACCATGTGTCAAGTTTATAGCTATTATTGGAACAGCTTTTTCAGGAGCAAACTTTTGCTCGTAAAGTTCTCTTGCATTCCTGTCTTTGTATTCAAGAAGTACAGCAACGCTTTTTGCAGTATCAATTGGACTTCCTCCACCGATACCAATAACTGCTTGTGCACCAAAACTTTTAGCCATTTCAACCGCTTCTTCGATCATATCAACAGTGGGGTTTGGCCCAACCTTGTCATAAATACAAAAGTCAACTTTCTTTTCTTCCAGTGCAGGCCTTACAACATCCCAAGCTCCACTTATTTTGTACGAGCTTTTACCAGTTATAAGTATAACTTTATTTATTCCCCTCTTCTTCAAATCCTCCAAAATGTCGCCTATTTTATTAATAGCACCAATTCCGAAATATGTTGTGTTTTTACACCTAAGTTCAAATACCTTGAAAGGATTTATTTTAGTTTCCCACATACAAATTACCTCCTGTTAAAAAATTAATATTCCAATTATTATTATATAAACATTGTTTGTTTTTTGTCAATCAAAAATATTAAAAATCAAAATAGGCTCTCATAAAAGAGAGCCTATTTTTAGTATTTCAAATGCTTATCTTGTAAGTATTTTTCAAATCGATTTTTCACTGTGTCAAATACTGCTTTTTCTACAAAAGCAGGTGCATCCTTCGATACAAATAAGTGTACAGTTTTATCTGGAGTTGCAAACCCTTCTGTGTAAAGTATTTGCTGATTATACTTGTTCTCATTTTGGAGCAATTCAACCATTTCGCGGTTTAGTTTCTCTAAGTTATATTGCAAACCAAATAGTTCAGCCAATTTCAGCAACAAATCCAAATTAGAAAGCCCATTCTTTGGCTTTAGTACCAAGTTCAGATTTTGTATCTTTCCGTCAGCTCTTGTCACAGTTCCTGTGCTCTCAACATGGCTGACAAGTGGAAGAACAACATCGGCTTTCTTGGCCGTTTCTGTCAAAAATACATCAGCAACAATCAAACATTCAAGTTTGTCTAAAACTTCTCCCAGGTTCTTATCTGCAGCTTGTGGATCCTCACTTACTATGAACGCAGCCTTGACCTTCCCTTCATTAATCAGCTTTACTATTCCTTCTTTGCTCATTCTAATACCCATATCCCAAGCACCTTGAGTATTGCCAAGGCCAGTTACTTTAATTATACCACAGCGTGGTCTTCCAATTTTTTGTGTCAATGTTAATATATCAGCAAGCAGCCCAATGGTTGTGTCTGATACAGTATCTTCGTCTACAATCACCATAGCAGTTTTCGCACCAGCTATGATTTTTGCAAACTCACTTGCTTCATCTGTAACTTCAACATTCTTTACATCATCTTTTAGTTCATCTAAATTAACTGCTATTTTAGATACATAATCTTCATCGACAGCCTTCATTTCGAATAAAGCTTTTATTGTTGCCTTGAAAAAGGCTGTATTATCTATCTTGTATGTTGCAATCGCCCTCTCGTCTGCCCTTGTCTCTCCATTGTTTATTGTAACCAGTTTTGCACCCAATTCAACTGCTTTTTTCAGTTTAGCACCCATTACTGCATGGTTTTCTGCTACCTTGCCAACAGCTACAATAAGGTCAGTAGAGTAAATTTCATCAAAACTATTAGTTGAAGCGTTCAAACCAAATATTCTATCGAGTACAGACTCCCTCAAGTCGAAAGAACCTATCACAGTAGTGTCAAGTTTTTGTGCCAGTTTTGTAAGAAGTAAAGCTTCCTCATTTGTCAACCTCTGTGATGCAATTATTGCTATACTATCCTTACCATATGATGCTCTAATTGCTTGAAGTTTTTTAGCAGTCTCAATCAGTGCTTGGTCAAAAGTGGTTTTAGATAGTTCTCCATTTACTTTAATCAAAGGTGCTAAAATTCTGTCTTTGTCGTTTACATACTTTATACCAAACCTGCCAAAAGCACAAAGCATACCCTCATTTGATTGAACTGGTGATGCATCAAATATCAAATTCCCCTTCGTCTCTACCAGCATTTCACAACCCATGCCACAGAAAGTACATACAGTTTTTGTAGCAACAGTATTAACTGGTACTTGCTTTGCAACAGGTTGTTTGCCAATACATGCACCTGTTGGGCATATGTCAGCACACTGTCCACAGGATATACAGCTTGTCTCTTCTAACGGCAAACCAAACTCTGGTTTGACTATTGTTTCAAAGCCGCGATTCACAAATCCAAGCGCGCAAACTCCAACTACCTCTTCACAAACTCTTATGCAAAGACCGCACAAAATACATTTGTCAGGATTTCTTTCTATAAACGGATGCTTCTGAGGCTCATATCTTTTGTGCTTGTAACCTGAAAGCCGCTGAGGATCTACATCGTACTGGTTAACATATTTATAAAGCTGGCACTCAAAGTAATCCATGCATCCACACTCAAGACACCTTGATGCTTCCGCAATGGCCTCTTCTTCTGTCATTGTTGATGTTATCTCTCTGAAGTTATTCTTTCTTTCTTCGGCATTTGCTACCTTTAATGGTACCCTTGGTCTTTTCTCTCTATCTTTGAAGTCTTCTGGCGTAAGGTCTTCTTGCTTTACATAATATGGTTCTTTAATTGGTTCTAACTTGCCCCTAAGATAGCTATCGATAACCTTTGCTGCGTTTTTCCCTTGTGCTATAGCTTCTATTGCAATCTTTGGACCTGTTACAGCATCACCACCTGCAAATACACCTTCAAGACTTGTTTGATATGTCCCTTCATCTACCTTTATTGTACCATGTCTTGTAAGCTCCAACCCTTCTATATCTTCCACTCTTACTTTCTGACCAATTGCAGATATAATTGTATCGGCTTCAAAAATAACCTCAGCACCCTCTATTGGTACAGGTCTTCTTCTTCCTGATTCATCCATATCACCAAGTCGCATCCTCTGACACTTAAGTGCCCTGACCCTGCCTCCATCAGTTATTACCTCAATAGGTGCAACAAGGAACTGGAACTTCACTCCTTCCTCTTCTGCTTCTTTTACTTCAATATCCTCGGCAGGCATCTCTTCACGCGTTCTACGATAAAGCACTGTAACCTCTTTTGCACCAAGTCTTATTGCTGTTCTTGCAGCATCCATAGCAGTGTTACCACCGCCAACTACAAGAACACGCTGTCCAAGATTTACTGGCTGGTTCATAGAAACCTTTCGCAAAAACTCAATCCCACCTATAACACCTTCTGCACTGTCTCCTGGACATCCCAGTGTTGAGCTTTTCCAAGCACCAACTGCTAAGAAAACTGCATCATAGTTTTTGCGAAGATACTCCAAAGGAATATCAACACCAAGCCGCATATTAGTCTTAATTTGAACGCCCATTTTTTCAATTAGCTCAATTTCTTTATCCAATATCCTCTTTGGAAGTCTGTATTCAGGTATACCGTATCTTAACATACCACCAGCTTTTGGCATAGCCTCATAAACAACTACGTCATGACCTTCCTTTGCTAAGAAAAACGCACATGTAAGCCCAGCCGGCCCACCACCAACAATAGCAACCTTTTTACCTGTCTTTGGTTTTATCGGCGGTATATAACCATCGTCCAAAAGGTCAATGTCCCCTACAAATCTTTTGAGCTCGGCAATGGCAATAGGTTGGTCCACCATATTTCTTCTGCATGCTTCCTCACAAGGGTGTGGGCACACTCTACCTATACTTGCAGGAAACGGCAACTGTTCTTTTATGAGCGCAACCGCTTCTCTAAACTGACCATTTGCAATAAGTCCCACATACCCTTGGCAATCGGTATGAGCAGGGCAAGCCAGGACACAGGGAGGTCTACAATCTCCTCTGTGCTCGGATAACAAAAGCTCTAAAGCCATCCTGCGTGCATTTCTGACACGCGGTGAATTTGTTTTTATAACCATTTTATCAGTAACATATGTTGAACATGCTCTTGCCAATTTAGGTGAGCCTTCTATTTCTACAACACAGAGCCCACATGCACCGTAAGGTTTTAACCTTTTATCATAGCAAAGATGGGGAATTTCTATATTATTCTCATGTGCTACTTCTAAGATTGTTTTCCCTTCCTCGGCAAATATCTCTTTGTTGTCGATGTTCACCCTCACAAGTCGCATAAACATCCTCTCCCTCTTTATTCAACATTGACAGCACCAAATCTGCAAACATTCATACACGTTCCACACTTTGTGCATTTGCTCTGATCAATAACATGTGGTTTTAATCGCTCACCTGTTATTGCTTTAGTTGGACATTTTCTTGCACAAAGTCCACAACCTGTACATTTTTCAGGCAATATAGAGTAGGTTATTAGCGCTTTACATTGCTTTGCAGGACACTTTTTATCTCTTATATGTGCTATATATTCATCTTTAAAATATCTAAGGGTTGTAAGAACTGGGTTTGGAGCAGTCTGTCCAAGTCCACACAGTGAACCGTCTTTAACACTAACTGCCAGCTCTTCAAGCAATTCTAAGTCGCCATCCCTACCCTCGCCATTGCATATCCTATCTAAAATCTCCAGCATACGTCTTGTACCGACACGACAATAAGTACATTTACCGCAGGATTCTTTACAAGTAAATTCTAAGAAGAATCTTGCTATATCAACCATACAGGTAGTTTCGTCCATTACTATCATTCCACCAGAACCCATTATAGCACCAGTTTTTGTTATGCTTTCGTAGTCAACTGGAGTATCTATAAGGTTGGCCGGAATGCATCCACCAGAAGGTCCGCCCATCTGCACTGCTTTAAATGCTTTGTCGTCTTTTATACCGCCACCTATGTTGTATATAACCTCGCGTAGTGACATGCCCATAGGAACTTCAACCAATCCACCTCTTTTTATCTTACCAGCAAGTGCAAACACTTTTGTTCCCTTACTTTTTTCTGTTCCCAAGCTTGCAAAAGCCTTGCCTCCATTTGTGATTATCCATGGCACATTTGCATATGTTTCAACATTGTTTATATTTGTAGGCCTACCCCATAGCCCTGATTGAGCCGGGAATGGCGGTTTTAGTCTTGGCATACCTCTTTCGCCTTCTATAGACGCAATAAGTGCAGTTTCTTCTCCACATACAAATGCCCCTGCACCTTTTTTTAGCTTTATATCAAAGCTAAAATTGGTATTTAAGATATTATTCCCAAGCAGGTTTCTATTTCTTGCCTGCTCTATTGCTATCTCCAAACGTTTTATTGCAAGTGGATATTCAGCACGAACATAAATGTACCCTTCCTTTGCACCAATAGCATATGCAGCAATGGCCATTCCCTCTAAAACTGCATGAGGATCACCTTCAAGAATACTCCTGTCCATAAAAGCACCAGGGTCACCCTCATCAGCATTGCAAACCACATATTTTATATCTCCACTTGCTTTTCTTGCCGCATCCCACTTAAACCATGTAGGAAATCCTGCACCGCCTCTACCGCGTAACCCTGAAATCTTTATCTCTTCAATAACCTCTTCAGGCGTCATTGACGTTAGCACTTTTTTAAGCGCTTCATAACCACCATTCTTTATATAATCATCGATATCTTCAGGATTTATTCGGCCACAATTTTTTAGTGCAATTCTTACCTGCGACTTCAACATCGGGTACGGTTCGAAAGAGGTAGATACAATAAATTCATCAAGCGGTTTTTTGCCTATGACATGGCTTTCAATTATCTTGGGTATCATCTCAGGCGTAACATTGCCATAGGTGTATACATCATCACCATCTATGACATCAACAAGTGGCTCAAAAAAGCAAAGACCAATACAACCTGTTGGTTCCACTGGAATATCAAGGTTTCTGGAGCGTAACTCCTGTTGTATACATTCCATGACCTTGTTTCCGCCTGCCGCCATACCACAGCTGCCAAGTCCCACTCGAATTTTCATCTCTGCCACCTCTTCTATACATTTTTCTCTCTTTCATATATCCTACGTATAATCTCCCTTGCCTTATCAGGTGTAAGTTTTCCATACGTTTCACCATTTATCATCATAACAGGTGCAAGACTACAGCAACCAAGACATGCAACCTCTTCTAAGGTGAACATCCCGTCTTCTGTTGTATCACCTGGCTTTATATTCAATTCATCACACAAGGCATTCTTAATCTCTTCAGACCCATTTACATGGCATGCAGTCCCTTGGCATTGTAAGATCACATATTTCCCAACTGGCTTTAACCTAAATTGAGCATAAAAAGTTGCAATTCCATATATCTTAGCCTTTTTTACACCTGTTTTTTCTGAGATATAACTTAGTGCATCTAATGGCAGAAATCCGTAAATCTCTTGTGTTTTTTGTAAAATCGCTATAATGTTACTCTTTTCTCCTTTGTACTCATCCAAAACAGGGTCAAGCAAAGAAAGATCTACTTTCTGGTTTTTAAAATTAGAGGCCAATCTGTTTTCACATTCAGGGCAACTCATATACATCATCCCTTCCTGTATCTAAAAAATCAAAAGCATGAGAAGTCTTTCATAGTTAGTCATCAATTTATTATAAATCATTTTTTCACATTGCACAATGTTTAGCGGTAACAAAACAGTTCCTTGCCGTCATTCCTTTATTAAACCTTTTTCTCCTTGCAAATCTTATTTCAGTATCAAATGGCTATATATTTCGAGTATGGAACAAACCTGAATAGCTTTTTTGAAATTGCCTAATATTTCTATTTATCAAACATATTTTCGGTGTTATAATGTATATACAAACTTATGTTCTATAGGTGAGAAAAAGTGGGCAGGGTGATTTTGCACTGTGATCTTAACAATTTCTATGCGTCTGTTGAATGTCTTTATCATCCTGAGCTGAAAAACAAACCTGTTGCTGTTTGTGGTGAAAGTGAGCTTCGACATGGAATAGTTCTTGCAAAAAACCAGATTGCAAAATCATATGGTATTCAAACAGGTGATGTTATATGGCAGGCACTTAAAAAATGTCCAAACCTTGTAATTTTAAAGCCTAATTTTCCTCTTTATATCCGATTTTCAAAGCTTGTGCAACAAATTTACTCTGAGTATACAGATTTGATAGAGCCTTTTGGAATTGACGAGTGCTGGCTTGATGTGACAGAGTCTACAAAAATTTTAGGAAGTGGCAGAAAGATTGCTTATGAAATCAAAGAAAGAATAAAAACTGAGCTTGGGCTGACGGTATCTGTTGGAGTATCATTTAACAAAGTATTTGCAAAGCTTGGAAGCGACTATAAAAAGCCCGATGCTGTAACAGTTATCACAAAAGAAAATTTCAAACAAATTGTCTGGCCGCTGCCTGCAAAAGATCTTTTGTATGTCGGTAGCGCAACAGAAAAGAAGCTCAGTTCAAGGGCAATTTACACAATAGGTGATATAGCCAAAAGCTCACCTGAATATCTTAAAAGAATCCTTGGCAAATGGGGTGAGGTACTCTGGATATTTGCAAACGGGCTTGACACAACACCTGTTACTCCCCCACTTTTTGAAGACAACATCAAAGGAATTGGCAATAGCATAACACTGCCAAGAGATTTGACTTGCTATGAAGATGCAGAATATGTTATTAGAATGCTTTCTGAATCTGTTGCGCAAAGGCTTCGTCAACAGTATTTAAAATGTTATACAGTCCAAGTTTGGATAAGAGATAGCTTCCTTTTTTCAATAACAAGGCAAGAAAAACTCCAAACACCCACTTTTCTGGCAAGAGAAATCTCTCAAAAAGCTTTTGAAATATTCAAAAAACACTGGAACTTTAAAAATAGCATAAGGTCGCTTGGCGTAAGAGCTTTAGATCTTGTCTGTGCAAACTCATTTTATCAGCTTGAGTTTGACAGTTTGAAAAAGTTCAAATTAGAACAGCTTGAAAAAGCTATTGACCAAATTCGAAGAAGGTTTGGGCAGAGCGCAGTTTTGCCAGCTATACTTTTGACTAAATCTGACTTGCCTTGCGAGATTCCTCTGCACAACAAAATCCATCCTGTTGCATTCTTCAAATAAAATTTTGTTTTTCAAAACAAACATGAGAGGGTGAGGGTTTTTAAAATGAGAAAAATATTTGTAGAAGTTTATGCTCATTTTTCAAAGGAAGGAGAAATAACTCCAATTTCGTTTGTCTGGCTTGATGGGAAAACATATGAGATTGACAAAATCATAGAAAAAAGAAATGCTGCCTCTTTAAAAGCAGGCGGACAAGGCATAAGATATAAAATCCTTGTCCGCTCAAAAGTCCTGTATCTTTTTTGTGATGAGAATAGGTGGTTTGTGGAATTTACATAGTTTTATGTTTCATCTCTCTAAGCTTATGTACATTTATCAACGGTAGTCTCAGAGGCGGGTTAAACCCTGCTAAAGCTGTGCATGAGATAACATTTTTTATTCAACAATTCCAGAACATCTTGATCCTGTGTAGGAGATATCAGACAACAAACCTAAGAATGTTATTAGCAGACAGTGGCTATAAACTTGATTGAAACTATCTTTATCTATAAAGATGTGGCATCAATAACTTTATTTAATAACATATTTGACTTAGAACTGACAAGGAAAATTTCCAAATTTTATACTTCACTTTTTTTCTTCAAGTGTTATAATGTCGTTAGAATGTTAATTGTGAAATTTTAAAATAAGCTAACAAAGGGAGATACATATCATTGATATGGAAAAACTTAAATTAATAAGACCTTATTCCTGTACAGGCTATCATGGAACAACTCGTGAAAGTGCTATAAAAATATTAGCAAGCAAAAAATTTTGATATCGAGGGGCAAAAAGCAGTGGTTAGGTGAAGGTGTTTATTTTTTTGAAAATGATTTAAAGCAGGCTTATAATTGGTGTACCAAGGCAAGAAAATATCGCGACTGGGTAATAATAAAAAGTCGAATAGAAGCTGATACTCTGTTGGATTTGTGTGATTTGGAAACATTTGAATTGTTTGAAGCACTTGTTTATAAAATTAAGAATAGAATTGATAATAAGGGGAATAATAAATTTAGGTGGAGAGAGTTGCATGTAATAGATTTAATGTATAGACTTTGTCCTTTTGATGTTGTCAGAGCTGCATATATAGTTCCCAGCAGCAAACCAATATCAGGCACTAACATATATCCTATACAGGTTCAAGTATGTGTGAAAAATATTGAATGCATAAAAAGCATTGAGGAGGTATATATCAATGAGATCTATTACTGTTAAGGAATATTTTGATTATATCAATAAACAGATAGATAACATGACCGATGAAGAATTATTACGGTTATTAGAAGAAATTGAGAATAGCAAAGAAGATTCTATAGAAGAACTTTACTATGATTTCGAAATAGCTTATCCAGTAGGGGTTAATACAAGTAAGATTGAAAATAACGATTACATTGATAATTTGAGCTTAAAGGGAGATATGTGGTACTCCACTTATCCATATTATGTTTTTGAGAATAATGAAGAAATTAATATAAATATAGAGGATTTAAATATAGGGCAAAAGGTGGCTTAGTGATGAAAGAAGTTAGTGCTCCGTATTTCAGATTTGAAAATTATGTGGTTGATTATATTCATTATAATTATAATCATCAAGCAAAATTAGAAAACAAGCCAATAGAAGTAAGATTTTCTTTAGCTGTCAACATAAATGTAAGAGAAGAAGAAAAAAAATCGACCGTTACATTAAAGTGTAACATATTTGGAAACGCAGAAGAGAATAATTTTCCTTTTAGTTTAGAAATTTCATTAACAGGTTATTTTAGAGGAAGTGAGAACATAGAACGAGAAAAATTTATTGAATTAACTAAATATAACGGTACAGCAATTTTATTTCCTTATTTACGTTCAACTGTTTCAGATATAACAAAAGCAGCTAATATTAATCCTCTTATTTTGCCCGTGATAAATGTGATTAATTTTATCAAAGAACAAGAAAAAAAAGACAAAGAAAATTCAGGTTTCCAAGGAGAATGAGTGGTATATATTAATTGATTTCATAGAGCTTGCCCTCCAGTTTAAATTTTAAATCTATTACGAGGTAATAGCACCTTTTTTCATCAGAACTCTCTTGAAATTATATCATCAGGTTTGAAGCATTTTCCAACCACTGCCTATAAAATAGATTGAAAATGCTAAAATAAATATGCCTAACAACAAAATAATCCAGCGATATACAACATCACTTATCAGTTTTTTCCTCTGGAAAGTGCCAGGGAAATTGCTGAATACCATACAAAGTCCGATAAAATATGTCCTATAAAAAAGAACAAAACACCAATTAACCCCAAAGTATAAGACTGGCGTATTAATTCCATCCCCGTAGACGCCCACCAGAGAATGAAGTAAGGATTAGTAGCGCTTACAAGTGCTCCTGCCAATACAAGATTTCTCATGCCTGCACTATTTCCCGTTATTTGATTTTCCAGAGAAACTGACTTGTTTATGCCGGACTTTATCATTCCATACCCCATCCATGCAAGGAAAGCACCGCCAAATAGTCCAACAAATCCTGCAACTGTCGGATTAGTAAAAAAATCTTTAAGCCCGAATGTCATGATGACAATTAATATAAGTTCCAGCATTCCGTGTCCTAATACTGTCAAAGGTCCTGCTGTCCACCCTTTTTTTAGACTGCCGTCAATCGTGACCCCTAACATTGGCCCTGGCATCATTGCTCCTGAAAAGCCTATTAAAAACGCACTGATAAAAATTCCCCATAAAGCCATATTAATTAACCTCTCTTATTATAAAAGTCGACTTCAATATAATAACAGCAAATTTTGATATTAATTAATTTTATTTTAATAAAATCTTACCGTTTATGAAAGTACTAACAACACAATTTTCTTTAATTAACTAACTTCGAGACTTGTCAAGAATTTTGTGTTTCCAATTTATAACGTAAGTTGTAAAGTTGGGTTATGTTATTGATGTATTTTCTAATACTGAAAAGCTCTATTTTTCCATTTTGTACGGCGTAAGGTTTCTTGCTGTAAGTAAATATTAATTTCTAAGACTTTGGCAGTCTTGATATATCCACCTGAATTTACTTCTTTACTTTTCAATCATGCTATTTACACTTTCAACGGCGCTTGTGGTATAAATATGCTTTCTTAATTCTTCAGGGTATTTCATATGGGCAAGATAAAACTCTGCTTTTTCTGATATTGTTTTAACAAATCGAGGATATTTTGAAAGGTATCCATCGCAAAGTTCTTTAAATTTTGCTGCAGCTTTGTCAAAATCGGAGGAAGAAATTCTAAATCTTTCTAAACTCTTGTTAAAAGCTGAAAGCTCTATAATTTTGTCATATATTTTTTCAGCTATTTTGCTCAAGGTGGACAAAAGCAAGCTCAAGCTCAGCAAGAGGGTAAGCAAGTTTGACAGCATCTATAATACCAGGAAAATCATCGCTTATAACAATTAAAACTTCTTTAAAACCTCTTGTAATTAAGTCTTTAAATACTTTCATCCAATCAGCCTTATTTTCTTTTCCGAAGAAAGAGCAGAATACCGAAAATGTCTTTTTTACCTTTTTTGAGTCGATACCAAAGCTGGCATTGCAAGTAGCAAGTTTTATCTTAGAATTATCCTTAACTTCACTTCTGAATAACCATCGATGAAAAGAAGCAAAAGCACTTGTGGGCAATTCTTTTTGTTTGAATAATTGAAGTTCATTTTTTGAGGTCTTCTTTGATTTTTAGGATTTTGTTTTCGGAATAAGGGAGATTTAAGTTTTTCAAAGTCTGGACAAGGGAACGCTAAAGAATAACCATTGACATACTTGCGATATAAGAAGATCGGTGTACGAACTATCAACTCTTTTGTAGCGAAAAAGAAGAGGATAGAAGGTCGGAAATTCTACGGGCGTGTTCGAGGGACAGAGATTTCAAGACACAAGGCAGGTGTTGCAAGTTTTACTTGTAGTTGCTTTAGAGCTGGGCAATTAGGATCATCACAGGAAGCAATACATATTTAATACTTGCTTCTTGGGCCATGTTTTTAGTAGTTTCGAAAATTTCGTTTTTATTCATTTTAAGTAGTCCCCCTTTGATGATTATTTCAATACTAAATTATACAGTGGACACAATTTTATTTTAACTCCCTCCTCTCATATTCAATATCCCCAAATATTGTCCTTAAACTTCTCTTATCTTTCCTTACAACCTTATACCTCTTCTTCCTTTCTTTGTTTTCTTTTACTGATTCATCTATAAATTTACATGCCTCCTCTATTATCCCCTTACCTATCTGGTCCAATTGCTTCTTAAGCTCAATTGAATATTCTGTTAAATCCTTCTCCCTTCGCACTATCTTCTCTAATCCGTCCTCAAAAGTCTTTAAAAGTTCTTTTATTTTTGATACAATATCTTTAGTCATTTTGCTCCTTCCTTTGGTTTGCTTTTCCTTTTCTCTTTAGTTTTTTCAACCTTATATTCTACATCATTTTTTCTCTTCTACCAAGAGGAGGGAGCTTTTTTCCATTCAATATCCTATAAATATTTTACACTAAGAATCTATGGAAAAGTGGAAATTTGAACACTTTATTTTCAACAATTGCACTTATCCCTACTGTAATTATTTACTGTAATTATTAACTTCTATCTTCAATTTTTAAATTTTATTATATTACCCTTTCACAATCTCTTTTCCCACCTCAAAAGCTCTTTCAAGTAATTCTTTTCTATTTGTCACTTCGCCTGCAGGATTTAGGTTATTACTACCTATTATAGCTTTTATCTCCATATTAAATGCCCATTTAAAAAATCCAGCTATGTCGTTCATTATCTTCTCTCCATCTGTGCCAGCACCTTGAGTATATACAAGAACACACTTTTTACCAGCAGGTATTCTTGAACCTTCTCCAATCTTTAAAAGAGCATACAGTCTGTCTAAAAAAAGCTTGGTCTGGGCTGTAACATAGCTCATGTAAATTGGAGAGCCAACAACCAATGCATTGGCAGAATACAGCGCCTCATATATTTTTTGCATGTCGTCCTGCTGCCTACACCTGCCATGTTCTTGACAAAAATTACATCCCTGACAAGGATGAATATTCAGCTCGTTTAACTTAAACACTTCCACCTCAGCACCTGCCTCTTTTGCACCGCTGAGAACCTTTTCAACCAAAATTTCTGTATTGCCACCTCTGCGTGGACTGCCAACAACACCTACTACCTTCATCTTATAAATCCCCCTTTCCAGTGATTACAAATAATATATTATCTACTGTTAGTATATAATTGCAAGTAGGTACTTTTTTGTGATATACTATACTTTAGGTAACCTTAAAGTAAAAAAGGAGTTATGAACTTTGAAAAACTCAAATGATAATATGCCACTCTGCCCTGTGGAAATTACGCTAGCTTTGATAGGCAGTAAATGGAAAATCCTTATTTTGAGAGAGCTCATGCACGGTACAAAAAGGTTTAACCAGCTTTTAAAATCTATAAATGGCATTAGCCAGAAAGTTCTCACACAGCAGCTGCGTTCAATGGAAAAGGATGGCCTTGTTATTAGAAAGGTTTACCCAGAGGTTCCACCAAGGGTTGAGTACACGCTTACAGAGCTTGGGCTTAGTCTAAAACCTATTCTTGATGCGATGTATGAGTGGGGAGAAAGATATAAAAAAATTAAGGGATAAAACATTACGCTATTACATTTAAAAGCAAAATTCATAAATAGACCTCTCATTGTCCATTGTTAAAAGAGCCTCTTCACATTTTACATCCCTCTATCATATTCTCTAACCATTTCTTTACTTCTGCTACTTTGTTTTCATTTACAAGCAAAACTAAGCAGTCACCAGCCCAAATTTCTGTGTTTCCACGGGGAATTATTTCTCTCCCTCCTCGTCTTATAGCTACCACCAGGGTATTTTCTGTCCATTTTATTTCTTTTATTTTTTTGTTTTCAATTTGAGATCCTACACATACAAAAGATTCTAAAACAATTTTGGAATCTTGTTGCTTTTTGTAAACACCCACATTTCTACTCAGGATTCTTTCTAATAGCTGTTCATAAATCGGCCGTGAATTAAGAATGTCTGAAATAATATATGCTACCAGACATACTATACTCACTGACAAAAGATGAGAAAATGAACCTGTCATCTCTACTATCAATATGATACCAGTCACTGGTGCTTTTACTATTGCCGAAAAATAACCTGCCATTGCAAATATAATCAAATTGGTAATGTATTGTTTATCTATTATAGATAAAATGGTCAAACTTTTTCCATAAATTGCTCCTGTTAAAGCTCCAATAGAAAGTAACGGTAAGAAAATACCACCCGGAGTTGATGACCCATAACTTATCATTGTAAATAGAAACTTTACCATCAGCAGTATTATCAGCATTCTAATACTGTAATTTCTGGTAACCACTTTGCTAATTAAATCATGTCCCCCTCCTAAAACATCAGGCAAAGAATAACCAACCAAACCTGCAATCAAAAAAGCAATTATTGGTCGCAAATTAGCTGGAATAAAAATTAACTTTTGATAAGCTTTTTGGGTTGCTAACAAGACTTTATTAAATAACACACCAAAAATTCCAGTTATTATTCCCAAAATTATAAGAACAAAGTATTTGTCCAGTGGCAATGAAATTAAATCCTTGAATCGAAAGACAGGTCTTAATCCAAAAAAATTTGCAGATACAAAGTCAGCCACGATAGAAGCAACTAAGGCATATACCATAATTAATGGAGAAAAATTCTTGTGAATCTCCTCGAGTGCAAACATCAAACCAGCAAATGGCGCATTAAATGCTGCAGCCAATCCGGCACTGGCACCACATGTAATAAAGAGTCGTTCATCAAGTTTGGATCTTTTCATCAACTTTCCAAAACCCTGTCCAACTGCAGCACCAATTTGAACTGAAGGTCCTTCTCTTCCTAAGGATAACCCCCCTAAAATTCCCACAACAGCACCAAAAAACTTTCCAATTATAACTTTCCACCAACTCATTTCTAATCTTCTTATCAGAATGCCTTTTACTTGAGGAATACCACTGCCAGCTATCATAGGCTCTTTTTGAACCATAAAACCTATGATTAATCCAAATAATATCAGAAAAACGCTCCATATGGGAATCAACCAAGGATGTATGTGCAGGAAAGAATATAAACAAAGTGAAAATTGCAACACTTTTTCAATTGCAAGTCTAAACAAAACAATTAAAATGCCTGTCACAAATCCAATAACAGTACTTTCCACTATAATTTTAAAATGAGATAACGACCAGTAATTATGTAGAATACTTTTGGCATCATTATTTGACAACTGTAATCACCATCCTTTTAATTTTAAAAGAAGGGTAATATAAAAGAGGCTGAACCTATAAGTTTTTAGGAACAGCCTCTTTTAACTTTCAAATCACTCCACAGTCACACTCTTTGCTAAATTCCTTGGCTTGTCAACATCGCAGCCTCTCTGGACTGCTGTGTAGTATGCAAAAAGCTGCAGTGGCACAACTGTCAAAACTGGTGCTAAAATGTCAAGTGTCCTTGGAATATACAAAACATGGTCTGATACATTTTCTATGTCGGTATTTCCCTCCTGCGCAACAGAAAGTACAACAGCACCACGTGATTTTACCTCTTTTATATTGCTTACCATCTTCTCAAAAAGCTTCTCTTGCGTTGCCAGCGCAATTACAAATGTTCCGTCTTCAATCAGTGCAATGGTCCCATGTTTTAGCTCACCTGCTGCATATGCTTCTGAGTGAATGTACGAAATCTCTTTGAGTTTTAAAGACCCTTCCATTGCAACTGCAAAGTCCAAGCCTCTTCCCAAATAAAAGATGTCCTTTGCATTGAAATGCTCAGACGCATACTTTTGTATATTTTCCCTGTGTGTCAGAACATACTCAACCTTTTCAGGAAGCCTCTTTATTTCATCTCTGATTTTTGCAAACTCTTCATAGGAAATTGTTCCAAGCTTTGTCGCAAAGTCAAGTGCAATAAGATAGAGGCATATTAGCTGTGTTGTGTAAGCTTTTGTTGATGCAACCGCAATCTCTGGTCCTGCCCATGTATAAAGACAGTCATCTACCTCTCTTGCAATTGATGACCCAACAACATTTACAATCCCAAGCGTTCTTGAATCTTTTGCCTTTGCTTCTCTCATTGCAACAAGTGTGTCTATTGTCTCACCAGACTGGGAAATCACAATTGTTAATGTATTCTCATCTACTATTGGGTCTCTGTATCTGAACTCACTTGCTATGTCAACCTCAACAGGAATTCTTGTGAGCTTTTCAATGACATGTTTTCCAACAATCCCCGCATGGTATGCTGTACCACATGCAACGATAAATATCTTGTTGAGTTTTTGTAAATCCTCTTTGGTAATCTTAATTCCATCAAGGTTCACTTCAAAACCACTGTCTGGGAGCCTTCCTGTCAAGGTATCTTTGATAGCCTTGGGCTGCTCCATTATCTCTTTTATCATGAAATGTTCATAGCCGCCCTTTTCTGCGCTTGATACATCCCATGTAACATGAAATACCTCTTTTTTAACTGGCTCTTTTTCAGTGTTTACAATCTCTACCTTATCTTTTGTCACAATGGCAATCTCATTTTCTTCAAGAATATAGGTATCTCTTGTGTACTCCAGTATAGCTGGGATATCTGATGCTATGAAGTTTTCACCCTGGCCAAGTCCCACAATTAATGGACTGTCTTTTCTTGCTGCAAGTATCATATCCGGTCTGTCAAGACAAAGAACGCCAAGCGCATATGATCCCTGAATCTTTTCAAGGGTCTTTATAAATGCATCTAAAATGTCACCGTCATAGTAATACTCTATAAGATGAGCAACAACCTCAGTGTCTGTATCTGATGCAAAAGTGTAACCTTTCTTTATGAGAAATTCCTTCAGCTTCAAATAGTTCTCAATGATTCCGTTGTGAACAATTGCAATCTTGCCGCTTTGACTCACATGGGGGTGCGAATTTTCATAAGACGGCTCACCGTGTGTTGCCCATCTTGTATGACCAATCCCAACAAAACCTTCAATGGGATTCTGATTTAGCTTCTCTTCCAAAACAGTAAGTCTTCCTTTTGTCTTTACTATGTCAATCTTTGATTTATCTATATCGATAACTGCCACACCGGCAGAGTCGTATCCTCTGTACTCAAGTCTTTTAAGTCCAGAGAGCAAAATAGGGACACAGTTTTTTGTGCCAACATAGCCAACAATTCCGCACATTGTTTTTGTCCTCCTCTTGAGCTTTATATTTAATTTCCAAGCTGCTATTTTCTCATAGCAAATACAAGGATGTAAGCCTTTTTTCTTCCTGCCTTTGTCCCAGAAGTTGCCTTCCGGGGTTTGTAGCAGAAAGTTACGAGGGAAAAAGGCAAAACCCCGCTGGGGCACCCGCCGAAAACCTCGATTCTCCCCAGTCCTCGTCAACCTCTGGAAAAATGCGCAAAGGCAATAGCGCTATAATTTCCAGAGGTCCTGGCGCTTTGAAAAAGCCTTTTGTTAAAAAAGGCCTCTTTAACTTGGCTTAGAAAGTTTTATGAAATCCTTGACTCAATCAAGCTTGCAAGAGCCTCCGCATCTTTTTTAATCTCTTCATAATCCTCGCCTTCAATCATTACCCTGATTAAAGGCTCTGTGCCAGAGGGTCTTATCAAGACTCTTCCTTTACCGTTTAACTTTTCTTCAACCTTTTTGATTGCCTCTAAAATTACAGGGTCTTTTGAATAAAGGTCTTTCTTGCCATTTTCAACCTTAGCGTTTACAAGCACTTGAGGATATACCCTCATGATCTTTGCAAGGTCAGAAAGCTTCTTACCACTTTCTCTAATAAGCTTTGTTAGTTGAAGGCTGGTTAAAATTCCATCGCCTGTTGTTGCAAAGTCCAAAAGTATTATGTGGCCTGACTGCTCGCCGCCAATACTATAGCCGCCCTCAAGCATCTTTTCAAGAACATACCTGTCTCCAACTTTTGTAACTTCGAGGTTGATGCCAAGTTCTTTTGCTGCAACAAAAAGTCCCATGTTGCTCATAACTGTCACAACCAAGGTGTTGCGACTTAGTCTTCCCTGCTGTTTTAAATTTTGTGCCAAAAGAAGCATTATTTTGTCGCCATCAACAATATTGCCCTCTTCATCAACAAAAAGCGTCCTGTCTGCATCACCATCATATGCAATGCCAAAGTCAGCTTTGTTTTTAACAACTTCTTGCTGTAGCATTTTAAGATGTGTAGAGCCACACTCTTTGTTGATGTTTGTACCATCTGGCTGGTTGTTTATTGCCACGACCTCTGCTCCAAGCTCTTCAAAAACCTCTGGAGCAATTTTATATGCTGCACCATTTGCACAGTCAATGATAATTTTAAGCCCTTTGAAGTTTGCACCATTTAACGTTGACTTTAAGTAATCTTGATAGTCTTTTTTAAGGTCAACCCTATTTACTCTTCCTATCGCATCAAATTGAGCGTGTGGAACCTCATCCCATTTTTTGTTTAAAATAATGTCCTCAATTTTTTCTTCAATCTGGTCAGAAAGCTTGAAGCCCTGAGAATTAAAAAACTTAATACCGTTGAATTCATAAGGATTGTGTGATGCGGAGATCATAATCCCTGCATCAAACCCGTGGGATTTTACCAAGTGAGCTATTGCAGGTGTTGTAACAACTCCTGCCAAGTATACATCTGCTCCGACAGATGTAAGTCCGGCACAAAGGGCAGCTTCCAGCATATCACATGAGATTCTTGTGTCCTTGCCGATTAAAATTTTGGGCTTTTGCTTGGTTTCAGTGAGCACATACGCTCCAGCTCTTCCTAAGTCAAACGCAAGTTCGCATGTAAGTTCTTTATTTGCAACGCCTCTCACACCATCTGTCCCAAAAAGTTTTCCCATTCTCGTCCCCCTTTCATATGAAAGTGATTTATTACTTTATCTATTATATACCTATGTTCGAAAAATAACAATGTGAACATTTATTTTAAAGACAAAAAAGCTGCCGTAGAAAACTTTCCAGGCATTAAGAATAAACTTCTTATCTCAAGTACTCTTTGAGTTTCAAATTTACTTTCCTTATCCCCTCAACCACAAGCTTTGCAATCTCATATGCCCCATACATATTAAAGTGCGTATTGTCTTCTACACCCTCAGGAAACTGGGGATACTCTCCCGGCTTTGCATGGACAAAGAGCTTTTTTGACTCTTCAACCCCAAGTTTTTCAAAAAGCTGGGAACTCATTTGAAGCAAATCAATCAGAAAAACATTTTCTTCCTCTGCCAACTCCCTCATAGCCTTGGGATAATCAAAATGAAGTCCGCTACCAACAATTTTCCCATTTTCATCAAAATGTCTTCGTGCAACAGGTGTCACTAAAACCGGCACAGCTCCTCTTTTTCGTGCCTCATCTATATAAACCTTTAGCATTATTTTAAATGTAGTATTTGCCTCAGTATGTCTTTTATCATCCTTCTGGTCGTTGTGACCAAACTGGATGAAAAGATAATCACCCTCTTTTATATTCTCAAGTATTTTTGTCAGCCTTCCTTCTTCGATGAAGCTTTTAGAGGATCTTCCAGAGTAGGCATGATTGGAAATTGAAACTCCTTTTTTAAAAAAGCAGCCAAGCGCCTGACCCCAGCCAGCATAAGGCAAATTTTCCTGGTCGCACACAGTAGAGTCTCCCGCAAGATAAATAACAATCGGATTTTGGGCTTCTTTAACTTCTATACTACAAACCTCAGCCCCATCAGTTTCAATTTCAAAAATTATTTTTTCATTCTTCACATTCACTGTAAACTCCTCTTCATATATATCTCCCCTTTTAATTTGTGCGTCCTTTATCATAAGTCTTCTTGGAAAAACCATTACGGTCGCACTTGTAACATCTTTTTTGAAATTTCTGAGCGCAAGCTTAATATCATAGTTGCCGTTTGGAACATCCACTCTAAACTTAAACGTTTCAAAACCATAGCCCTGTTCTCTATTGTAGAGCGTGCTACCACTGACATTTATAAAATCATTTTTTACAATGGGCTCAAAATTGAATTTCAATATCATAAGAAACACTCTCCCACTTTTTAAAATTTCATATATCTATTTTATCCTCAATATCAAAACTATTCAACACAATAACACAATATTTCTCTACATATTGCTATTGAATTCCTCTTGACTTCTTACCCAAAAACCTGTCTTTGTGCATAATACCCAATTAAATTTGTGCATATTAACCATTTTTAAAAAGCCAATTTGATTGTGATTAGTTCAGATGTTATAATAATTTCAAGAGGTGTTATATTAAAATTTAATATCAAAAGGAGTGTGAGACTTTTTCCCACAAGAATCAAACATATTCCTCATAATATCTACAAGAAGGTGGAAAATGGATGCAACTTGTTTTAACGTCAGGACCTTTCAGAGCCCTCCGGCACAAAAACTATAGGTATTACTGGTTTGGGCAGGCAATATCGGTGATTGGTTCTTGGATGCAGAACATGGCAATGCAGTGGCTGGCCTTAGAGCTTACAAATTCAGCACTGCTTTTAAGTATTGTCACAGCTATAGAGCAGGTCCCTGTTATGATTCTTTCCCTTTTTGCCGGTGCAATCTTGGACAGAAAGCAGAAAAAAAGAGTAATTTTGATCACCCAAAGTCTTCTTTTAATATTTGCCTTCCTTCTGTTTTTGATTACATACACACGTGTTGTTCGGTACTGGCACTTAGTAGTTTTAGCACTGATGAGAGGTCTTGTTACAACATTTGATAATCCCGCCAGGCAGTCCTACATGATAACTCTTGTTGGAAAAGAGGACTTGCCAAACGCAGTTGGTCTTAACTCTATGATTTTCAACCTTGCAAGAATCATAGGCCCTGCTACCGCAAGCTTGGTAATCTCAACAGTTGGAATTGAAATGTGTTTTTTGGCAAACGCTATAAGTTTTGTGCCAGTCATTATAGGCGTATTTATGATTGACGCCAAAGAGCCTCAAAAAGAGGAAAATGGTAAAAGTGTTTTTGCAGAGGTGATAGAAGGGCTCAAGTATGTGTATAAGACCAAAGTACTTCTGAAAACAATATCGCTTGTTTTAATCATGGGCACATTCATACTCAATTTTAACGTTCTTATCCCTGTGTATACAAAACTTGCTCTGGGCAGAAATGAAACAGGTTTTGGACTTTTAATGTCATCGATGGGAATTGGATCACTTATAGGCGCATTTTTGACAGCTACAAGAAGAAAGGAAAAGATTAATCTAAATCTTCTTTTCAAATTCATTCTTTCTGTTTCACTGGTTTACATTCTTTTGGGAATAAACAAAAGCTATAAAGTTGCTTGCGTGCTATTTGTGCTTGTAGGGCTTCTTGCAATAAGCTTTAACACAAGCGCAAACGCTCTTTTGCAGCTTTCATCAAGCGATGACTTCAGAGCAAGGGTACTGAGTATTTACTTTCTTTGCAATGCTGGAACAACACCGATTGGTAATCTATTTACAGGAACAATTTCGCAAAAAATCTCTCCCTGGGCTGGGTTTTATATATCCGGTCTGGTTACTATAGCTTTGGCCACAATCGTATTTATAACTACTTTTAAGAAAAGGAACCTTGAGAAAACTAAATAATCTTAATCAGCACCATCAAAAACGGCATTATTACAACCGAAAACACAGTGGAATATGTAATCATAGCAGTTGCAAATTCGTAGTCGCCATTATATACTCTTGAAATTATAGCTGAATTTACCATCACAGGCATTGCAGACATTATGATAAACACATCTCGCATGAGTTTAGGTACAGGTATAAAATGAGCCAAAAGCCACGTTATAAAAGGTGTAACAATGAATCTACCTAAAAATACTAACATGCTATCTTTGTCAAATCTAAAATTTTTAAATCCCATCTCATACATTGTTATCCCAACACAGAAGATGGAAAGGGGGGTGGTAAGCCCTCCTACCATTTTAAAACTGTCAAATATAAACTTTGGAAGTTTTATCTGCAAAAGTACAAGCACAACTCCTATCAAAAAACCAATCAAAGGTGGGTTAAATATGCGTTTTACAGTATCTATGCTCAAAACCTTCTGGTTTTCTTCTCTGTTGTCCCTGATAATTCCATAAACGCCCAATGTCCACCATATTGTAGTGTTTGCCATGTAATACAGCAGTGTATAAGGTGTTGCGACATCTCCGAAGAGTGCAAGAGACATAGGAAGTCCCACAAAAATTGAATTCGAAAGCGAAAATATAGCTGCAAAAAGGCCCCTCCTGTGAGCCTTTACATTTGCAACCCTTGCAAGCATCACAGCCACACTATAAGAAAGCAGGATTGATAAAAATGGAATCAAAAGCCCTTTTGCTGAATGTTCAAGTTCACTTTTTGTAAAGGTTGAAGTGAGGTTTGCTATCATATAAAGTGGCAGCGACACATTTACAACAACCTTTGCAAAAAGGTCTGATACTTTTGAGTCAAACCACCTGTACTTTGCAAGAAAATATCCAAGCATAAGCACAAATAAAATTACCAGTACTCCCTGAATGGCATTGACAAATGTATGCAGCAACATTTTGACCCCCTTTAAAAGTTTCAGACAAAAAATCAGTACGATTTTCAAAATATTATACCATTAAAAAACCATTAGGTAGACTAAATTTAATTGTAAACGCTCAGTGTTAAAAAGTCAACATAATTAAATAAGATTCCAATATTGCATATTAGGATTTTTAATTATTTTTATGGTTTTAAACTCTAAATTCGTTCAAAATAACAACATATTGTTAAACAATTATCATAAAACTTTCATATCAAATTTAAAATAACCCACTTTATTTTATCATTTTTTGTGGTATAATTAAACTCAAAACCGCAAAAGTGTTGAATAGTTTTGTAGGAGGTTAAAAATGGAGAGAGAATTTCAGCTCTGGGAAAAGATTAAAGACATAACTTATCAGTATCTTGATTTTACCCTGAATTACAGGCAAAGTGGACATCCTGGTGGTTCTCACTCAAAGGCGCATATGTTAATCGCTCTTTTGTTTGGTAAAAAGATGATATATGATATCAGAAAACCAGAACTCAGATTCAACGACAGACTAATTCTTTCTGCTGGGCACACCATACCAATAATCTACTCACTCTTTGCTGTCATTGGGGATGCTTTTGATGAAATGTACAGGCAAACAAAAGATACAAAATATTTAATTGATGAAGACAAACTTGTAAGATATTATGACTTATTAACCTTCAGACACAATAAAGGCTTACCCGGTCATGCCGAGTCAAGCGGAAAGACACTGCTTTTGAAATTCAACACAGGACCTTCTGCTCATGGTCTTCCAGCATCTGTTGGTCAGGCACTCGCTCTCAAAAAAGCTGGGCTTCAAAACGTCAAGGTATTCTTGATTGAAGGCGAAGGAGCGCTGACAGCCGGCGTAACTCATGAGTCTCAAAATGGTGCATGGGCTTACGGGCTTGGAAACCTTTTCTGGCTTTTGGACTGGAACGATTTTGGAATAGATGATAGGCCTTTTTCTTCTGTTGTGTATGGTACACCTGACGACTGGTTTTCTGCCCATGGCTGGAAGGTTTATGGAACAATGAACGGTCATAGCTGGCAGGATGTCTACTCTACAATCAAAAGAGCAGTTGAAGAAGCAAATGAGAATATTCCTAATCTTATGTGGTTTAAGACCAAAAAAGGATATGAGTATGGCGTGTATGACAACAAATCTCACGGTGTGCCACACAAGAAAAACTCAGAGATTTTCTGGGAGACAAGAAAACCTTTCATGGAAAAGTACGGGGTTGAGTTTGTAGGTTTTGGAAAGCCTGCGCCATCTGACCCGGACGAAGAGAGAAAACAATGGGAAGAAAACCTCAAGATTATAAACAGGGTACTTACATCAGATGAAGAGCTTTTAAAGTATATCACAGACACACTTGTTGAAATTGCAGAAGCTCTGCCAAAAGAAGCACCTTCAACATTTGTTCTAAACCAAAATCCATATAAAGACCCAGCCATTTATGATTACAAAAATTATCCTGACTGGCTTTTTGCAAAACCAGGCGAAAATGTTCCAAACAGAGCAGCTTTAGCAAAATGGGGAATGTATATAAACGGTGTGGTCGGCAGAAAATATGGAAGACCTCTTGTGATTGCAACATCTGCTGACCTTACAGAGTCCACAAACCTTCACGGGTTTGGACTTGGAAAAGACGACTTTGGTGGATTTGGAGTGTATGACAGGGAGAAAAATGTAAATGGAGCAATCTTGCCATCTGCAATTACAGAGTTCTTAAATGCCGGTGTGTGTGCAGGTTTGGCAACTGTAAATTTGAGTGAAAATCCATATGAAGATTTTAATGGTTTTTGGGCTATAACATCAACATATGGTTCGTTTATGTATCTCAAATATGGCGCAATAAGGCTTTTTTCACAGATGGCACAGGACTCTCCAATAAAGTTTGGCAAGGTCATCTGCGTTGCCGGCCACTCTGGACCAGAGACTGCTGAAGATTCAAGAACACACTTTGGTATATTTGAGCCAGGAGTTTTACAGCTTTTGCCAAAAGGTAAGATTATAAATCTCTATCCATGGGAACACAATGAAGTGCCGGTCTTGCTTGCAGCTGCACTTGCAACTGACATAAATATTATTGCCCTGCATCTTACAAGACCACCTATCGAAGTCCCAGACAGGCAGGCACTTGGTATTCCATCTCATTTTGAAGCTGCAAAGGGAGCTTATATCATAAATGATTTTGACCCAAATAGGAGAAAGGATGGAACAATAATTGTCAGGGGCACAAGCACAACCTATAATTTAATAAAGCTTTTACCTCAGCTCAGAAAAGATTTTAACCTCAAGATAATTGCCGCACCAAGTTATGAACTTTTTATGATGCAGGAAGATGAATACAGAAACAAAGTGCTGCCACTTGAAGACTGGATGGACTCCATGGTAATCACAAACGAGAGCAAAAAGCTCATGCATGAGTGGATATTTTCAAAAGTGTCCGAAGAGTACTCACTTTCAAGCGACTGGGATGACAGGTGGCGAACAGGTGGAACAGTTGATGAAGTTTTAAAAGAAGCTCATTTAGATGTTGATAACCTCTATGAAGGTATAGTAAGATTTGTGAAAGATAGAGATAAAAGACTTATGAAATTACAGGCAATAATTAAATAATAAAATTGAGCGGTTGGGCTTTCTTTTTCCCTCCCGCTCTTTTTTATTCATGCTTTATTTATTTCTCTGAACTTGTTTGGTGAGACTCCTTCAACCTTCTTAAATGCTTTCGTGAAACCACTTACTTCTGTGTAGCCAATCAACTTTGCAATTTGTGTCACTGAATAGTTTGTCGAAAGCAACAGTTCTTTAGCACGATTCATCCTGAGATTTAATATATAGTCGCTAAGGTTTTGCCCCGTCTTCTCTTTGAAAATTGCAGAAAGATATTGCGGAGTGATGTCAAACTTTTCAGCAATCGCTGATAACGAAATATCAGGGTTTGTAAATTCTTTTTCAATAAATTCCAATATACTGCCAATCAGGTCATTTCCGCCCTTTTGCCTATTTGCTATAACACTTCTTGTAAGATTTAAAAAGTCCTCTTTTATACACGAAAAGATCTTCTTTGGATTTTTTTCTTCAAGAATTAGTTTCATCACTTCTTCTGGCTGAGGTTTTAACTTTTCGTTAAGTTCATTTGGTACACTATTTAGAATTTGATAGTACAGGCCATACAAATACACAAATATCATTTTGCCAAGATGGGGGGATGCCAAGTTAGTAATATATTCTAATACTTCATCTAAAATCTTCTCAACCTTCTCACCTGCTGCATCCTTAATAGAATTTGTAAGTCTATTTTCAATATCCTTTGGTAAAAATTCGCCCTGCTGTATTACATCTTTGTGAAGTTGCATAAAACTGAACACTTTTAAATTTGGTTTTGTAAACTTTAAGTTTAAAACCTTTTCTGCCTGTTCATAAGCAGATTTAATATTTCCTATTCCTTTTTGAATATTACTAATTCCCACAGAAATATATATCGCAAAATTCTTTTCAAGAAAATCTATCATTGTTTCAAATATATGGGATAATTTCAAAATAAATTCTCTTTCGTCTGAACTGGTTTCTATAATCAGACTTATTTTGGTTTTTGACATAAAAATCTCCCAATACCTAATACCATTGTTTACCAGAAGCTCATTGAGGACGTTTGTAATTACAAAAGTAGCCAGGGCATACTCTTGTTCAGTTTCTTCCTTAATAAATCCAGAACAATCATCCACCTCAAGAACAGCCACAATAAAATTGTCATTTGGATTTTCCAAACCCAATGTTCTTAACTCAATTTCGCCAATCTCTTTTTGTGTTAGATTTCCTGTTAATAATTGAAATAAAAGGTTGTTTTTTATAATTGGAGTAAATCGTAAAATCTGATTTTTTAGCTCATCTTCTTTTGTAAGAGCTATCTGGACAAGTTCCCTAATCACTTCGTATTCACTTTTATTTTTTTGAGTTGGCTCTGTATGTCTTGATTGAAGTAAATTCTTTATTTCACTTAGTGGTCTATAATTTTGAAGACTGAAGAAAAAGATCAAAATGCTTCCTGCAATGCTCATAAGACCAAGCAAAAGAAGACTGAAATTTCTGATTCTTCTTATCTCTTCGAAGAAATTGTTGACTGGAACCATAGATATGTATTTCCATCCATAAGTTGGCGAAACTATATAATATACAATCCATTTCTCATTGTTAATTTTCAGTTCTTTTATATTAAAGTCTCTATAAATTGAAAAGTTAAGTCGTGGAAGACTAATATTGTCTTCTTTATTTGAAGCTACCTGCAGAATCTGGTTATTGTCCCTATCTAATATCCATATAATTCCCTTAGGATAACTTATTATTTCTTTCATCAAGCTTATAATCTTTGACTGATCAATTATTACAAACACATTAGCGTTCTTACCATTGATATTCCATCTTGATAGAGTATTGGCAAATAAAATTGTCTGCATTTCCTTGTAATCCGCTTTGACTTTAAAAGAAGGGATATATTTTAGTTGATATTCTCCATTTAAAAGTTCTTTCCACTTATCATAATTGAGATTAAGTGGTCGGTAAACATATGTATAGTAGTTGTAAGGCGTTGTAGTATATGATGGTCCTATTATCAGATTTTGTGAATCTATGTATATAAAGGCGTCTAATATGTAAGAATTTTTATACGTTTGTGAAGAAATCTCTCTGCAAAGGTTCCGAATGTTCAAAAGTCTATCGTTGCTGTCCAAAGCTTCACTTGCTTCAGGTAAAAAAATAAAGTAGTAGGGGTTTAGATTAATCCAATCAGCCAAGGACTCAACAGGTCCCATCACTTCATTTTCCATCTTATCCTTTAGCTGATTTAAGGCAGTTTTGTTGTATCTATATAAACTCAGTAACATAATTTGCTTTACATTAAAGTACGCACCGATTCCTATTAAAAGAGGAACCACAAATATTATAAGGTATGAAAAAACAAATCTCCATAGAGCCTTTTTAAACATTAATCAATCCTCCTCAATTTTATAAGGCTTAAAAAGACTAATTTTGGGCAATTTCAATTATAATATAAGCACTTTTCAAAAGCAATGGAGTTAAGAAGAAAATATAAAGAAACGTGTATTTTTTTAAGAATATTAATATAGTCACTATAACCTTAACATTTTCCTCTTTATACTTTATGCAATGTGCATATATAATTAGAGCTGTAAGTTGGGTGTCATTTTTGATTTGGGCAAAACAAAACTTAATGTTAAAGGAGGTTTTAGTTGATGAGAAGGGTTAAATTAGGTAACCGTATTTCTCTGTTGGCAATCGCAATTGTTTTTGTATTCAGTTCTATATTTCCTTCATTTGTTTCGTCCCCATCGGTTGCATATGCAAAATCAACTACAACACTTACTTACTTTGTAAGACTTGACCCGAAAGTAGCTACATCATACAACAGTTATTCTCAAATTGCAGCTTATCAATTGTTGCAGAAAAAATTAGGAGTAAAACTTGTATTCAAACATCCACCTGTTGGCGGCGAAACAGACCAGTTTAACCTAATGGTTGCATCAAGGCAGCTTACAGATATAATTGAGTGGAACTGGATTGACAACTACCCAGGTGGTCCTGTTAAAGCAATGCTTGACAAAATTATCATTAGACTTAACGACTACATTCCAAAATATGCTCCAAATCTCAACAAGTATCTGCAGCAACATCCAGACATTAAAAAATTAATAGTAACAGATGATGGCGACATTTACGGATTCCCGGCATTAAGAGGTACAAATCCAAAGATTGCATGTGTATACTATGGCCCTCAAATAAG
This sequence comes from Caldicellulosiruptor changbaiensis, assembly GCF_003999255.1. Taxonomy (GTDB): domain Bacteria; phylum Bacillota; class Thermoanaerobacteria; order Caldicellulosiruptorales; family Caldicellulosiruptoraceae; genus Caldicellulosiruptor; species Caldicellulosiruptor changbaiensis. The sequence continues at coordinate 2,493,169 of NZ_CP034791.1, forward strand.
AGCTGACTGGCTTAAAAAATTAGGATTAAAAGAACCAGAAACTGTTGATGATTGGTATAAGGTCCTTAAAGCTTTTGTTACAAAAGACCCTAATGGCAATGGTAAAAAGGATGAAAGAGGCTTTTCAATTTTGAGAAATGCTTCAAATCCAAGATATGCATTTGACTATTCATCATTCTTAGTTGGCGCATGGGGAATTAAAACAGACTTCTTCCAAGTAAATGGCAGGGTCAAATTCGGTCCATTAGAACCCCAGTTTAAAGAATTTGTTGCAACATTGCAAAAGTGGTGGAAAGAAGGTCTCATTGACCCAGATATTCTAACAATGAATCAAAAAGTTATTAAAGCAAATGTTCAAAACGATATAATTGGTTCATGGATAGGATTGCTCAGTGGTGACATGGGGTTCTTCCTAAATCTCAAAAAAGATGTCATTGCTACAAAGTTCCCTGTGCTCAAAAAAGGAGATTATCCATTGCTTGGCCAGGCAGAGTCCTTATTCTCAAGAACAAGTGCTGCAATCACAACAGCTTGTAAAGACATCCCAACTGCTATGAAAGTTCTCGATTGGGGTTACAGCAAAGAAGGATTCGCTGCATTTAACTATGGTGTTGAAGGGAAGTCATATGTTGTAAAAAACGGAAAAGTATATTATACTGATGAAATATTAAAGAATCCCAAAGGCTTGTCTGCAGCTGAAGCTTTAGCAAAATATGCTCGTGCATCTATTAGCGGACCATTTGCTCAGGCTGATGAATATTATTATCAAATTCAAATGATGTATCCTCAACAAAAAGAAGCTGTTGAAAAATGGGGTCAGGTCAAAAATGATAGAGTTTTACCACCACTTTCTTTCACTGATGATGAATCAAAGAGGCTTGCAAACATTATGAACACTGTAAATACCTATTATGACGAAATGTTTTTAAAGCTCATGACAGGAAAATCCACAAATGTTGATGCCTTTGTAAAAACTTTAAAGAGAATGAACATTGATCAAGCAATCAAGATATATCAAGCAGCTTATGAGAGATACAAGAAGAGAAAATAATTTTTCACAAGATAATGAGTAATTTAAAAGAGCCTTGCAATAAGGCTAAATACAAATACGGTCTTTGTTGCAAGGCTCTTTTTCCCATCAAGTCAAAATACAAAATTTCTTCTCAAAAGGAGGATTTCTAAGTTATGGAGAAAAGTCTATCAAAACCTTATACACCAAATAGATGGCAAGAGCTGAAAAAAGACCTGATTAGAAACAAAAATTTGTATTTAATGGTACTTCCTATTGTTGCTTATTATTTTATCTTTCACTACATACCAATGTACGGGCTTCAGATAGCCTTCAAAGACTTTACTCCTGCAAAAGGTATCTGGGGAAGCCAGTGGGTAGGACTTGAGAAGTTCAGAGAATTTTTTGTTTACGATAGCTACTATGTCTGGAGAATCATAAGAAACACAATCTTAATCAACGTATACGACTTGATATTCGGTTTCCCTGCCCCAATAATATTTGCCTTACTACTTAATGAAATCAAAAATAGCATCTACAAAAGGACATTACAAACTGTCAGCTACATGCCTCACTTTATCTCAACTGTTGTTATTGTGGGTATGATCATGGACTTTTTTTCAAGAGACGGTCTTATAAACCAGATTCTAAAATCTATTGGACTTGTTAGCGAGCCAATCTCATTTATGACAGAGCCAGGCTGGTTCAGACCTCTTTATGTTGGTTCAGGGATATGGCAAAACCTTGGCTGGGGGTCAATTGTTTACTTAGCGGCAATCTCTAACATAGATCCACAGCTATACGAAGCAGCTTTGATAGATGGTGCTGGAAGGTTTAAACAGGCTCTTTACGTCACAATACCTGGAATCTTACCCACAATAGTTATTATGTTCCTTCTCAGGGTTGGTCATATGATGAACGTTGGGTTTGAAAAGGTGTACTTGATGTACAACCCACTCACTTATGAAACAGCAGATGTCATTTCAACATATGTTTACAGAAAAGGTCTTTTAGAGATGGACTATAGCTATGGTGCAGCTGTTGGTCTTTTTAACTCTGTTATAAACTTTTTGCTTGTAGTATTTTCGAACAAGATAGCAAAGAAGCTGACAGAAACATCACTGTGGTAGATTGAAAAGAGGTGAGTATGCAAGATGAAGATTAGAAAGAGCGCAGGTGAGATAATATTTGATGTATTTAACTATATATTCTTAGGGCTTTTGTGTTTTACAATGCTATATCCCATGCTGTATGTTGTATTTGCTTCGTTTAGCAATCCTATCAAGCTTATGGCGTACAGAGGTCCACTTTTAAGACCTTTAGATTTTTCAACAGAAGCATATAAGCTGCTTTTAAGCTACCCAATGATTTGGATAGGGTATAGAAACACACTTATATACGTTGTGCTTGGAACAGCGATAAATATCTTGCTTACAACAATGGGCGGGTATGTGCTTTCAAGGAAGAATTTGAAACTCAAAAACCCAATAATGTTTTTCATAGCATTCACAATGTATTTTAGCGGTGGAATGATACCCACATATTTGCTTGTGCAATCCCTTGGTATGATAGATACAATGTGGGCGATGATAATACCTGGCGCAATTTCGACAACAAACCTTATCATAATGAGGACGGGTTTTCATGCTGTGCCAGACAGTTTAGAGGAGTCAGCGAGAATAGACGGAGCGGGGGACTGGACAATACTGTTCAGGATAATGATACCTTTGGCGATGCCGATGATAGCGGTAATGATTTTGTTTTATGCTGTTGGACACTGGAATGCATTTTTCAATGCGATAATTTATCTTCGAAGTAGGGAACTGTATCCACTTCAGCTTGTTTTAAGGGAGATACTGATTATGAACAGCACAGAAAACATGACAACAGGGATATCGGATGCGTCGGATAGGTTTGCGATAACAGAGCTTATAAAGTATGCGGCGATAGTTGTTGCCACAGTGCCGATACTTTGTATATATCCATTTTTGCAAAAGTATTTCGTCAAAGGTGTTATGATTGGGGCTATTAAAGAGTAAAGTTTTGTGATATAATTAGGTAAATTTTATTACAAACAAAAGAAAAGTGGTGTTAAATTCAAATGAAGCAAGAACAAATAGCAGCTCAGCTTTTCACGCTGCGCGAGTTTTTAAAAACTGAAGAAGATATATACAATACTTTAAAAAAGGTTAGCGAAATTGGTTTTAGAGCTGTACAAATCTCAGGTATGGCTAAGATTGACACCTATAAGCTAAAAAACATGTTAAATGAATTTTCCTTAACAGTTTGTGCAACACATACCCCTTTTGAAAGGCTGAAAAACGAAATTGAATCTGTAATCGAAGAGCATAAGATATTAGGCTGCTATCATATTGCAATCCCATCTGCTCCAAACGAATTTAGAAGTTTTGAAGGAGCACTTGAATTTGCAAAAGAGTGCAATGAAATTGGAAAAAAGTTAAAAGAAGAAAATATATCGCTTTCTTATCACAACCATAGTTTTGAGTTTAAAAGATATAATAGTAAAACATGGCTTGAGATTTTGATTGAAAATTCAGACCCACAGCTTTTAATGTTTGAAATTGACACTTACTGGGTTCAATTTGCTGGAGCAAGTCCTGAAAAGTGGATACGAAAACTAAAAGGTCGAATTCCACTTGTTCATTTAAAAGACATGGGAATGCTTGAAGATTTTAAGCAAGGCATGTTTGAGGTGGGTTTTGGAAATTTAGACTGGGATGGAATAATAGAAGCCTGTATTGATGCAGGTGTTCAGTGGTATATAATTGAGCAGGATATCTGTCAAAGAAGTCCTTTTGAAAGTTTGAGACTCAGCTTAGACTTTTTAACGAAAAATTATGTAAAGTAAAAAAGCCTTTCAAACATAGATAAGATAAGAACAATCAAGGGGCTTTTAGCACAAATTCTGTGCAAGCCCCCTATTTTCCCTATTTAGAATCCTTTACCTTTTATCTTTTCAATCTCCTTTAAGACCTCATCGTCACTTTCAAGAGGGAGCTTTACAGGTTTCCCTGTCAGGCTTGAGAGGTAAATGGCAAGTATTATTTCAACAGGATGTCTTCCTTCCTCAGCAGGGATAAGTGGTTTTGTCCCGGTTTTTATAGCATTTATTACATCTCTGTACTGTCTTACATGTCCTTCTTCTTTGATGGCAGCAGAAGATGCACCAACAGGACCTCTGTCCTCTTTTTTGTAACTCTCCAAATACTCCTTCTCAGACCCATCTTTGAAGTAAAGACTTTCAAGCTGGGTGTTAATAGCAATTGCAGAACCATGTTCACCAAAAATCTCAAGCCTTGTTTCAAAACCTGGATATGCACTTGTTGTTCCAACTATTTCGCCAATTGCACCATTTTCAAACTTGACCACTGCAACAGCTCCATCTTCAACCTCTATTCGCCTATGTGCCCTTGTTGTGCAGTATGCAAAAACCTCCACAACCTTTCCAACAATCCACTGAATCATATCTATGTAGTGTATAGACTGGTTCATGAGCGCACCGCCACCATCCAAGTTCCATGTCCCTCGCCAGCTACCGCTGTCATAATATTCCTGAGACCTGTACCATTTAGTATAGCTTGTTGCTAAAACAATGTTTCCAAACTTTCCTTCGTTCATTAGCCTTTTTAAAAGTTGCATACAATCACTGTATCTGTGCTGTGAAATTATAGAAATCACCACATTGTTCCTGTTTTGAGCTTCTATTATTCTGTCAGCTTTAGACAATGTTATATCCATTGGCTTTTCAATAATCACATGTTTTTTTGCGTCTGCTGCCAAGACTGCCATGTCAGCATGCATACCAGAGGGTGTGCAGACAGAGATAACATCAATCTCAGGATCAAGAAGCATCTTTTCATAGTCAGTATATATCTTTTTTACACCAAAATCTTGAGCAAGTTTTCTGGCTCTGTCTTCTATGACGTCGCACACAGCAACAAGCTCTGCATCGCTTGAAAGAGCTGAGATAGCAGTCGCATGCGTCTTTGATATAACCCCACAACCAACAATGCCAAACTTAAGCTTTGACATTTTTTTTAAATCTCTCCTTCCTCATCTATAATCTTTTTAATTGCTCTATAAGCCCTTGCAAAGTTTTCAGGTCCACCACCAGGAAGGTTATTGTTAAGATGAGGCTCTATCGACAAAAAGCCGCAAAAACCTCTCCTCTTTAGTGCTGCTATCACATCTTTTACCCTTCCATCACCCTCACCTGCAACGGTGACGCTCCCGTCTGAAAATTTTGCATCTTTTATGTGCACGTACTCAATATAATCTTTTAAAAGCTCAAATGCGTGTGGATAGACCTCTACTTTGCACTGGACAAAATTTGCCGGGTCAAATGTTGCTCTCAAATTGGGTGAGTTGATTGTGGAGAGGATTTTAAAACACCTTTCGGCATTGCTTCCATATATCTCCTTTTCGTTCTCGTGAAGAAGAACAAGATTTTCTCTCTTAGCAATCTCAGTAAACTTTGAAATCCTCTCTATGACGACATCTGTGTACTTTTCTTCTTCACCCTCTGGAACATAAAACGAAAAGATGCGTATGTACCTTGTCTCAAGGATGTGAGCAAGCTCAACGATGTGCTTGAAAAGCTCAAGATACTTTTCGAAGTCGCAGTTTACGTCAACCTTGCCGATTGGAGACCCTATTGCTGAAACCTTTATACCACTGTTTTTTAACTTTTTTAAAACCTCCTTTGCTTCATTTTCAGTATAGTCAGCAACGCTTTTACCATTTGCAGACCGAAACTCTAAGTATTCAATACCATGCTTTTTCAAAACCTCTATTTGCTCATCCAGATTGCTTGCTATCTCATCTCCAAATGCTGAGAATATAAATTTATACATCTTCTACTGCGCCCCCTTGTTTAAATTCCATTTTGCACAAATCCCAACTAAAATGCCAAGATGAAAACGGTTAAAAAATTGGGATTAAGAAAAATTTTTTGCTTTTGTGTGTTTTTAAATATATTTTACACCTATTAGTTTCAATTTTCAACAAAGCAAAAAAATAAGCCAGCAAAATTTGCCGGCTGTTTTTATTCTCCTTTGAATTTATATTCATTTTCAATCTTTTTTATCATCGAATCATACAAAAGCTTGGAAAGACCTATTCCACCTTGTTTTGAAGCCTTTTTTGAAACCTCGTCAACAAACATGTCGTTAAAAATATCATCTGCAATACTTTCTTGAAAAAGACCACCTTTGGGAATTGACTTTTGCATCTGCTTAAAAATGGCCGACAGCATGACAGCTTCAAATTCCTCACAAGCCTCTTTTAGCTTTTGTTTGTCTTTCTCAGAATACGCTTTTTCAAGCTTGTCTATTACAGAATTATCTATCCCCTCCTGATAACCTGCCTGAATCTTAATGCCCGGTATCTCGCTCATCGGAAATTACCTGCCTCTATTCTTTTATCTTTTCAGGTTGTTTGCCATAGAGAGCATATCATCCGCTGTTTGAATAGCTTTGGAATTAATCTCATATGCTCTTTGGGCAATAATAAGCTTTACCATTTCATCCACAACCTGTACATTCGACATCTCGAGAAATCCCTGAAGTATTCTGCTCTTTGGACCTTCTGTCTCCTCTTCAGAAACAGGATCACCAGATGCAGCAGAGACGTTATACAAGTTTTTGCCTTCTGCCAAAAGTCCTTGAGGATTTATAAACCTCACTATTTTGATTTTAAAACCTGAATCCTGAATTTGTCCTTCTGCATCCTTGTAAGTGATCCTTCCTGTTTCATCTATGGTGATACTTGAAATAGCAGTCTCTGGAAGAACAATCTCCGTATCGCCCTCTGCTAAAACTGGATATCCATCTGAGGTCACAAGTTTTATCTGTCCTTCAACGTTAGAAACCTTAAAACTACCATCTCTTGTATATCTTGGCCCGTTAGGGGTTGATACTACAAAGAATCCTTCCCCCTGAATTGCCAAATCAAGTGGGTTTTCAGTCCTCTCCAAGTTACCTTCTGAAAAGCTCTTTGTGATAGCAGAGATTGTCACACCATGACCTATTTGGAGACTTACAGGCTTCCCATCACCTGCAACAACATCTGCTCGCGACAAAGTCTCATACAAAAGGTCTTTAAACTCTGCTTTGTCTTTTTTGAAAGCTGTTGTGTTCACATTTGCAAGGTTGTTGGATATGATATCAACATTTGTCTGCTGCGCTTTCATACCCAGGGCAGCAGAATAAAGAGCTCTCATCATCTTATTTCCTTTCCTCCTTTTACCTCTCTAATTCTTCTTACAAGTTACATTTTGACTACTTTCTCGCAATCTCATTCACAGCCTTCTGCAAAGTCTCATCCTGTGCAATAAAAGCCTTTTGGTTAGCCTCATACGCTCTCAAAACATTTATCATATTGACCATCTCTTGGACAGAATTTACATTTGACCCTTCCAAATATCCTTGTAAAACCCTTCCACTAAAAGCTATTTGCTGATTTTGTACATCTGCTTCAAAAAGGTTATTGCCGATTTTACGCAAAAGAGTTTTGTCTTGGAAATCGACAAGTCTCAAACGGTCAACAAATCTGCCGTCTTGATAGATGTTACCCTGCTCATCAATCCTGATTTGTCCCTGATTTTGCAGTACAATCCTTCCGTTTTGTCCAAGGACACGAAAACCTTCAAGTGTCACAAGCTCACCATTTGAATTTAGTGTAAATGCACCATTTCTTGTATAGTAAACCTGAACTTGACCTGTTTGAGGATCAACTTTTTCTACAGCAAAAAATCCACTTCCTCTTATCGCCAAGTTCAAAGGTTCGTCTGTCTTTATGTAAAGCCCCTGAGAAAAATCGCTAACAATCCTTGAAACGTCTGCTCCGAGTGACATATACCCAATTGCATTGTCAATACTATTTGAAGAGTCATCGTATATCCTATAGGTCATCATCCTTCTAAAGCTTTCAACCTGGGCAATATCTCTTTTAAACCCAGTTGTACTCACATTTGCAATATTGTTAGCAGTCAAATCCATGAGTTTTTGGTTTAGAATCATCCCTGATGCAGATGTGTAAATTCCTCTAATCATCTTACAAAATCCCCTTTTTTACCTTACTCTTGGGTCCTTTATCAGGCTTGACTCCAATTGAACAAGTGCTTCTAACGCCTTTCCTGTACCCAGCGCAACACATGAAATTGGGTCATCTGCAATTCTGGTTGGAATACCTGTCTTTTCAGAAATCAGCTTGTCCAAACCCCATAAAAGACTTCCCCCACCTGTCATAACAATCCCTGTCGATGTAATATCAGCTGCAAGCTCAGGTGGCGTGTTCTCAAGTACTCTGTGAACAGCTTCAATTATAGCCGACACTGGTTCTTCTAAGGCCTGCAACATCTCGTCTGATGTGACAGTAATTGTCTTTGGAAGACCAGTAAGTAAGCTTCTACCGCGGACCTCCATAGATTCTACCTTTGGCTTTTTATACGCACATCCTATGTTTATCTTGAGTTCTTCTGCTGTCCTTTCGCCAATTGCAACACTATGTTTCTTTCTTATATATCGGATAATTGCCTCGTCAAATTTATCCCCTGCAACTTTAATTGACTCACTCACAACAGCTCCGCCAAGGGAAATTACTGCAATGTCTGTTGTACCCCCACCAATGTCTATTACCATACATCCCATCGGCCTTGAAATATCAAGACCTGCACCAATTGCTGCTGCAATTGGCTCTTCAATCAAGAATGTCTGCTTTGCTCCTGCTTCATATGTAGCATCCAAAACAGCCCTTTTTTCAACCTCTGTTACCCCTGATGGGACACATACAACAACCCTCGGCTTGAAAAACACACGCCTGCCAAGCACTTTCCCAAGAAAATACTTTAACATTGCTTCTGTCACTTCATAGTCTGATATAACACCATCTCTGAGTGGCCTTACCGCCACAATGTTTCCAGGAGTTCTTCCTATCATTCGCCTTGCTTCTTCCCCAACTGCTAAAATCTGTTTTCTTGTCTGCTCTATTGCAACAACAGACGGTTCTCTCAAAACTATACCCTTGCCTTTGACATACACTAAAACTGTTGCTGTTCCCAAATCGATTCCTATATCTGTTCCAAATGCCATATTGAGACCTATCCTTTCCTCTCTTTATTTTTGTTATATTACCTTAACAATATTTTAATTTTTAATTTAGATATTTTCAATCAATTTTATTAACAAATTTTAAAATCAAAAAAGGGACCTTCTAAGGATTCTGTCAAAGAAGGCCCCTTTCCAATTTTTACTTCCCTTGCTTAAAGTACTGAATAGCTCTTTGTAGCTGCTTGTCTACATACTTTGATTTTAAAAACTCTGTAAACCTTTCATTTAACTTCTTTTGAGTTGCTATATCAAGTACTCCATTTGGTGAAAGCTTATTATCTTTTTGGAACTTCTTGATTGCATTTACAGTCGCATCGTCCATTTTTCCAGTCCAGCTACTCAAATACCTCAAATAATAAAGTCTTTGCTGAGCAGCAAGTACTTCCAAATCCATATCGCCTTTTTTGTATTTCTTAGTTGCGGTTAAAGTCAAAATTTTGTCAGGCCCAAACTGGGAAAGCGAATCATCCTGCACCTCAATATTTGGTATAACACCTTTGCCATCTACATAGTACCCAGACGGTGATTTATACTTAGCAACTGTAACCTTTGCCATATACCCTTTTTTAGTAGCTGTTTCGGGAAGCGAAATTAGTGTCTGGACTGTGCCTTTACCGTATGTCTTTGTGCCAATTACAACACCAACCTTAGTGTCTTTAATAGCTTGTGCAAATATCTCAGATGCAGATGCACTTGATTCATTTGTTAAAACAGCAAGCTTGTATTTTGGGTTTTTATTCTTTGACTTATACTCATCCTTGAACGTATTGTATTCAATTGTCACAATTGGTCCCTCCGGTACAAAGAACTCACAAATCTTTACAACCTCATCCAAAAGCCCACCAGGATTGTTTCGTATATCAAATATGATATTTTTGATACCCTTTTTGTCAAACTCACCAAGAGCTTTTTTGACCTCATTTGATGCACCTTGTGAAAATTGTGTAAGTTTAATATAACCGATATTATTTTCTAATACCCTGTACTCAACAACAGGAATCTTAATCTTTCTTCTTACAATAGAAAATCTGTAAGTCTTACCATCTCGCAAGATGTCAATTACAACAGTTGTTCCCTCTTGCCCGCGAATGAGTTTTACAGCATCATCTGTTGTCTTGCCAACAAGAGATTTCCCATCTGCTGCAACAATTTTATCACCAACCTTTAATCCTGCCTCTTTTGCTGGCGTTCCATCAAACACACCAGTTATCACAATATAATCATCTTGTTTTTCTATCTGAACACCTATTCCAGAAAACTCCCCATTCACACTCTCTGTAAAGTCTTTAGCCTCCTGTGGTTTCATGTATTCTGAGTATTTGTCAAGGCTCTTGAAAAGTCCTGCAAACATCATGTCAATCAAATCATCATAGCTGTACTTTCCAATATGATAAACCTTTGCAACTTGCAACACTTTTTTGATATAGTCCATTTGCTGATCTGTTGGATAGTCACTTGAGATTATAAAAAACTGGGAATACACAGGAACTGCAATAAATAAAGACAATGCAACTACAACAGCTACAATTTTGAGAAAAAGTTTTCTGTTTTTGCTCATTTTACACCTTTACCTCCATTATATATTGTTTTTATTTGATTTTTGTATCCTCTTTTTAATCAGTGTGAAAAATACTCATGTTAAGATACTGCTGCGGAAGATCATTTCTAAGATAGTTTATAAGATTAAATATGATATTGGCAGCAACACCTTTTGTAAGTCTTTCCTGGGGCATGAACATGTTTTCTTCAGTACCTGCCATAATCCTTGTATCCTTTAAAACCTGAGCAGCATCTTTTGCCCATGTGGGAATGCTGCTATCGTCTAAATAGCTCGTCTGTGTTATGGGCTGTGTTATCTTCTTGTCAAAACCAATTACCTTTGAAATTACCAAAGCTGCCTCAGCTCTCGTTATATAGTCTTCAGGCTTGAAATAATCAGAAGACTTTCCTCTCATAAGTCCTGCTTTTGTAATTGCATATATATACCCATAATACTTGTGATTTAGCGGAACATCCTTGTAGATTGACTTTTTCTGGGTTGTTCGCGGGTTGTAATAGTTACTATAAATGTTCAGTGTGTCAAGCAAAAGTTTTGCAAACTGAGCTCTTGTGATATACTCTGTTGGGACAAAATCATCTTTGTTGTAAAAACCATTGAAGGCAAAACATGTGTTTATCGCCTCTTCATATTCATATCCTTTTACCTTTGGCAGGCTTGGAATGACAGCCATTCTGATGATTGGGGACTTCTCAATGTTCTTTTGAATCTTACCCTTGTTTCTCTTTGTCAAAACCTCACCGTTTTTGGTAAATGTGGGCATGTCATAGGTTATGTCAAGATTACCTTCCACTTTGGATTTTAGAACATATGTACCGGTGATACTCGATGGTGTATCGTTCTTCTTAAATTCTAACAGTGTTTTTTGTACAAGTGCAATGTTAAGGTTTACAATGCCAAACCATGAAGGTGTCTCAATAGTCTGTTTCACTTTTTGAAACTCACCACTCCCCCAGTACCCATCATATCCATAGTTTTCACCTTCAATTGAAATCTTCAAGCCACCATCATATGTCTTGATAAGATTCCACTCACCTTGATAGAAGTTCACAGCAGGATTTGTATCCACTGCTGTTGATTTTGAAAATGAATAGTTTTGAAGGTCATAAACGGCACCACCAACTGTCAGTGTCTCTTTGTAGCTGCTCAACGTATACTCCTTTGTTATACTACCATTTGGAAGTTTTGTCAAGCTCCCTTTGAGACTAACTGTCCTCTTTACTGTAATCTTGCCTGTTGAGTCCTTTAAATCATATGAGTAAGAGATTGTCTCAGATTTTCCAGCAGTTCTAATTTTTGCATCAAGTGTTCCAGAAAGCAGAACAGGCTGGCCTGTCACAAAAGTGTATTCGTAATAATCTATTTTGGTCTTTTTCGGGTCAGATTCTTTGTAGGAGGATATCCCACCTTCATAACCCAAATATCCTTCTTCAGAAAATGCCATTTTAATGGGACCAAGAAAAATACTTACAATGACAATTAATAAAGCAAGAAACCTTCTTTTCAAAAGTTATGCCCCCTTTTAAAACTACTTAAAAGGCCTCTTAATTTTTTAGTAATTAATTATAACAATGGATGGCTCTATTACATTTTTAGAAATGTTAAAGCTGGTTTGTGGCACAAGCAGGATTACTTCATCTCCATACTGCGGAAGCTGCGATGTAATATCACCTGAACTATTTATCAAAATTGCATTTGCCGGATCTAAAACAAGGCTTGCGTTTATCTTGTTCCAGGTTTTTGTAACCATATCATGGTACTGTGGATTTAAAACTTGTCCATTTTTACCCATTGTTCCTACAACTATATACCCACCAAAACTTGCATCAATAATGGACATTGCGTACTTCCCATCGTGGATAATATACACACTTTTGTTTATAAGTCCCAAAATATCCTTTGGATTATTTATGCCATACACATCACAATATATTGTTTGGGTATCGTATGAAAGCACAAGCGGAGTTGAAACAAATTGCCAACCATTTTGTTTGTCAAGGTATACAAAGTTTTTAAGCTTAATATATTCAAGCTCGCTAATCTCTGAAACTTCGCCTCTTACTATAATAGGTTTTGAGACTGCTTCTTTGTATTTTGCAACAACAAGGTTTTTCCCATCAGATACAGCTATAATTTCATCTCCCACTTTTGGGGCCGTATTTGAAAGAAGTCCATTTGCAACAAGGTATGAGTTTTGGTTGAAGTTTAATTGCTCACCAGATAGCGTAATGGTACCTGACTTAACATTTGTCACTTCACCTTGCAGTTGAGAAAACCACCCTTTTGAAAGAGCAAAGACAGTATCTACAGTCTCTTGCGAGAACCTATCCTTTGTAATTACCACCACAGAGAAATTCTGTAAAATTGGTATGCTTTTTTGTTTCATACCATCTACAATAAACAGTGCGTCAGATGGTATTTTAAATGTCTTGTAGTCATACAACCTTTCAAACTGGTTGTTTCGCAAAATTGAAATATCTGACAAATACAAAATATCACCGATTGTAGTTGCTTTTGCAATATAGATATTCTTTACATAATCATTTGTAGATATTTCAATCTTTTTGATATTTGCTGAAGCTCCAAAAAAGGACCCGGTAACTTTTACATACTGACCTTGAGCCAAATCCTTAAGACTTCCTTTTGAGCTACTTTTTATAACCTCAACATCGCTACTTAGTTCATAAGGTCCATATACTCTGCCATTAATATTAAGATATATCTTCTCAGGTATTTTTGTAATCGGATTTCTCTGGATATCTTCAATTTTGGCAATCTTTGGCTGAAGATTTGAGCTTGCGGTTATACTTCTCACAAAATCGCCATTAAAATAAAGATATACTATATCGCCCTTCGAAAGACTATCAGGTGAAGTAGTTTTACCATCTTTCATAACCTTTAGCCCCATTTTTTTAGAAAACCTGTAGCTTTTTCTAACACCGTCTTGATTGTAAATTTCAATATAACTTAAGTTTATATCAATCTCATAAAGTATACCACCGACTATATCCTCAGCTCTCTCATCATAGGTTGTGCTGATGTACTGAGCAAACCCGCTATACTCTCCAACTAAAACCTTCATGCCTTGATAAAAATCATTTTTTGTAAGTCCTCTTGTAAAATCTCCTTTGTCAATATAAGCTGTATCAGGGGATAGCAAAAACGACATTAGCTTCCCGTTTGAGTTAATAACAATTCTGTCATTTGAGATCTGAGAAATAATACCTTCCACCCTGCTGATGTCTTGGTCTTGATAAGACAAAACCTCAATGTTATCTGCTCTGTTCTTTTTTGCAACTACTGTGACAATATTCCCAACTGACAAATCTGAAAGATTTACAGCTTTCGAAGCTCTTGTATCGTAAATTGTGGCTTTGGGACTTACTAAAAGATCATAGGCCTTGCCATCTGGCAGTTTTATTTGAATTGTATTCTTTTTTACATCAATCTTCGTGATGACACCTTTCAATGTCACTGTTCCTGCTTTGGATAAAACCTCACCCAATACAACCTGACCCTTGTCATTTACATAAAGGTCAATATAGTCCCCTTGTTGCAATGAAGAGGACAAAACTGCACCAGAGTCTGTTAGAACAACAAAATCTTGTTTTCCTGGAATTGTAGTTATTTCTATATCATTTCCATTGTCGTCTTCAAAGTTGTACACAGTCTTATCAGAATATCTTTGAATATTTTTTAACTCAGCAGGCACTTCTTTAAGATTGTTCGCCTTTACAATATAATCTTTAAGATTATACAAAATGAAACTTAGCTCTTCATATGTTATGTAGTCATCAGGATGAAGATAACCATCAGTCCTTCCAATTAAGCTTCCGTTTTTAAGAAGAGTATTTATGGAAGATAAAAACTTACTATCAATCTTATCATAGTCAGGGTAGGTTTTGGCTAAGTTTTCGTAGCTTTGCGGTATTTTGAATGTTAACACAACCCAGCGGGCAACTTCCTGACGTGTGGCAGGTGCCGACCTTACAAAAATCAGGTCATCATATGAATATGGCCTTCCTTCATAGATAGCTCTTGAAACAATTTCGTTATTCTTTTTGATAAGATCATCTGTCATCTTTTCATGGTCTTTTTGACTTGGCTGTACCTGTGACATTGTATCTTGATATTCTTTTTTGGACATTACTTTCAGGTCATATGCAAGTTGTATATATCCTAAATAAAGGTAGTTGTATGGTACCACAAGTTTTGTGCCAGATACTCTTTTTGATTCTAACTTTTCTGCTCTCAAGAAGGCATCTTGCTGTTTTCCTGCACTGTTTAAAATTATCGAAAGTGCTTCTTCTTTTGTAAGTATATCAGATGGTTTTATATTTTCCTTGTTTGTCGAATTTAGAAATCCCAGCGCTGCTAAAAACAAAAGTCCTTTTTTTGATACTGGATTCTGAGGAAGCTGTAGTATCTTGGTATTTTTAATCATCTTGGAATAATCGGCAACAGTTGTGTATTCAATAGCCTGTTGAGCCCATGCAGGTGTAAAAAGGCTTAATGCAAACACCAAAATTATCAATAAAGATAAAAACGAATTTTTCCTTCTCAACTTGTCCACCTTCTCATTTTCATTATGTCAAAAAAGATTTTGAAAAAAATTCTATAAAATATTATCGACCTTTTTTAACTTCTGTTCAAGCTCTGCCTTCAGCTGTTCAAGATACGAAATCAAAATCTCTGCATTATCAATCCTGTTGATTTTATCTCTAATTTTAGCTGCATTCTCTATCCCTTTTACAAAAAAACTAAGATGCTTCCTTGCCTCAAGCACTGCCATCTTCTCGCCTTTTTCAGTGCATAGCTGCCTGAAAAATTCAATTGCAACTTTGATTTTCTGATGAGGTAAGACTCTTGTTGTAACCTGCCCGTTTTCAAATCCCTCTTTTATCTGAAGAAACACCCAAGGGTTTCCAAGCGCTGCTCTTCCTATCATAATAGCATCTGCCTTTGTTATTTCATACGCTTTTTTTGCTGACTCAAAATCCACTATATCGCCGTTGGCAACAACCGGAATTTTAACCTTCTCTTTTACCTTTCTTATTATCTCCCAGTCAGCTTTCCCTGAATACATCTGTGTGCGTGTTCTGCCATGGACTGTTATAAAACTTGCACCGCTTTCTTGCATGATATAGGCAAACTCTGGCGCATTTATATTTTCTTCATCAAATCCCTTTCGTATCTTTACAGACACAGGTTTCCTGCTCACCCTTGCAACCTCTTCAACTATTTTTGCTGCCAAAGAAGGATTTTTCATTAGTGCACTTCCTTCACCGCTTTTTACAACTTTTGGAACAGGGCAGCCCATGTTTATGTCAATAAAATCGTACTCAAATTCATCCTGAATAATTTTGACCGCTTCAGCCATTACATGTGGGTCACTTCCAAAAATCTGAACACCTTTTATCTTCTCATCTTCAGAAAACGAAATTAGTTCTTTCGTCTTTTGGCTTCCCATTGTGATTGCTTTTGCGCTCACCATCTCAGTTATGGTAACATCTGCACCAAACCTGCTGCATAGGCTTCTAAATGTCTTATCAGTAAACCCTGCCATTGGTGCTAAGAAGAGTTTTCTTGTGATGTTTAGCATTCTGGCTTATTGCTCCCTTCAAAAAGGCTTTTCAATACAATCTCCCTCTCCTCATTCAAAAGAGCGTACTCTTTAAACGTTCTCATGAAAAAGTACATTTTCCTTATCTCATCAGCGCAAAAAATTACCTCACCTGTTGAAATTATTTGTGTCCTAAAAACTGTAAATGCTTTTTTAAGGTCCATCAAATCAACATCTTTGTTTAATATATTTGTGACCTAATTTCCCTTTACTTTAAATCTTATCACATTTTTTAAACATTCAAAATTACAAATCTTTGAAAATTCCCATCTCAAAACATCTTTCCTATCACAACAAGAAGCAGCATGTGAACAGGGTAAAACCAGTAGAAAAAGTATTTGTTTAGCCTTAGTTCAAATTCAACTGGTAGCATTCTAATTAGTAAAATCAGGACTACAGATATTATCGAATAAAACTGGACAGACCAGCCAATAAGGTGTACTTCAAACCATGTAAGGATGCAAAATACTATCAGTTGCAAAAGTGGCATGTCAAAGAATAAGTAAAAAATTAAAACTGACAAAACACCATATATTCCATAGTCCATAGGAACAAAATAAGAGATTGCAAGTGGAATTATAACAAGAAAATACCATCTCTTCTGAATAAAAAATAAAGCTACAGCTGCAAAGAAAAATGTTGCAATCACATTTAGCTCGTATGGGTCCCCTGTCATAAGACTAAACGGAATCTGTGAGACCAGCGCAAATATGAAAAGCCTTTTTAAATACCTCTTAGGATTTGATGTAAACTTAAAGCCAGCTGCCACTTGAAAAGCAAAAATAGGAAATGCAATTCGCCCAACTATTCTAAAAAGTACTCTATTAGGAAAATACAAATAACCTATGTGGTCAATTAGCATGGTAGCAGCAGCAATGAGCTTTAAAAGATTGGACTTAGATTTTGTAAGCTTTTTTGACATAAGCATAAATAAAGGTAATGTATTTAAATTTGAAATTATTTTTTCCACAAATAACTCTCCCTTCAAATAAAAAAGGTAATTGATTGTATATTTCTACTTTACGATACTAAAATCCTTTTTAAATATGTTTACTACCTTAAAAAAATTGTTGCTATAAAAAAATAAGGCTGCCACACTCCCTTTAATTCGGAAAAGTGCAGCAACCTCGTTTTTTCGAACTTCAAATATTATTCACACCAAACCTTGCTGAAGTAGTGCTTGAGCTGTCTTGCATCCTTCTTGCTTCCCACTATTTCAAAAGTTCCTGTAAACCTAATGTCCTCTGATGATGCCCCTATCATAACCTCAACGACTCCAGGTGTTACTACCCTGTTCATATCATAGTCATAGAACGCAAACAAGTCTGGATAGAGTTCAAATACAACCTTCTTCTTCTCACCCGGTTTTAGATGAACTCTCTTGTAGCCTTTCAGCTCTTTGACAGGTCTGGTTACCAAATACTCTTCCTTTCTTGTGTAAAGCTGTACAATCTCATCTCCTTCGTATTTTCCTGTGTTCTCAATTTCAACAGATATTTTTATGCTCTCGTCCATGCCAATCTTTTCTTTTTCAATAGCAAAATTTTTGTACTCAAAAGTGGTATATGAAAGCCCATAACCAAATGGCAAAAGCGGTTTTGTTGACATCTCAACATAATCCCCATGCCAGCAGGACTTTCCACCAGACGGCTTGTGTCCATAATAAACTGGAACTTGACCAACATCACGTGGGAACGAAATTGCAAGCTTTCCGCCTGGGTTGTAATCTCCAAACAGTACATCTGCAACAGCATTTGCACCTTCCTCACCTGGGAACCATGCCTCAAGCACAGCTTTGACATTTTCCATAATCCAGTCAAGCGTAACTGGTCGACCATTTACTAAAACTACAACTGTGTTTGGATTTACGCTTACAATCTCTTTTACCAAATCCTCTTGAACGCCAGGAAGTCTTAAAGATGCTCTGTCTCTTGACTCGCCAGATGTGCAGTCAAGTCTTAAACCTGCCTTGTCGCCAACAACCAAAATTACTGCATCTGCGCCCTCTGCTGCTTTCTTTGCTTCCTCAAACCCTGACTTGTCCTGTGAATTTACATCGCAACCTTTTGCATAGACAACTTCAGTATTGCTTGAAACCTTGTCCTTTATAGCTTCAAAAATGGACTTCATGTTGATTACATTTTTAACAAACTCTTCTTCGTTGCCAACTCCTTTGTCTTCTTTGATGAAGAACATCTCAAGTGTTGCTATGTGAGCAGGGTACGAATAGTCACCCAAAAGATTTCTCACAGAATTTGCATTTGGGCCAATTACTGCAATCCTCTTTAAATCCTTTGAAAGTGGCAGGAAATTGTCATTCTTCAAAAGTACCATAGACTCTTGTGCAACTTTTCTTGAAAGCTCTCTCTGTTCTTTGTTATCAAATAGCTCTACAATACCATCAGTTTTGATATATGGATTGTCAAAAAGCCCAAGTCTGAACTTCATTTCTAAAACTCTTTTTACTGCTGCATCAACCAAAGTCATGTCAAATTTGCCTTCTTTTAAAGCTTTTATAAACTCTTCGGTGAAACATTCAATTTTGGGTAGCTCAATGTCAAGCCCTGCCCACAGCGAAAGTACTGCTGCCTCTTCATAAGTCTTTACAGACTTGTGATAATCTAAGAGGTTCCTCACACCACTGTAGTCTGAAACATAAATTCCATCAAATCCCCATTCATTTCTTGCTATATCGGTAAGTAACTTTCTGTTAGCATGGCATGGAATTCCGTCAATCTCGTGATATGCAGGCATGATGGACTTCAAGCCCGCAACCTTCACAGCAACCTCAAATGGATAAAGATATACCTCTCTCAGCTCTCTTTCAGGAATGTGGACAGGTGCCCAGTTCATTCCACCTTCTGACATTGCATACCCAACAAAGTGTTTTCCTGTTGCAACAATTCCTTCTTTAATATCATCACCTTGCAACCCTTTTACATAGCTTACTGCCATATTTGCAACAAGGTATGGGTCCTCTCCAAATGTCTCCTCAATCCTTCCCCAGCGTGCATCTCTTGCAACATCAATCAGCGGTGCTAAAGCTTGATGTGCACCTACCGCCTTCATCTGAGTTCTTATTACTTTTGCAAGCTCTTCAACAATTTCATTGTCAAATGTGCAGGCAACACCTATGCTCTGCGGAAAAACAGTTGCACCTTTTGCCATAAAGCCCGAGCAAGATTCTTCATGTATCATTGCAGGAATCCCAAGTCGTGTGTTTTCAATCAAGAACTTTTGAATCTCATTTGCAGTCTTTGCTGCCTCTTGTGGTGACAGATTGCTCGCACCTGCCAACCTTGTAATCTGCCCAATTCCGTGTGGTATCTTCTCTTTTGCTTTTTGCGGTGAGAACCTGTCATTCTCCAAAATATCTTGTATAAGAATGCTTGTGAGTTGATACACCTTCTCTTCAATTGTCATCTTCTGCAAAAGATCATTCACTTTCTTTTCAATTGACACTTTTTAAAACACCTCCGATTTTTTGGATTTTAAAAGGTTTAAAAAATGTGCTGGGGGTAGGTACCAAATAAATTCAAACAAAAATTGAATTTAGAAAACGGTTTCAAATAAATTAAAAATTAAATGTAACTTTTTAAAAGTTACATTATCACACTCTACAATGTGTGCATATTTATTATATCAGTTCTAGTAAACAACTTCAATAAGAAATTGACAAGCAAAAATAGGAATTGAAATATTTTCTACTGGATGTTATAATTCTTTGAGAAAATTTACAAATTCTCTACGTAAGACAAACGGTATAATGTCAAGGGGGGAAAGTAACCGTGAGAAAGAAAGTCGCCTTTGTACTATGTATCTTTCTTTCAATTTGTCTTTTAACTATTTTATATTCAAGTTCTGCAGGAATTGCCCAAACTAACAAAACAGCGTTTAATATTTCCTTGAAAGATGCGTTAGACAGCTTAAATAAAGCATCTAAAATTAGGTTCAAACAAACAACAGTGATAACTCCTCAAAGTTATGAGCTTGGGCTGTTGAGTTATCAGGAAGAACTGATTCTGGACAGGAAAAATAATCAATTTTATGTCATTTCTCAAACAGATGATACTATCTATTTTGTAAGGGATAAAAAACTCTATATAAAAAGTCCAGCAGACTCTTTTATTTTTTGTGAAGTTCCAGAAAATAGCCAGATGTATAAGTTATTTTTTGCTTCTTCAGGACTGTCTGAAATAAATCCAGTTTTTGAAAAAAGAGAGAAAAAGATTTATGAGCTCGTTTTAAAACAAAAAACAGTAGTTAACGAAACTTATCTGAATATTCGCAACACAAAAATCCCTGTATACAAGGTCAAGGTCCAAATACCTGCTAAATATTTTGAAGGTATAATGAAAGAGTATCTAAAGTCGTACTCCCTTGAAAGACTAAAGATTTTAAATCCTAAATATTCATCAAATGATATGAAGACATGGGAAAAACAACTTGATATGTATTTAGCTCAGTTCAAATTCAGTGACCTTGTTAATGTTTATTTTATCGATAAAAAAGACAAAAGTATTCGTTTAATAGAATCTTTCTATACTATAAATGTAAACAACCAGCCATACCTTGTTAAGTCATCATCAGAAGTTCTCGAAATTGGAGAAAAGGTAAAAATTCCTCAAATTGATAAAAACATGATTGAAACGCTTCCTGATATCAATATTGAGGAAAAAGAATTAACTTCTTAGAAATTACGTAAGCTTTACTCAAAATTTCTATAAATACTGCAGTCTGGGTCCTACTCACCAAATTTTAACTGCAAAGCTGATATCTAATTTCTCTCTGCGCCCTCTGTTAAAAAGAGGGCTTTTGCTATTTCTTTATTTGAAAAGCCTTCTGCAACAAGCTTTAAAATCTCTTTTTTTCTCTGTTAAATCAAACTTTTCCAAGCCGCCCACCCCACTTTCTTCATTTAAAAACCTTGGCAAAGCCTTTGCAATCTCTTTGTCAAGCACAAACTTGTCCTGTAAGACTGCCTTGATTGACTCTACTAAGCGCTCAGAAGAACTACTTTTTAGCACATATTCATCAGCACCATAAGAAATTGCACCTTTGATGAACCCATCATCTTTGAATGTTGTGAGAACTATCACCTTTATTTCCGGAAACTCAGCCTTTATATTCTTCGTCCCCGCAATACCATCTTCAACTGGCATTCTTATATCCATCAAAACCACATCAGGTTTTTGCAATCTGCATATCTCATATGCTTCTTTGCGTTTTTGGCAAGTTCAACCACATCAAACCCCTCAAGTTCTAAGATAACTCTTAATCCATCCAAAATTAGATTGTCATCGTCTACTATCAAAATTATTCTTCTCCATCAAATTACATATTCTCTCAGTAAAAAGCTTATTATCCCAGCAATAAAAGCCATTATAAGCGAAATTACAAGTGTTGTTCTGAGCACCTTTGACTCTTCACCAATTGCATCAATTGCAGCAGCAGCGTTTTGAAGTTTTGACGGTGAAATCCCTGAGGCAAGCCCACCGCCAAACGCAACAGCTGCTACCATCAAAAGTGGTGAAAGTCCTAAAAGTTTTGAAGTTTCAATTGTATATTTTGCAAACATCGCAACTGTTGAGGTTTCTGTTCCTGTAATAAATCCACCTAAAATCCCTAAGTAAGGAGCTATGAACGCATATACACCTTTAAAGCCTTTTGCTGAGTATTCTGCTAAGACATACACTATGTTGTGTGCCTTGTTCAAAAGATCATAACCAGCATCTGTCTTTTGATAACCTGAGTACATCATAACATATGCCATTAAGAAAAACACTGTTGATGACCAGAAAGGTTTTGGAATCCTCGATTTTGTCTTGTCCCAAGCATTCTTGAGTGCAGTTTTATCCATCTTGAATATGAATATGGAAATTATTGTCGAAATCAAAATCCATGTGTAAGACTGCCACAAAACTCTTGTGAAAATTGGCTTTATCTTTGGCCCTTTCATTACCTCAACAGGCATTGAGAGCTTGTCGTAAAGAAATTCTCTGATTGGTGTTATGAGATTTGTTATGAGAATAAAAATAACCAGTAAAATCCAAGGCAAGACTGCCTTTACAATACCCATTGTCTTTTCAGTTTTCCTGTCTTCGTCTGTAAAATGACTTGAGTCGTAGACCTTTTTGCCAATAAGCTTTAAAATCAGCATCATCACAAGCATTATCAAAATCCCTGCAAAGATGCCTGTTATAACAGGTGCCTTTACCAAGATTGCAAGCTCTGCAGCTGCATACGAAGTCAAGCCTACAATTATAGCAGGAATAAATCCTCTTTTGACAAACTTGCTATTGCCGATTATAAAAAGCATGGCAAGTGAGATTGTAAAAGAAACAACCCCAACAAAGGGCAAGAAATACCTTGCAGATGTTATCAAATCAATATTTGCAATCTGAGAGAATACAACTAGAGGCGTACCCAATAAGGCATATGTACAAAGCGCATCAAACCCAACTGCAGACAGGGCAATTGCAGAAAATGTCGAATACCCAAGCCCAATCAAAATTGGTGGTAGAACTGTCACAGGTACTGCACCTGTTGCTGCCAAAAATGTTCCAAAACCAACGTTTAAAATAAGTGTCTGAAATACCTTGTCATCCTTAGATAGCCCTTTTATAAACACAATAATTCTCTTCATAGCACCTGCTGATTCCATGATATTGAGCTGCAAAATTGATGTGACAACAACCAAAGACACAGGAAGTGCTGCTAAAAAGCCCATAATGGATGATTTCACCACAACATCAAATGAGGTGTTAAAATAAAAGATTGCAATCAAGGCTGTTGCAATCCACCCGACAAGCCCTGCAAAGTCTGCAGTCTTTTTCATAAAGATAAGAAGCACTAAAACCAACAAGATTGGCAAACTACTTAGAAAAAAGTCCATACAATTTTTCCCCTCCTACCATCCTACATTTTTTATTTTTTCAAGGCCAACACGCACTTTTGCTGTTGACCGTGCTGCCAAACTACTCTTTTACTGTGGCTCAGCCTCACACATCAAACATGGTTTCAAGAAGTGCTGTGCCTGTTTTTGTCTTAAAGTATTTTTCCTTGACCTGCTTTATAGCGTCTTTTGACATTCCATCCTCGTAGATATTTACAATAAAATCAGCCTCAACTAAAATCTGAAAGTCTATGTCATCTATCTTGTGGTATGAATGATGATTACCAATTAAAAAAAGAACCCTTTCTAATGTCTTTTTGTCTATATCAAAGCCATCTAAAATACCTTTTGCAACCTCTGGTCCTTCTATTTCTTGAAGATGCCCAGCAGTAGAACCATACTTTTGTTCACAAACCTTTATACCAATGTCATGTAACACAGCTGCTATTTCTAAAATCTGCTGTTTACTATCATCTAACCTTTCCATTTTGCCAATCAGCCTTGCAAATGATAATACCTTTATTGCATGGTTTATTCTTCGCACGTCCGTTTTAAAGTATTTTATCATTTCAAATAAAATCTTTTCAATATCCAAAAGCAAAACCCCCTCTTTTGAGAAAAGTAATATAAAGCGGCCAATGGCAAAAACAAAATTACCACTGGCCACCTAAAAAATTTTTTATTAATAAGCATAGAGCTTTCCGTAAGGACGCTTGTTGTATGGGATTAGCTTATAAAACGGCTTTGACATTATAAACTCTTTGCTGTAGCCAAAGTATTTTACAAACTCTGTTACGTATTTGTCTATAAACTTGTAATCTTCTTCCTCCATATCAACTATCTTCACTTCTTTTCCCAGCTGATACGGCTGAAGCTGACCTCTTAAATACATGACTCCGCCGTGCATACCAGTTCCACAATAAAGCCCTGTTATCTCCTCATCTTCCTTTAAAGTAAGGCCAAGTACAATAATCCTTCCACCTGCCATGTACTCACCCAAAAAATCTCCCGCCTTGCCACCAACAACAAGTACAGGCACTTTGTCCATATACTCTTTCATGTGAATTCCAACTCTGTATCCAACATCGCCTTTAATAAATATCTCGCCCCCGCGCATACCATAGCCTATAATATCCCCTGCTGAGCCATGAACTATGATTTTGCCTGCGTTCATAGTATTGCCAATACCGTCTTGACCGTTTGCAAAAACCTCTATTGTAAGCCCGTTCATAAAGGCTGCCATATCATTGCCAGGGGTGCCATAGATGTTAAGTTTTCTGTCTGGGAAAGTTAGCCCATCACCTATATAGCGCTGACCGTTTACATTTATCAAATCTATCTCTTTATACCCTTCATTTAGGGCATTTTCAATCATCTCATTGAGTTCTTTGTAGTGTATACCCTTTGCATCTATTGTAAGTTTACCTTTATCTGCCATTTTAAGCTTTTGCACCCCCTAAAATCTTCTCTTGCCTCAGCTCTTTTGGCAAATCTAAGTATCCAAAATCATCGTCAAGGAGTCTGTGCTTTATGCTCTCAACATTTAAGCCCTCTTTTATCATGTTTGTTATCATACCAGCTCTGTCAATTGAGTTTATAAACATAAACCCTAAAACACGACCATTTTTGATGTAAATCTTTCTATAGCTATTTTTTTCCTTATCATGCTTTACAAGAACCTCTATATCATCTGAGTTTGGCATGACAATTCCTGCTGTTATCATATGCACATCAAAAAATCCTATAGAGTTCATTGGGAAGCCTCTGTCAAAGGTCTTTTCAACTCCTGCCATATTATAACCTGCCGTCTCGCCCTGATCGTACGCATTTGGCCAGATAGGAATTACTCTTTGTTGCTGATAGACGCAGTCATACCCCTCTGCGCAGTCACCTGCTGCATATACATCTTCAATGTTTGTCCTCATATGGTCATCTACGACAATTCCGCGGTTGATTTTGAGCTCTGTCCCCTTCAAAAAGTCAATGTTTGGAACAACACCTATGGCAAACACAACTATGTCGGTATCTAAAATCTCACCATTTTTCAGCTTTACTTTTTCAACCTTGCCATCCCCAATTATCTCATCAACAGATGTTTCAAGCTTAAAAACAATCCCGTGTTTTTCCAGCTCATCTTGAACTATCTTTGATGCCTCTAAATCCAAGATAGAACCCAAAATCCTGTTTGCAAGCTCAACAACAGTAACCTCCAAGCCCCTTTTGATAAGTGCTTCTGCTGCTTTAAGACCAGAAAGTCCCGCACCAATAACTGTTGCCTTTTTTGCACCATTCTTGATAGCCTCATCTATGGCCTTTACATCGTCAAATTTGATAAATGTAAAGACATTTTTTAGTTCAAATCCTTTTGTAGGTGGCACGAAAGGCTTCCCACCTGTTGCAATAAGGAGTTTGTCGTATTTTACTTTGCTTCCATCGTCCAGCACAACCTCTTTGTTTTTAAAATCAACTGAAACTGCCCTTTTGCCAAGCATTGCTTCTACTTTGTTCTTTTCATAATAATCCTCATCCCTTATATACATCTTGCTCTCATCAACTTTTCCAGCAAGATAGTATGAAATAAGCGGTCTTGAATACACCCTGTACTTTTCATCTGAGATTACAACAATAGGATTTTGGAGATCTACTTTTCTTATCGCCTCAATACAGCCACAGGCTGCAACAGAGTTTCCTATTATAACATATCTCATCTTGCTTCATTTCCCCCTTTTTTTACACCTCTTTGATTACAAGTGCCTCGTTCGGGCAGTTCTTGACGCACACAGGCTCGCCAAGCTCTAAGCACAAATCACATTTAGATGCTGCTTTTTTGTTCTCTCCGCGCCTTACTGCCCCGTGTGGACATGCCATTATACACGACCAGCAGCCGACACACTTTTCCTCATCGCAGATGACTCTTCCGTCTTCAAGCTTTTTCATAGCACCTGTGATACAAGCTTTAGTGCAGGGGGCATCGTCGCAATGTCTGCATTGCAGTGCAAAGGTTGTCCACTCACCACTTTTTTCCTCAACTAAAATCCTTGGAGTTGGTTTTGAATCCTTATGTTTGTTGTAAAGTTTTACAAGCTCATGGGCCTTCACAGTTGGCTTTTTGTATTTAGAGTGGGCATAAACACAGTAGACTTCGCACAAATGGCAGCCCACACACACCTCTTCTTTTGGAAATATCTTCTTTGCCACCTTTTTAGACCCCCTCTCCTGCATGCTTCACACCCAGAATTTCCATCTCTTTTTCTGTAAGTCCAACTGCCCTGAGCATAAGTCTATTTCCTCTCAAGCTCTCCAAAGCATTTATCCCCATCAGGCCCAGCATCTCTTTTATCTCATGAGCCCATGCTTTTAGCAAGTTTGCCGCTCTTCTTGCACCAATCTCTGGATTTAGTCTTTTTACCAAAACAGGGTCCTGTGTTGCAATACCCCAGTTGCACTTTCCGGTGTGGCATTTCTGGCAAACATGGCACCCTAAGGAAATTAGTGCTGCTGTTCCAATGTAAACAGCATCTGCACCAAGTGCAATGGCTTTTACAACATCTGCGCTGTTTCTGATTGAACCTGCAACAATTATTGATACCTGATTTCTAATTCCTTCTTCTCTGAGTCTTGAGTCCACCGCTGCAAGTGCTAACTCAATAGGTATACCAACATTATCTCTTATTCTAAGCGGCGCTGCACCTGTTCCGCCTCTGACACCGTCTATTGTAATAAAGTCAGCCCCAGCTCTTGCAATACCAGAGGCAATTGCCGCAACGTTGTGAACTGCTGCAATCTTGACACCAACTGGTTTTGTGTAGTTTGTTGCCTCTTTTAGCGCAAAAATGAGCTGTCTTAAATCTTCAATTGAATAAATATCATGGTGTGGTGCTGGTGAGATTGCATCAGAACCAATTGGAATCATCCTTGTTCTTGATACCTCTTCACCAACCTTCTCACCAGGAAGGTGCCCGCCAATTCCCGGTTTTGCGCCCTGACCTATCTTTATCTCAATTGCCGCACCTGCATTCAAATAGTCAACGTCAACACCAAATCTTCCTGATGCACACTGAACAATTGCTCTTTCTTTGTACTTGTAAAGCTTTTGATGAAGTCCACCTTCACCTGTATTCCAGTATGTTCCTACCTCAACTGCTGCTGCCGCCAAAGACTCACAAGCATTGAGTGAAATAGAGCCAAATGACATCGCAGAAAACATAATAGGTACTTCTAATTCAAGCTGTGGCGGAAGTTTGGTTTTAAGATTACCATTTTCATCAAACTCAAGCTTGTCAGGTTTTCTGCCAATAAAGGTTTTAAGTTCCATTGGCTCTCTCAGCGGGTCAATTGACGGATTTGTAACTTGGCTTGCATTTATCAATAGCTTATCCCAGTAAATTGGTATTGGCTTGTCATTTCCCATACCAGTTAAAAGTATTCCGCCTGTTTCTGCCTGTTTGTATATTTCATTTATATAAGAAGGTAGCCAGTTCGCATTCTCTTTGAATGCATTTTCTGTCTTTTTGATTGTCAGCGCCTTTGTCGGGCACATAACAACACATCTGTGGCACGCAACGCATTTTGAAGAATCTGCAACCACTCTGTCTTCTTCTTCATCATATTCATGAACTTCGTTTGCGCACTGTCTCACACATACTTTACAGCGAATACACTTTAGCTCGTCCCTTACGACCTCAAATTCGTTTTCATATAGCGAAATCATACTATCACCCCTTCGTCCAAAGTAACATAAACAGCTTCGCCACCCTTTGGCATCCAAACCTTTTCTGGGTCTTTGCAAATTTCTCTAATAGCCGACTCTTCTGATGCAACATACACAAAATCGCCTTTTTGTGCTGCAACCAGCGGTCTTAGCTTTATCCTATCATTTAATGCTAATATTCCGTTTGAGAAACCTAAAATGATAGAAAATGGTCCATTTACAAGGCATGACTGATATACTGCCCTGATAGCTCTCAGTTTCTCTCTTTCTTGTTCGCTTTGCCTGTCGATCACACTCCAAAACGGCGCTGCTAACGCTTTTGTTGCAATCTCAACAGGAAGTCTGTGCCTTCTTAGAAGAAGGTCAAAAAGATATGCCATGACCTCGGTGTCTGTTCTGAGTGTACATTTGTATCCAAACATCTCTAAGTACCTATAATTTGTGCCATATGACGAAATCTCGCCATTGTGGACAATTGACCAGTCAAGCAGCGTAAATGGATGCGCACCGCCCCACCAACCAGGTGTGTTTGTCGGAAATCTTGAGTGCGCTGTCCAGATGTATGCTTTGTACTCATCAATTCTGAAAAACTCGCCTATGTCCTCAGGATACCCAACTCCTTTGAATGCGCCCATGTTCTTACCGCTTGAAAAGACATATGCACCATCAATCTGGCTGTTTATAAACATAACACTGTCCACCACAAAGTCCTCTTCTGTTTTTTCTGTGTCTCTCAGCCTTTTTTCAAGAGGCTTTACAAAATATCGCCAAACAATTGGAGCGTTTTGAATGCTTGAAACCTTTCTTGTTGGAATAACCTCACTCTCTAATATTTCAAAGTTTTGGTTTAGAAAGTGTTCTGTGTCCTCTTTTGCTTTTATATCATCAAAGAATAGATGAAAAGCATACCAGTCTTTCCTGTCAGGATAGATTCCATATGCTGCAAACCCGCCACCAAGTCCATTTCCTCTCTCTTTCATAATTGCAATGGAATTTATAATGTCTGTACCAGAAACCCTCACACCCTTCTTGTTTATAAACCCAGAAATAGCACAACCTGATGGAATCCTAACTTGGCCTTCTCTTAGCAATTTTTATACCTCCTGTATATAAATTGAAATTTTATTTACATCTCTTCCCTTTTTTGATAAAATCTTAATATATTTTGCATTCAAAGAACAACAATTATACATGTATACAATGGGTTAAATTTAATTATAGCAGCAAATTCTTAAACAATCAATAATAAATTGAGGTAAATTTTTTGCTTCTTGCAAGTTGAGAATAAAAAACTTGCAATTTTGGTACAGAACTTGCAAAACATTGGGTGTTAAAATAAAAAGCAAAAAATTTTGAATATATCTTCTAGTTGCAATGATTATGGGTTAGAATTTAAGTATAACATACTAAAGAGAAAAAATGAATTTTTTGAGGTGATAAAATGCCAAAACGAAACATAAATGAGCAGCCATCGTTGTTTGGTGATCCCGGATTTTCCTCGTGGGGAATTGCCTATTACAAAAAAGGACAAAAAAACATTGTAGAAAGACATACACACGACTGTGATGAGTACTATTTTGTGCTTGAGGGTAAAATAAAAGTAATTTCAGAAGAGAGGGAATACATACTTGAAAAAGGTGATATGCTTTGGACAAGGATGGGGGATTTTCATGAAATTGTAGAAGCTTTAGAGGACACAACAATGTTTTGGTTGGAAGGTCCTCTTATGGGCAAAAGACGAAAAGGGCATCAGTATGAGCCATGAAAAAATGGAGCTGTCACAACCCTCTTGATGTGACAGCCCCTTTTTCATCCTCCTAAGTATGCCTTTTTTACATCCGGATTTGAAGCCACTTCTTGGGATGTACCACTTAAAACTATCCTACCTGTCTCTATTACATACGCCCTGTTTGCAACGCTCAGTGCCATGTTGGCATTTTGTTCAATCAGAAGTATTGTAGTTCCACGTGCATTTATCTCTTTTATAATTTCAAATATCTCACTTACCAAAATAGGCGCCAAACCCATAGATGGCTCATCCAATAAAAGAAGCCTTGGACGTGACATTAAAGCTCTTCCAATTGCTAACATCTGCTGCTCTCCACCAGAAAGTGTACCTGCTAACTGATTTCTTCTTTCATATAGTCTTGGAAACCTTTCAAAAACAATTTTGAGGTCTTTTTCTACCTCAGATCTGTCTTTCCTCACATACGCACCAAGCTCCAAATTCTCAATCACAGTCATCTCTGGAAATACTCTTCTTCCCTCGGGTACATGAGAAATTCCACTTTTTACAATCTCTATTGGAGATTTTTTGGTCAAGTCTTCATTTTCGAAATAGATGCTACCTGTTCGAGGTTTTAAAAGACCTGAAATTGTTTTTAACAATGTAGACTTTCCAGCACCATTTGCACCAATCAGTGTCACAATTTCTCCTTCATCAACCTCAAGTGATACAGAAAAAAGTGCTTGAATAGCTCCATAAAAAACATCCATATTTTGAACACTAAGAAGCAAAGCCAAAGTCACCCTCTCCCAAATATGCCTTAATTACACGTGGATTTCTCTTAATCTCAACAGGTGTCCCCTCAGCTATGACCTCTCCATAGTCAAGAACATATATTCTTTCACAAATATCCATTACAACTGACATGTCATGCTCTATTAAAAGTATTGTCAAATTAAACTTTTCTTTGATAAACTTGATGAGATTTTTTAACTCCTGAGTTTCTTGGGGATTCATGCCAGCTGCAGGTTCATCCAGCAAAAGTAGTTTAGGTGATGTCGCTAAAGCCCTCACAATTTCAAGTTTTCTCTGTTCACCATAGGGGAGGTTTTTAGCAAGCTCATTTCTTTTCTCATACAAACCGAATATCTTCAATAGCTCCTCTGCTTTTTTCAAATACTCCTCTTCTTCCTTTATAAACTTTTTGTTTCTCAGGATAGCATCAAGCAAACTATATTTTACATTTTTGTGAAATGCAATTCTTACATTGTCAAGTACAGTCAGCTCTCTAAAAAGCCTTATATTTTGAAATGTCCTTGAAATACCCATAACAGCTATTTGGTAAGTTTTTTTGTTAGTTATATCACTATTTTCAAACCTTATATATCCCCTGTTTGGTGTATAAAGTCCAAGAATGACATTGAAAACTGTTGTTTTACCTGCACCATTCGGACCGATAAGACCAATGATTTTCCCTTCATCCACATCAATCTCTACATTGTTGAGGGCAATAATACCTCCAAAATTCATTGTCACTCCTTTTAATTTAAGCATCTTTAAACTCCCCTCCTTTGAAATGAGAGTATATCTGAAAGTCTTATCTCTCTTTTTCCTAAAAGTCCCTGTGGCCTGAACAACATTATGATTATCAAAATAATTGAATAGAGCACCATTCGCACGGCAGGCACATTTTGAAGCAGCGTTGAGACAATTGTCAGCACTATAGCAGCTATTATTGAACCTGACAAGCTCCCCAAACCACCTAAAACCACCATAACAAGGATGTCTATTGATTTAAAAAAGTTGAATATGTCTGGCTGAATAAATCCAAAGTAACCAGCATACATTCCTCCACCAATTCCCGCAAAAAATGCGCCTATCACAAATGCTAGTACTTTAAAAAGTGTTGTATTAATCCCTATGGTCTCTGCCGCTATCTCGTCTTCTCTTACTGCTACCATCGCTCTTCCATAAGAAGAGTTTATAATGTTTGAGAGGATTATTATGGTCAAAATCGCAATGACATAGTAGCCAGTCCAGTCAATTCCCTGAGGTATATCACTGATACCGCTTGCGCCGCCTAAATAGTCGATATTTTGTATAACAACCCTGATAATTTCTGCAAATCCCAATGTGGCAATAGCTAAGTAGTCACCTCTTAATCTTAGCACTGGAAGTCCTATAATAAGCCCTGCAAAGGCTGCAAAAACCCCACCTATCAAAAGACTTAAATAAAATGGAAGCGGTTTGGGAAGAGTTATCAAAACAGCCACAGTATATGCTCCAATTGCCATAAACCCTGCATGCCCTAAGGAAAACTGTCCTGTGATCCCACTTATTAAATTCAAACTTGTTGCAAGTATTATATTAAGAAGAATCAAAAGGATGTTTAGCTTGATATAATCATCAATTATTCCCACTTTCATGCCCAATGTAAAAATAGCATAAATTATCAAAATCACAGCCAGGATTAATATCCTTTTTCTCATCATTTCCCACTATCACACCTTTTCCTTTAAACTCTTACCAAGCAAACCAGCTGGTTTGAATAACAAAATCAGTACCAAGATTGCAAATGCAACTGCATCTTTGTACATTGAACTGCCATACCCACTTACAAATGTCTCAATAATCCCAAGTGAAAAACCTCCCAGCAATGCCCCTGGAATAACCCCTATTCCGCCAAACACCGCTGCAATAAACGCCTTTATTCCTGGTAACACACCCATCAGAGGGTTGATGGTGTTATAATACAGGCCTACCAACACACCAGCAGCACCGGCAAGGCTCGAACCAATAGCAAATGTATATGAAATGGTCTTGTCAATATCAATCCCCATTAGCTTTGCAGCATCCATGTCTTGAGAAACTGCTCTCATGGCTTTCCCTATCTTTGTATTCTTAACAATGTAGTTGAGCACTATCATCAGGATTATTGTAATAATGAGAAGATATACCTGTTTGTTATTTACAACTATATTGCCATGTAAAAAGTGGTAATTCTTTTCTTCTATGAGGCGGGGGAAGACCCGAGAGTCTGCCCCCATTATAAGTTGCATGAAGTTTTCTAAAAAGAGAGAAACACCAATTGCAGTAATCAAAATAGAAATTTTGGGTGAGTTTCTAAGTGGTTTATACGCTATTTTTTCTACGATAATTCCACAAAGTGCGCAAAATACCATTGCAGCTATCAAACATCCAACCAGATTGAGTTTGAGATAGACAGCTGCCAAAAATCCAATGTAAGCACCAAGCATGAACACATCTCCATGTGCAAAGTTTATAAACTTCAAAATTCCATAGACCATTGTGTAGCCTAAAGCAATCAGGGCATAAACACTACCTAAGGTGATCCCATTGATTAGCTGCTGGACAAATGTAGACAATATATATGTCACCTCTTTTCTTAGCGCACTTGTTCTTTTTTTTATGCCCATTTATTGTTTTTTTAAAAATTACATCTCTACGGATTTATCTTTTGTTTAAATACCTGAACACCGTTTTTGAGTTCTATAATCACCGCAGCCTTTTGGGCATTGTGATATTTGTTTATAGTAATGACTCCTGTCACACCTGCAAAATTTTTGGTATCTTCTAATGCTTTTCGCAGTTTTTCTCTATCTGTTGTTGAATTTGCACGTTTTATTGCGTCAGCTACAAGATAAACAAGGTCGTACGAGGTTGCTACAAAAGCATTTGGTTCATTTTTGTATAGCTGCTTATATTTTTTAATGAAATCCTGAACTTTTTTATCGGGATCTTGACCAGAATAATGTGTTGAGAAATAAACATTATTAGCATACTTACTGCCTGCTTTTTCGGCAACCTTTGGATCGTCAAACCCGTCGCCACCCATTATTGGAACTTTAATTCCAAGCTCACGTGCTTGTTTAATTATCAAACCTGCCTCATCATAATAAACAGGTGCAAAAATTGCCTCGGGGTTCTTTGCTTTTATCTTTGTAAGGATTCCACTAAACTCCTGCTCACTTTTAGCAAATGCCTCTTCGGCAACAATCTTACCTCCTCCTTTTGTGAAAGCAACTTTAAAGTTTTTTTCTAAACCTTTACTGTAATCCGAAGAAGCATCGTATATAATAGCAACAGATTTTACTTTGAGAGTTTTTAAAGCAAATTTAGCCATCACATCACCTTGGAATGAATCATTAAAGCACACTCTGAACACATATGCTTTTGTTTTACCTGTTCTTTCGTCAAGTGTAAGCTTGTCATCTGTAGCTGTAGGCGAGATAATTGGAATTTTGTATTTCATGGCTGCAACGGCTGCTGACTTTGTTGCACCTGATGTTGTACACCCTAAAATTGCAAGAACATTCTCTTTTGTTGCAAGCCTTGTTGCAATATTAAGGGCTTCGGTTTTATCAGACTTATTGTCAAATATTACAAGCTCTATCTTTTTGCCCAAGATACCGCCTTTTTTGTTTATCTCATCTGTTGCCATCTTGATTCCCTCTAACGCTCTTTGACCATATTGAGCAACAGCTCCCGAAAGCTCTAAATTCACCCCAAGCTTAATAGTACTACTTGACTTTGAGTAACTCAAAAGGCAGCTGCCAACAAGAAGGGTAAAAATAGCTATAAACACTACTACTCTTTTGAAAACTTTGCCAAACTTCATTTTTACCTCTCCTCCTTATCCTTGAAGATTTTTCTAAATCGTTTTATTGTAAAACTACCAATGGGTCGGCATAATTAAAGCCAAGAGATTTTGCAACACCTTCATGAGTTATCATTCCATCACACACATTTAAGCCCCTTCTTAACTCTGGGTTCTCCCGAAGAGCTCTTTTGTATCCTTTGTTCGCAATTTCAAGAACATATCGAAATGTTGCATTTGTCAAAGCTATTGTAGATGTTCTTGGAACAGCCCCAGGAATGTTTGCAACACAATAATGAACAACCCCATGTTTTATAAAATATGGATTTTCATGAGTTGTAACTCTATCAATTGTTTCAACACATCCTCCCTGGTCAATGGCTACGTCAACTATAACAGCACCATTTTTCATTTCTTTTACCATCTGTTCTGTGACCAGTTTTGGTGCTCTATACCCCGGAATTAAAACAGCCCCTATCAAAACATCTGCATCCTTAACAGATTCTTCAATTGTATAATAGTTAGAAACACGGGTCTGAATTGAACTTCCGAATATATCATCTAAATAGGTCAATCTCTTGATGTCAACATCCAAAACAGTTACCTTCGCGCCCATACCAATTGCTATTTTAGCTGCATTCAAGCCAACAACACCACCTCCCAATATCACAACATTTCCTCTTTCTACACCTGGAACACCGCTGAGGAGCACTCCTCGCCCGCCGTTGTGCTTTTCTAAAAGCCATGCAGCAATCTGAACTGACAGTCTACCAGCTATCTCACTCATTGGTCGTAAAAGTGGCAAGCTTCCATCATCTTCTTGAACTGTTTCATATGCTATTGCAATTACACCTTTTTTGAGCAACACTTGGGTCAGTTCTTGATTTGATGCTAAATGAAGATAAGTAAAGAGTATTTTTCCTTCTTCCAAAAACTCATACTCGCTCTTTTGAGGTTCTTTGACCTTTACTATCATCTCGCAGCTGTGGTATATCTCATCTGGCGTATCTACAATTACAGCACCAGCCTTTATATATTCTTGGTCAGAAAAGCCACTTCCTTCCCCTGCTCCTTTTTCAATGTAGACCTGATGTGAAGCTTCAACCAGGGCTTTAACCCCCCACGGGGTTAGCGCCACCCTATTTTCATTTTCTTTTACCTCTTTAGGAACTCCAATTTTCATAGGTATTTTACCCCCTTGCAAATAATGCTGTTGAAATGATATAATTGTGGATACATTGTCGACTTTTAAAATCCCTTCTTAAAAAGAGAAGTAATGCTGGGCAACAGGTTTTTTTTAATTGAAAAAGGCGAAGGTCCCCCTTTCCGAGAGGCACCTTCGCCTTTCTTTCTTTATTCTTTTGCTGATATTTTAACCAATTTTATCTGACCTGTCAATTCCAAAAAATTATTCATTATTGCCTCAAAAATTGTGTATTTTGTTAGATTAAACTTACATTATCATAAAACCAAATTTCAAAGGGTCATCTTTCTCAATAACTAATTGATTAAATCCTGTAATATAAGCTTTAGCTGTTACTTCTGGTACAATAGCCGTAAAATCTCCCACTTTTGTCTCTTTAACAACTTGTCCTTTAAAGACTGTACCGATTATACTTTCATAGTAAAATGGAGTATTTGCTCTCAAAAGACCTTTTGCATAAAGTTCTGCCATCTTTGCACAAGTACCTGTTCCACAAGGGGACCTGTCAACTTGTCCTTTGCCAAAAACTACAACATTTCTCAATGTAGCACTTTCGCTTGTTGGTGGTCCGTAAAATTCAACCAAATCTACTCCAGATATATTTGGCATAAGCGGATGAACAACTTTAATCTTTTCATTGAGAGCATATTTTATTCTCATCCCAAGTTTTATTATCTTTTCTAACTCTTGTGGTACTATTTTTAAATTTAATTTTGAAGCGTCAACAAGAGCAAAGAAATTCCCTCCATAGGCTATATCCACATTTAGCTCTCCAATTTCTGGAATGTCAAGAGTAACACCTGATTGATATAAAAACGAGGGTACATTTCTCACCGTAACAAACTCTATTTCACCGTCTTTGATAGATGCCCTTGTAATTACAAGACCCGCAGGTGTTTCAACTATTATTTCTGTTTCATTACTTTCTGCTTTTACAACCCCCATCTTTATGGCAACAGTCACAGCACCTATTGTTCCATGAACACACATGTTTAAATATCCACCACTATCCATGTATATAAGCCCAATATCTGCTTCAGATAACGTGGGCTGTGTCACAACTACCGCAAACATATCTTTGTGTCCCCGAGGCTCATTTACTAAAGTTTGCCTTATAAAATCCATATGAGCTCTCATATATTCCTTTTTTTCAAACATTGTCATACCTGGGATTCTACCAACACCGCTTAGCACAACCCGTGCAGGCTCACCCACCACATGGGTGTCAACAACGTATAATATCCTTTCAAATTCCATTTAACATCACCAGCAGTTAAACTTGTCTCAAAAGGCTTAATAATTTTATATCCTCGCCCTGTATTCATATGGAAGCTCTATAACCTCACCAAACCTGTTTATTGACTTTAGTGCAAGCAATGCATCTTTTAAAATTGCCTTTTGCATATTGACATTATTAGGTTCACCAGCATTGGCGCCAATCGGGACTTTTGGTGCAACAATTCGAGGCGCTCCTTGGTGTTTTGCAACAGGTGGCAAAGCTGCTATAATCACTGTCGGAATCCCTTCCCTTTCAATCGCTCTTTGGACAATTACTGCTGACCTATGGCAAGTTCCACACCCTGCTGTCAAAACAGCTGCGTCTACTCCTGTTTCTTTTAATAGCCTTGCAATAGCAGGTCCTGTTTCTTCTGTAAACTTTTGTGTATTTCCTCCTCCACCCATAAAACCAATGTGGATTTTCGCAACACCTCTTATAAACCCTTCTTGTGCTAGTTCTCTTAACCTGTCAATTGGAAACATACAATTGATGTCTTTGTTTACGTCAGTGTTGTCATACCCCCCATGTGTCACCATCAACTCAGAGGAGGGCGTATCACCTGGAATCTCTCTGTAACTAAAATCCCCTGCTAAATTGAAAGGCTTTTGAGATTTCAGATGAACACCTGCAGCTGTGACCAGTGCAACAACACAGTCTTTTAAATCTTTAGTAAGCGGTGTAAATACAGGTTCTGGTACAACTGGAACATAAACTTCTGAGCGAATTCCTTCTATTACCCAGTTTGTTACCATCTTGGACTCCCCCTTTTTGGTTTTTTACTGTTTATTTACCATTACATAACTCATATAAAGCTCAACCTCATCTCCTGTTTGAGGATATTTCTCTGTTATCAGCATTCTAAGTGGAATGCGCATCATTCCTAATCTACTGTCAAACTGAATGACAACATCTCCTTCACTAAGATCAACAATTTTGCCTTTTATAAGGTTTATAGGCAAGCTATATACATCAATCTCTCTCATCCTACTCACACCCTATCAACTAAGGATTGGTTTTTCTCAATAACTGCCGGGTCCCATTTGCTAAATGGTGGAAGTATCTTTCCTCCTGACATTTTGGTTTTAAGCATCGCCAGCGCTCTTCTTGCATCCTCAGGACAAAGAGTATTTTCTGCTAAAATTTCAGATTCAATCCCTTCTTCATTTTTATTAAGTTCAACCATTGCATCCATATACTTGTTGCCTACAATTAGTGAGCCCTGCACACCTGCAAAAGTGACTCCCACAACAGGGATACCTCGTTTTCCTATCTGCTCAATGTGCCATGCAAAATCTATGTGATTGTTGCCAAAACCTTCTGTTGTGACAATTGCCCCCTCCACTCCCATCGCTTCTATAAGCATTCCTAAACGTTCTGAGACATACAGTTTTTCTTGATTTGCCTGTGGACTGCCAACAAACACAACACCTACAAGGTTCAAATCATTATCAGCTCTCAAAAGCTCAACCAAAGGTTCTCTTATGTAATGTCTTGTGGTCTCTTTTGTAGCTGGTCCGACACATGTCAAGGCATGTATAGCGCCGTCTAAAACCTCATTTGAAGAAAGGACAACTGGAACATTTCCTAAGTCAACATTGCATCTTCCACCTAAAACACCACACGGCTCATTTGGAAGTATAATGTTGTCATGCATAGCACCCTGGCCCATTATCTCTTTGACTATAACTACTCGCGGTCTTCCCTTTTTGTCAACCTCAACAAGTTCTTTTATTGAACTTGCCTCAGAGGCACTTTTTGTCTTGAGAACTTCTCTAATTTGTTGAATGAATACATCACACACCTTGTGCGCTGCATATGGTCCTCTTCTTTCCATACCTGTTCTTCTTTCAATAACAACATCTACTCTAATAATGATATCATCCTCATCGGGGCAGCCTGGTCTTCCAAACTTTATCTTTTGGCTCAAAATCCCTTCACATGAACCAAATTCATGAATCTGAACACCATCTTCATCAACTCCTGTGAGGATTACAACCACACCTTTAAGTATGTTTGTAATGCCTTCTCCAATTTTACCTTCAACCTTTGTGGCAATTGGAATTACATCTAAAATGGTATTTGTGAAGATATCCCTCTTGTCAGGCTCAATAACATCTATACTTACTTTTTTTACAATAGGGTCAATACTGGAAATCTCATTTACTATGTCTTTTTTCAACATCAATACTCCATCTTGAATTGAGATTCTGTCAGCCCACTGTACTTTTTTAATCTCATATTCCCTCAATGTTAAAACTCTCTTAATTTTCTCTTTTTCTTCAACCTGATGTTGCTGCGGGAAAAACTGCAGCAGTGAAGTAGGTATTTCAAACGTAATGTTCTTACCCTCACCAATACTTACTCTTATTGGAGAATTGTGTTCACTTGTATTAAATGCTGATACAATATTTTGTTTTTCAACTTTACAAGCGGATGACAGCTCCTCTTCTATCAAATCAGGAGTGACTGGAGTTAGCGGCTGAAGAGTTTTTTTGAGTCTCTTCCCCAAAACTTCTTTTATTTTTAATACATTTGAAGGAAGTTGCAAAAATCCACCTGATTGAAGTTCAGGTAAAATCTCTGGCTCTTCTAAATTTTCAGGTCCGATAATAGTTCCAGCCTCGGTAAGGCAGCATACAACTGCTGGTTCTTCAAAATACCTTTCAATATTTTCATGTGAGATTGCCATTTTGCGCACCCCCTTTTTCAGCACAATTTTTTTTAGCGTTAAAAGAAGTAAACCTCATACCTCTATCCTTCGCAAAAGTGGATAGCCTAAGGTTTCAAGTACGTGGTCAGTATGATGAATAACCTTCAAACCCATTTTTTCTGCTATTTCTACTACTGTATTTGTACAGTTGGTACATGTGCTAATAAGCAGACACTCAGCATTCAGCTTTTTAAGCCTTAAAACCTTTTCAGCCTGGCCAGGACAATTGCCAGGATTTTTGCAGCGTGGCTTACCATTGGCATATACAAGATTTTTGCACTTTTCTATACCAACCAAACTTGCCCCCATTTTCTTTACAAGCTGCAAAAGCCTTGTCTCTTTTGCACCACATGCACAAACAAGTATGCCTATTTTTGCTTTGAGCTTCTCTGAAATAGGAGGTGTGACAATTACCGCATTGGTTTTCTTTGTAATTGGAAACTCTTGATTTCCTTCTTCACCCATAAAAGGTCCACCCAGCAGTATTTCATCATATTCTGACAACAAATACCCTTTTATCTTACAAAGGTCTTTTACTGAAAGTCCTATAGGCACATCAAAAAGCGCCTTTACTACCTTCTTATCATTAAATACACCAGCAAGTGTGAGGTTCCTTTCAATAAGAGGTTTCCTCATCTCAACTGCTTCAGCAATCCGAGAGAGAGTTTCAACATTTAGTACAATACAGTTTGCAGCCAAAGGGATCTCAGAAGGAGGCAATAAAACTCCACATATTTTAGCAACCAAAGCTCTTTCTTCCCCAGCTGGATAAGTATCTTCTATTAGCTTTATTTCAATATTTTCCCTATCAATTACTTTCTCAATTGCTTCTATTGCCTTTTTGTTCATTTTTTTGATAGCAATAACTCCTTTTGAAGCTTGGAGATAACTCATCACATATATAAGACCGCGGTAAATAAGCTCCGGGTTATTCTCCATCTGGGTAATGTTGTGAACTAAAATAGGTTCACACTCAACACCATTTGCAATTACAGTTCCGCCCTTTATTTTGTTCTTAAGCTTCAGATAAGTAGGATAACCCCCACCACCCATCCCCACAATCCCAGCTTTTTGGACAATGTCTATAAGGTTCTCTTTCTCGGTAATTTCAAGTGGTAAAAATTCCTTATCATCTACTGCATCGGTTAAAATCTCTATACAGTCTTCTGAAATACTTGTTACCTTCCCTGTTACACTTGAGTGAACATACACACCTTCTTCTTTTGGAATCGCAACTGTCTGCCCTCTTTTAACCTTTTGTCCAACTTCCACAACAGGAATTGCATTCTTCCCATTGTACTGCTTTAAAGAGATGTTCACTTTAAAAGTCATATCAATCCCTTCCAGCTGGTAATTAAGATTTTTATGGCGTAATCCTTCCCCTAAACTTCATAACACCGTTTTGTATTTCAATCACAACTCCTGAGTGTTGTCCATTGTGTTTACTATCAATGGAAATTGTACCTGCGATACTTTTATAATTAGTAGTCTTTTCAAGAGCCTCTCTTAACTTTTCTCTATCCGAAATTGTATTCGCCCTTTTAATAGCGTCAATTAAAAATTTTCCAGAAACATAGCCAAGAGCTGCTATGCTATTTGGTTCAACTTTATATCGTTCTTTGTACTTTTTAACAAAATCTTGCACTTCTTTATCGGGACTTTGAGAAGAGTAAAATGTTACAAAATATACATTGTTACAATATTCTCTACCTGCTGTTTCAACTGTCTTTGGGTCATCCAAAGCATCGCCACCGATTATAGGTACATTGATCTTAAGTTCTCGCGCTTGCTTTATAATCAAACCTGCCTCATCATAATATACAGGCGTGATAATTGCTTGAGGCTTTTTAGCCTTGATCTTTGTGAGAATGCTTCTGAAGTCTTGTTCGCCCTGAGAAAATGCCTCTTTCATAACAATCTTTCCACCTGCTTTGGTAAACGCTTCTTCAAACCCTTTGGTAACCTCTTTACTATAGTCGTTCGAAGCATTGTACACAATAGCAACATTTTTGAGTTTGAGTGATGAAATAGTAAACTTAGAAATCAACGCGCCTTCTATTGAGGAGCTAAAACATATCCTGAAAACATATTTCTTTGTTTTGCCAGTTCTCTCATCAACTGTTACTGTCTCTGCAACAGCATTTCCTGTAATAAGTGGTACTTTGTACTTTTCGGCAGCCAACGATGCAGACTTTGCAGAACCTGAGGTGCTAAGTCCAACAATCGCTAATACTTTCTCTTTTGTTGCAAGCCTTGTTGCAATATTCAAAGCTTCTGCCTTGTCAAACTTGTTGTCAAACACTAAAAGCTCAATCTTTGCTCCATTTATTCCGCCTTTTTGATTAACCTCGTCTATTGCTAACCTCAACCCTTCTAAGTTTCTCTGACCATATTGAGCACCCGTTCCTGATAAAACATCATTCACCCCAATCTTTATAACCTTTTTACCAGTGGCTGAAAATCCAGATGTATTACCAAAGCTCAACACAATGGCAATACAAATAGCAAAACATAGTACCAATAACCTCAAAAGTTTTTTACTTTTCATTCTCAACATAGAAACTATACCTCCTCATTTCCATACTTTTTTACAGTCCATTTTGCAAACAGTACTTTATTGCTTCTTCTAAGACATTCAAGCCATACTCTGCCTGCTCCTGTGTCATGACAAGTGGTGGCAAAAGCCTCAAAACATTGCTGTATATACCTGCGCTTATAAAAATCACTCCTCTTTGGTAGGAGAATTTTATAACCTCTTTTACAAACTCAGGGTAAGGCTGTTTTGAATTTCTGTCCTTTACAAATTCAATTCCCCACATTGCAGCAGTTCCACGAACATCTCCAATCACACTATACCTTTCAAACATCCTCTCCAGTTTTTCTTCTATAATTTTCCCTAATCTCTTAGCATTTGCTAAAAACTCTCCCCTTGCAAACTTTTCTATCACTACATTTGCCGCAACACAGGCTAAAGGACTTCCTGCATATGTCCCACCTACTCCTCCCTCATCAGGAGCATCCAAAATCTCTTTTCTGCCAACTACTGCACTGAGTGGTATACCATTTGCGATGGACTTTGCAACTGTTATCAGGTCGGGCTCTAAACCAAAATACTCACTGGCAAAAGTATAACCAGTTCTGCCAAACCCTGTTTGAATCTCATCTACAATGAACACAAAACCATTTTCTTTGCAAAGATTTTGAAGTTCCTGAAGATACCTCTTTGGTGGAACAATTATACCACCTTCTCCTTGAATTGGCTCAACAATAACTGCTGCAATATCCTCCGGCGACACTTCGGTTGCTATGAACTTTTTTATTCTTTCAATGCACTCTAAATCACATTCAGGATACTTGTATGTATGATTGCATCTGTAACAATAGGCATATGGAATCTTATAGACATCTGGTATAAATGGTCCAAAACCATGCTTGTATGGTTTTACTTTACTTGTAAGTGTGAGTGCAAAGTATGTTCTCCCATGAAAAGACCCTTCAGCAGACAATATAACTCTCTTTTTGGTATACTTTCTGCTAAGCTTAATAGCATTTTCAACCGCTTCAGCTCCGCTATTTGTTAGAAGCACCTTTTTTTCGTATTTTCCAGGTGCAATTGAAACAAGTTTTTGTGCAACATTTATATAAGGCTCATACATAGCAACATGAAAACAAGGATGTATATATTTCCCAACTTGCTCTTTTATTGCTTCAACAACCTCATCATCACAATGACCTGCATTTTGCATCCCAATCCCACTTGCAAAATCTAAAAAAATGTTGCCATCCACATCTTTAATAAGTGCACCTTTTGCTTCTTCTACAAATATGGGAATAGCATTACTTATCCCTCTTGACACCAGCTCTTTTCTTTTTTGCAGGAGCAATTTTGATTTCTCACCCGGAACCTCAGTTTTTATTTCTGGAAGAACATTTTCAATCATTTTTTGTCCTCCTTTAGTAGGATAGGCCTTTTTAATCTCTAGAAATTTCTCTTTTGCGTATATCATCCTCTTTTCAGCTATTATTTTTATTTTTTGATATCACCTCCTTTTTATAATGTTGTATCAACACGCTTAAGATGATATAATATACGCTGCATCATTTTTAAGTGTTTTAATTGCAATTGAGTTATATTAAGAAATCTTGTAGGGTATGTATAAATTAAAAAAGGCAAAGATGCCTTTTTCGGTAGGCACCTTTGCCTTCCGTTCCTTTTTCTTTTGATTTTTATTATAGTTTTCTCGCTCTTAATGTCAATATCAAACATATATTCGCAGTAGCTATAAAATTAGACATTAAATAATACGGCTGCCTCACAACTTCCGCCTTTCCAAACAACTTTCGATTACTCTAAACCTCGTAAGAGCAAGTGACCCCCGTTGGTCTTGCGGCTTTATCTTCGCGTACTGCCCTAATTCCCATAGATCAAAACCTCATCTCACCTCATGAGATGTTTTCTATCTCTTAGGAGAGCTTCAATCTCCCCAGGAAGAACCTCCCTTTAGCGCATGTCTATGGAACTAAACGGTAATTGCATGGTTGTAATCCTGACTGTTAATGATAAAATAAAATCGGCTCTATAATAAATATTGGGGTGGGGAAATAAAAAAGAGCACTTGTTTTGAATACCTGGTATAATATTATATTATTGATAAAAAGGAGAAAAATACAAAAGAAAAGGAGGTATTCAGAACAAGTGCCTGACATAAATTATATCACCCAATTATTAAAATCTGAAGATGTAATAATAGAGGATATAGTGGAAAATGCAACTGAAGTAGAACTTTATATAAGACTTAGGCAAAAAGTACATATTTGTCCCAATTGCAAAGCCCAGACTTCAAAAGTTCACGATTACAGAATTCAAAGAATTAAAGAAATACCGATGCTGGGAAAGAAGACATACATTGTGATAAGGAAACGCAGATATGTTTGTAAAGTTTGTAAAAAGAGATTTTATGAACAAGTAGATTTTTTACCGAAATATCAAAGAATGACAAATAGATTGGCAGCATGAACAGTAAAGTCAATTAGGAAATACAATTAGCATGACATAAGTTGCGAAGTTGTCAAACGTATCTGTTTCAACAGTGATGAGGTTATTTGATAAAGTTAGTCCAGTGGAAGCAAAAGATGAATTACCAGAGGTCATATGTATAGATGAATTTAAAGGACATGCAGGTGGAGCAAAATATCAATGCATAATTGTAGATCCTTTAAATGGCAAGATAATAGATATTTTGAAAGATAGGCGACAGGAGGTTTTAACAGAATATTTCAAGAGGTTTAAGAATCGAGATAAGGTAAAGTATTTTATCTGCGACATGTGGA
The DNA here is from genome assembly GCF_003999255.1 of Caldicellulosiruptor changbaiensis. Lineage (GTDB taxonomy): Bacteria > Bacillota > Thermoanaerobacteria > Caldicellulosiruptorales > Caldicellulosiruptoraceae > Caldicellulosiruptor > Caldicellulosiruptor changbaiensis. The sequence continues at coordinate 2,537,962 of NZ_CP034791.1, forward strand.
AGCAATTTGCTGAGATAGCAAGGATATATTTTAAGAAAGCAAAGGTAGTTATAGATAAGTTTCATTTTGTGAGGTATGTCTACTGGGCGGTAGAGAATGTACGCAAAAGAATACAAAAGAATTTAGGCAAAAGTCTTAGGAAGTACTTCAAGAGAAGCAGGAAATTGATACTTAAAAGATATGAGAAACTTAAGCCTGAGCAGAGAGAAGAATTAGAAGTAATGTTTTTATATGCACCGGAATTAAGGATAGCTCACAGATTGAAGGAAGAATTTAACAAAGTATTAGAAAGTAAGACATGTGATGAAGCAAAGGAGAAGCTCAAGAAATGGATAGAGATGGCAGAATCAAGTAATGTAGAAGAATTCCAAAGGTGTGTACGGGTATTTAGGAATTGGTTTTCAGAGATAGTGGAATCATTTGAGGTACTATATACAAATAGTTTGACAGAAGGATTTAACAACAAGATAAAGGTGTTAAAGAGGAAAGCATATGGATTTAGGAATTTTGAAAGGTTTAGGAAGAGGATACTGTATAGTTGTACAGACTAAGAATATGGAAGAGGTAAATATTTAAAAGTTCCCTTTTTAATAGGGGATAGAAGGTGTTGATGAGTTTTTGCAATCAAATAATTATGATTGTTATTGTTGTAATTAAATACATGCTTAATTAAACTGAAAGGTGGGCATTCAGAACACCCACCCCAACTCTTGACAAAGAGCCAAATGAATTTGTAACAATATTCCAAGTCTCAAAACCCTTGAAAACAAATGGCGCGCCCAAGAGGATTCGAACCCCTGACCTACGGATTAGAAGTCCGTTGCTCTATCCAGCTGAGCTATGGGCGCGCATTTAAATGGTGCGCCATTAGGGACTCGAACCCCAGACCCGCTGATTAAGAGTCAGCTGCTCTACCAACTGAGCTAATGGCGCACCTGTTATTTTTTTATTAAATTAAATGGAGCTGGCGATGGGACTCGAACCCGCAACCTGCCGATTACAAGTCGGCTGCTCTACCGATTGAGCTACGCCAGCACCATTTTTAATCTTAGTGGTGGAGGGGGTTGGATTCGAACCAACGAAGCCTGCGGCAACAGATTTACAGTCTGCCCCCTTTGACCACTTGGGTACCCCTCCATTTTTTACTCTCTTCTTTTTTAAGAGCCGACGTTTCTGTATTTTAGCATAGGCTTTACCTTTCTGTCAATACCCTTTTTAACAAACTCTTTTAATGGTCGGGGTGAGAGGACTTGAACCTCCGGCCCCATGGTCCCAAACCACGTGCTCTACCAAGCTGAGCTACACCCCGCCATCAGCATTTATATAATAGCACCATTTTTGATTTTCGTCAAGAGGTTGGAATGAGGAATTTTTAACTTCCTTATATGATAGCAAACATGGTATAATTCAATAATGTCTACAATATAAATCAAAATAATAGCATTTGGAGGAATGAAAAATGCAGCATATCTTTAGCAAGGTGAGAAAGGCTGTAGAAGATTTTGAAATGATAGAAGAAGGAGACAAGATTGCAGTTGGTGTTTCTGCCGGAAAAGATAGTCTCACTATGCTCTACACTTTGAGCTTCATGAGAAGATTTTACCCCAAAAAGTTTGATGTTGTTGCTATCACGGTTGATATGGGATTTGAGGGAATGGATTTTTTGCCAATCAAAGAATTTTGTGATAAAATAGATGTTGAATTTCATCTTGTGCCATCGCAAATAAAACAGATTGTGTTCGACATTAGAAAAGAAGAAAATCCTTGCTCGCTTTGTGCAAACCTTCGGCGTGGAATACTTAACTCAACAGCAAAAAGTCTTGGTTGCAACAAGGTTGCGCTCGGACATCACTTGGATGATGTGGTTGAAACATTTTTCCTGAGCCTATTTTTTGAAGGAAGAATCTACTGTTTTTCACCAAAGACATACCTTGACAGAACTCAAATTACAACTATAAGACCTATGATTTATTTAAAAGAACATGACTTGAGGGCTGCTGCAAGAAAGCTTGAGCTTCCCGTAATCACAAATCCATGCCCTGCAAATGGAAAAACTAACAGACAAAGAATGAAAGAGTTTGTAAAAAGCTTGAAACAGTTTCATCCCGCAACCAAGGATTTGGTCTTTAATGCTATAAAGAGAAATATATGGGGGTTAAAAGATTAAACTTTTGCAACTTTTCATGACAAAAGACTGGAGGCAAGTGTGAAGATGAAAAAGTTTTTAAGCTTTATCTCTTTTGCGACAATTTTGTCCTTCATCCTATCAGCATTTGCAAAACCGTATACAGAAATTTTGAGATTTAAAACAGCACAGCAGATTGCTCCTCGCACGTATTATGAAAAGTATGAACTTTTGACAGATGAGGGTTTTGTGGACATAAATTGCATAAAGCTTGACCTTATAGATGGTGGATTTAACTTTGATGTGCTAAAGTCAAGGGTTGCAAACACTGGTGATTTTGTCTATAACATGGTTTTAAGCCAAATCGACAAAAACCCTGTTGCTGCAATAAATTCGAACTTCTTTTACACAAACACCAAGACAGACTACAACAAGATCTGGCCAATTGGAATTTCTGTATCAGGTGGCAAGATTCTGTCTTCGCCAAACAACAAGCAAAATACCTTCCCGGCCTTTGTGTACACAAACTCAAATGAAATTCTTTTTGACTATATAAATGGTCTTTCATACAAGCTTGTAAACTTAGATTCTGGTTATGAATTCAAGATTGCACATGTAAACAAGTTCACAGGCGATTTGACATACCCTATTTTGTTCACAGGCGACTATGTTCAAAAAACCATCGGAAACAAGTACAAGGGAATTGTGGAGCTTATCATAAAAGATGGCATCATCAAAGATATCAGAGAAGAAGAGCAGGCTGTTGCCTTGGACAAGAGCGAATATCTTTTGGCGGCAACAGGAAACTATGCAAAAAACCTGAAAGCAAACTTCAAAGTGGGCGACAAAGTAAGTTTAAAGATAGACCTTCCCATTCCACTTGAGAAAATAAAAGCTGCGGCATCTGGTAATACCTTCTTGTTAAAAGACGGCAAAATACCAACTTTTACTCATGAGATTGCAGGAAGGCATCCACGATCTGCAATTGGCATTGACAAAACCGGTCGATACCTCTATCTTGTTGCGGTTGACGGACGAAATGGAAAGAGCATTGGCCTCTCACAGGGTGAGCTTGCAAGTTTCTTGCAGTCAATTGGCGTGTGGACAGCCATAAACCTTGATGGCGGGTATTCCACACAACTTATTGCAAAGGACAATGATGGAAACCTCAAAGCCTTTTACAGCACTGGCAAAACCCGAAAGGTCTTTGACAGCATAGCAGCTTTTTACAAATACAGAGATGATAAAATTGCTACATTTTTTATAGACTGCCCTGACAAGGTCTTTGCAGGCGAAGAGTATCCCATAAAGGTTTTTGCAAAAGACAGGTTCTACAACACAATCACATATGATGCCGTATATTTGAAGGTATACCAAGATGCTTATGAGATAGACATAAAAGATGGCATCTTCACGCCTTACAAAGATGGTGTTGTTACAATATCTTGTGTGTATGAAGATGTGTACCAGAAAGCTTTTGCGCAAAAAAGGATTTCGGTGTACAAACCGGAGATTTTGACCACAAGCAAAAAGCAGCTTTATCTTTTGCCCGGTGAGTCTGCAGCGCTGAGGTTCTATATAAAAGATAAGGTTGGTCATTTTAAAGAGATAGATTCAAGAAAAGTTCAAGCAGAAGAAAATCCTGCTTTTGAGTTTAAAGATGGGATTTTTAGAGCAAAATCTAACTTTCGAGGCTTTGTAACATTTACCTACAAAGATTTAAAATGCAGTATACCTGTTGGGATAGGTCAAACTACACAGCTTCTAAGGTCGTTTGATTACCTTGCCTTGAGCTGGCCAAAAGGTGTTTCGATGTTTCTTTCATCAAAGAACAAGACACAGGGAAAATATTCAAACAAGATATATTTCAGTATCTCTTCAACAAAAGGCAAAAGCTTTAAGCTCAACTTTAAAACTCCTGTTGACCTTACAAATATAAATAAAATTTCATTTGACCTTTGCGCAAAAAATGTAAAAGTCTATCTTGGCTTTAAAATGCTAAATGGCACTCAAAAAGAGGTTGAAATAGCCCAGAGCAAAAGCGACAATTTCAAAAGCTATTCCTTGAATGTAGAGAGTTACAAAACCTTAGACTATATTATGCTTATTCCGCAAAAGACGCAAGGCTACATCTGGATTGACAATCTGAGGGGCAATATTGTAAATCTACCTCCTGTTGAAGCTATAAACCAGTATGTTGCAAAGTTCGATAGTAAGCTTGCAAAATGGTCTGTAATTTTCCTGACAAAGAGTTTTGAAAATCTGCCAAGTGACACCAAGAAAAAGGTAGAATCCAATCTTGGCAGCTATTTGAAATGTTACAATCTTGAAAAGGATAACCCACCATATGAAAAGAATGAAAAGTTCAACATAGTATTTTTAAGAACCAAAAGCGGTTCAATTTTGGACTTTTCGTTCTATCAGTGGATTAGGATTAAAAATCTATCAGCTGAGAAAAAACCGCTGATTGTTGTTTTGGGCATTCCCTTTGAAAGCCTCAGGCAAGAGGAAAAGGATATACTCATAAGACTTTTAAAATCAAGAAAAGCACCTTCAATGATTATCTGCACCACGAGCGATTACACCCGTGTAGAAAGATACGATACTCTTTACATCGGATATGCATCATCAAACGACTTGCTTTCAAAATCAAGTACGAAAAGTGTAAACCTTGCATGTGATATTGAAAAAGGGTATATTTACCTTGCAAGAGGGTATTAAAAACGGGATTTTTAAAAATAACATAAAGCCTCTCTCTTGGATTTTCTTATATTCTAGTCAAGAGAGAGGTTTTTTGTTTTTCGTAAATTCTTTTACTATTGGAATTACTATTGATATTTAAAGTATCACGTTAAATCCTTTATTTTTCGGAGTAGCTCTTTTTTAACTCTAACTCATTTTCACCTCTTTTAAATCATTTTCTGCAATAAACTCTATAAGTTATGTTATGTTGTTTATACATTTTTTACTCTTCGAATAACAATCCATGATAGAAAAATTCCGATAAATGCATAAGCAATTCTGTTTGTTAACAAAATGTTTAAAGACCAATCTGAAAAAGTTTTGCCTCTTGAAGCATTAATAAATGGAGATAAAAAGCGAAAACTTCCAAATGTAATCAACTCTGATAATATCAGTCCCCAGCAAACAGTATAGGTTATTACTCTGCTGCGTGAATAATAAAGAATAACAAGAGATAAACCTATAAAAAAAATGATAGTTGGTAACACCCTCAAAAATATTTCAAAATACGAAATAGGAACATAAGACTTTTTGTAAAAATTTTCTAATTGAATCAAACAATCATCTATTATTTTTTTTCCCAACATTGAACCAGTGACCAAAGTTAAACACGTTGGTAATACCGCAATCTTAAATTTTGTTAAAAAAGCATTTTTATAACCATAATAATATACCTTAATTAGATTAATAATTCCACCCTCAAAATCATCACCAAAAAATTCTACCAACCACACAACTGTCAAAGCTGCAATTATTTTTTCATAATAAACAAATAACACAGTCATATATCGCTCTGTTGTAAAATGATTTGGGTCTAAAAAATGAATTTTTATATTAGTTGCATCCCCAACCGTATAATGCTTAATTAAAGGAGCAAATAGCAACAAAAGGCTGACAATAGCTATACCTAAAATCTTAAATAACCCTGCAGCTTTAACAAAAAGTTTTATGCTGCTCATTGAAAACTTCCATCCCCTTTTAGATTAAGAGTCAAATAATAAGCATCACTAAGTGTGGGCAAACATTCCTCAACATTTCCAAGCGCTGGCTTTTGGAGACTATAGACTTTTATTTCTATATACTTGCCAAAATCTCTTTCTTCAATTACAAAAAACTCTTTTTTCAAATTTGAATAATTCTGCTTGTCAATTTGAATTTTCCATATACAACCTTCATATTTTTGTAAAAACTTATCATACATGCCACAAAACTCAACCACTCCTTTGTTCATAACAATCAAGTTATCACAAATAACTTCAACATCTTCTAATAGATGTGTGGATATAAGTATACACCTCTCCTTCTTAATGCTATTTATTAAGTCCTTAAAAGCTTTTCTTTGTTGAACATCTATCGAAGCTGTAGGTTCATCTACAATGATTAAGCGTGATTCACCAATCAAAGCTTGTGCAATCCCTAATCGTTGCTTGATACCACCTGAATATGTTTTTATCTTCTTACAAGCATAATCGCCCAGTCCTGTAACTTCAATAATCTCATTTATCATAGTTTCCATTTTTGTCTTATCTAAAAACTTCTTATCGCATTTGAGGTTAATGGCCAAATATAAAAATTCCTTAGCTGTCAGTTGCGAATACGCTTCAAAACGCTGAGGCAAATACCCTATTAATTTTCTAATTTCCATCAATTGTGATGGATTAGCATAATCCAAGTCATTAAATATTATTTGTCCTTTATCATACTTTAGCAATGTCGCTAAGATTTTCATAAGTGTAGTTTTTCCACAACCATTAGGTCCTAATATGCACGTAATTCCGTCAGTGACTTCAAAGCTTATATTCTTTAAAACCTCTTCCCCTTTTCTGTAGCCAAAATACAGATTATTAACTCTAAGTAAATTCATAAATTTCACTCCTTGTTTTTTAGACTATTCACTACGCAAAAGAATTTTGTCTTTTAGTATTAACTCTTGTCTCGATGATACTCCATAATATGGACCTATTGATATCAGCTTAATATCTCTTCCCATATTCTTATAAGCTGAACTTATAGCTTGTATAGAGTCTGTCAATAAATAGTCACTTGTTTTCAAGTTTAATAATATTGCAGGTGCAATTATATCGATATTTTTTGTGTGCTTTTTAACAAAATATTTGCAACTGTATAAAAATACATTATCTAAAAAGCCATTAAGTGTATATTTGGAGCTACTCTTCTGATTAACATTGAGATTAGTTACTATATTTTTAAATGTTGTATTTAAAGTTATAGTAAAGTAAGCTCTGCCGTTAGAGTTAGACAGCAGCTTTGGATACCAATAAACTTCTGCAGGGAATAGTATAACTTCTCTGTTTAGCAAAAAATATGGTGAGTACAACTGATTTAAATATTCTGGTTTTCCACTGTACTCTAAATATAGATCAAATCTTTTTTTGTTTTTCTTGTTAATTTTTAGTATTATCAGATTGTCTTTTCTTTGATACGGATAATTTTGGCGGTCAACTAACAACCTGCTAACTGAAAATTCCTTATCCAGTGCAAAATACACTTTACTGTCCTTGTCGTTTGTTTTCTCTAACTCAATCAAAACTTTGCTTTTCATACTATTTTTTATATCTGCTTCTATTTCATATTTCAACACTTTAAAACTTGTAGTTTTTTCGCTGAATACCTGAGTTTCATAAATGTTATCTTTAAGCATTGAATAAGATTTTATTCCAATCAAAACAAAAAGCAGAATGCTTAAAAAAGAAATAGTCAGAGAATAAAAGATTTTCTGCCTATTAAATAATCTTTTCTGCATTAAATATACTTTTAAAATAAACAATCCAAATATTAAAAAAAGGAATGATAACAAATGATAAAAAAAATACTTATTCCACATGAATCCATATGAAAAGGTTATTGGAGTACTAAAATAATAGTTTCTGTCCGGATTCAGGATATAAAATAATTTATTGTTTTTTGAAGAAAAGAAGGAGTTCCACGGTCCCATTAAGAGATACACAATTATCAATACCACATATGAATAAAAACCATCTAAAAGTTCACTTATAATTAACGCTAACAAAATATAAATCAAAGACATAACAGTATATGAAATAAAAATGTAAATATAAACATCAACAACAAATTTTACCACAATATATGATATAACCCCTTTTACTGCAAGATGTATTATGCCAAAAATTAAAAAATACAGCGAAAAAATACAGCTCAAAATCAAAAAAAACAACATATCTCCCACTGTTTTATGTAAAGAATATGGAAATGAAGAAAAAAAATCTTTTTGTGTTTTTCCAAAGGCATATACACAAATAAGCAGAACAAAAAAATAAAATGAAACAATAATAGACCAACAATTAAAAAACAAAGGTAAATCTATATTACTGCCATTGCCAGTATTGAGAATAAAAAAATAAGCAAGAGGTATTATAATACCAGAACCAATCAAAAGAACAAACCACCAACTTCTAATAATTTGCTTTAAATTTAACATCATAAAATCAGATATTCTTTTCAATTATTTTTCACCACCCATAATATGTTAAATTTTACTATACATTGTAAGGCTGTCTTCCATTTAAAAGTGTGTAAAGGAAGACAGCCTTTTTTTATTTTACATTTTTATGACTTAGTAATTTGCAAAAACCCTGCCAGATGTAGGCTTGTTATAATCCCAATCTTCAATCCTAAAATAATATGCATTTGTTGTTGACAAATCATTTAATTGGTGAGTAAAACCAGCAGTTTTTGTTATCGATAAAACATTTTCATCAGGCCAAAATCTTCTTACTTTATAAAAGTCAATATTTACATATCTTGTTGTTCCATCACTTGCTTTGTCAACCGAACAACCTATTGTTCTCGTTTTGCTTCCAAAATAACAATAACTGGAATAAAAATCTTTTCTTTTTTCGAATAAAACATTTTTGTGTACTTCCTCTTTTCAATATTGTATTTTGCAAATAAACTCCCTGCGGCCACAAATAGGAGTTTTTGCCCATAGTTCTCATAACCTTGCCCCTTCAAAGATTCAAAATTAAAACTTTGCATCTATATTTTCTTGAAGCTTACACTAAATAAATAGCTACACCTTTTTGATATTTAATTACAAAAATTTTTATCACTTATACAGCAGTATCTTTCTAGTTTTATCTGTATTTGCTAGATTTATTTAATCTCTTTATCTTTTTTGCTCTTTAAACTATCTTCTTCATAAATCTTTTCCCTTAACCATTTTATGTATAACTTATTTTTGTCAAGATTTTATCTGAACTTGCCATTCTGTGTCAACAGTCATATTTTTCTTTTTACTGTTCATTTTTTTTAATTAGCTCGCTATAGCTTTAAAATACTCTTTGTTTCTTTAAATCTCTATTTGATTTAAAGAACATAAAAACTTGTTGAACAAAAGAATTAATAAAATGAGTATCAATTTCTATAAAATTCTAAAAAGCCATCTCTACTTGCGATAAAACATTAAACAATAAAAAAATAATAAATAGTACATTTCAAAAATACCGGAATTTATAGAAAGCACCTTCTTGTTATTTAAGAAATTTTCAAGAATCTCAAAATAGCAGGTAAAATGCATTCATATAAAACCTCCACTATTAATCTTTTATCTCACATTGGGGTAATCAACAATACAAAAACTTGCCAAAACAAAAAGGTCCAGCTCCTTCGCAGTTGGACCTTTTTGGTTTAAAGTATAATACAAATAAGCCCGCCACTTCCCTCATTTATAATTTTTTGCAATGTTTCTTTCAACTTTGCTTGAGCATCTTCTGGCATTCTGTATAGCTTGTTCTGCAAGCCTTCCTTAACAAGCTCGTGCAGAGATTTTCCAAATATATTGGACTCCCAAATCTTTTTGGGGTCATCTTCAAACTCCTTCATCAAAAAGTTTACAAGCTCTTCGCTTTGCTTTTCTGTTCCAACAATTGGTGATACCTCTGTTTCAACCTCAACTCTTATAATGTGAAGAGACGGAGCTGACGCCTTTAATCGTACACCAAAGCTATTGCCTCTTTTGACTATCTCTGGTGTCTCTAAACTCAGCTCGTCAAGCGATGGAGCAACTATTCCATAGCCTTTTTCCTTTGCCTCATCTAAAGCTTCTTTTAGCTTGTCGTACTCCTGTTTTATTTTAGAAAGATCACTCAGAAGCTTTAATAAATGATGATCACCTTTTATCTCAAAACCAGTTGACTCTTCAATGATTTTGAAAAGCAGGCCCTCTTTGAAATAAACACAGACCTCACTCTTGCCATCGCCCAAGTTTATTGATACAATTTCACATCTGCCTATGCTCTCAAGCTGTTTTAAAACCTCAAGCTGCTCTTTTATATGTCTTATCCTATCCACCCTGCTTGCATACTCTTTTAGCTTATCATAGACCTCTCTTTTAAGCCACGATTCTTCAGAAAGTTCATCAAACCACTTAGGAAAATTTATTTTCACTTCAATAATTGGAAATTCAAATAAGACGCTTTCTAAAATCCTTTTTACATCCTCAATCTGCAACTGAAGACAGTTCACAATCAAAACTGGCATTTTGTACTTCTCTTCAAGCTCTTTTTTGAGCTCTTGGGTATCTGGTGAATACGGTTTTGCGGTGTTTAACACAATCACAAAAGGCTTCTGAAGGGCCTTTAGCTCTTCTATTACCCTCTCTTCTGCCTTTATGTAGTTTTCCCTTGGTATCTCAGTAATAGTGCCATCTGTTGTAATCACAATTCCAATTGTTGAGTGGTCCTGGATAACCTTTTTAGTGCCAATCTCTGCTGCCTCTTCAAACGGGATTGGCTTTTCAAACCACGGTGTTGTGACCATCCTTGGATGGTTTTCTTCCAAATGTCCCATTGCACCTTCAACCAAATACCCTACACAGTCAACAAGCCGAACCCTCATTTTAGCATTGTCATCCAATAGTATTTCAACAGCTTCATTTGGAACAAACTTGGGCTCGGTTGTCATAATGGTTTTTCCTTGAGCGCTCTGTGGAAGCTCATCTTTTGCCCTTTCCTTTTTGTATTCATCTTCAATATTTGGAATTACAAAAAGGTCCATAAACCTTTTGATAAATGTAGATTTTCCAGTTCTAACTGGCCCAACAACACCAATGTAAATATCGCCATCTGTCCGTTTTGCTATCTCTTTATAGATATCAACGTCCATCAAAGAGCTTTCCCCCCACAATTTTTTTAGTGGACTTGTCAATAAAAATATATTTTGCTTCAGGGGGAAATATTACAAAGATTTAAGTTTACTCTGCTGTTCTCTTTGCTTTTACATTTGCTCTTATCAGTAAAACTAAAAACGTCAGAAGATACCCTATGCTCAAAATATTTGGAATTATATTATTTTCAGTTTTTAAAACCTCTTTAAGGAGTTCTCTTGCTAAATCTTTCAAGATCTCAGATGAAATAGCTACTAAAATTAGCGTTGTAGCTATGAAAAAGACCTTTATATTTATTCTTTTGGAGAATCTAAATAACAAATAACCTGCTACTATTGCTGCAAGTATTCCAAAAAGAATCCCATAAAACAAATCAAAAGATTTATCCTTGGCAAATGAAGCTAATGAGAATATAACCATCTCTGCACCTTCTCGAAAAACATTCGTAAAAGAGAGTAGAAAAATCCCAACTGAGTACTTTTGGAAATTAATAACCTTTTCGTAAGTCTCTTGTTTAAAATCTCTTTTTTGAAAGTTAATTGCTAAAACCAAAAACCAGGTAATTAAAATTAGCAACAGTATTTTTAAGGCTATTTCAACTCCTTCAAACGATTCTTTTAACCTTTCATAAAACACGAACACAATAACACCAAGTAATATACTCAAAACAACCCCTAATATCAGACCAATATTCAAACTTTTGAGTAAATTCCTTTGATTCAGCTTTTGAATAACACCTACCATCACAGCAATTACAAGAATTATTTCAAAAACTTCTCTGAAAGCAATTACAACCCCTTGGAACATGATAACAACTTCTTTCTTTTTGAAATTGATTTTCATTTTCAATTGTAAAGCAATATAAAGAAAATGTCAAGTATTTCTATATGAATAGTATAGTTTAGTTGTATAATAAAAAGGGCTTGTTTACAGCCCTTTTTGCCGTATCGTGTCATAGCGCTATTATCATTTATATATAACTCTCTCATCAATGCTCTTTATATCCTTACACCCTGTCAAAATCATTGCTTGCTTTAGCTCCTGGGCCATTTTTTCTAAAACAACTTTTACTCCCTCTTTACCCCCGCCAAAAGCTCCGATTATCACAGGCCTTCCTACCAAAACAGCATCCGCACCAAGGGCTAAGTATTTTAACACATCAACTCCCGACCTAACTCCACCATCAGCAAATATCAAAATTTCCCCTTTTACCTTCCTGGCAATTCGCGGCAACACTTCTGCAACACCTGGGGTATGGTCCAAAATTCTACCTCCGTGATTTGATACAACAATTGCCTTTGCTCCCACTTCAACTGCAATCTCAGCTTCGTCTTCAGTCATTACACCTTTCAGTATGAATGGCAGTCGACTCTGAGAAATCAGCTCTTTTAATTCTTGTTTTGTCTTTGGTCCCACAGGTTGACCCATTAAAGACATTGTAATAAGCCCTGCCCCATCAATGTCTATTCCAACAGCTACAGCGCCTGCACTCTCAGCATCTTTTATCCTTTTGATTATCTCATCATTCCTCCGTGGCTTTATAATAGCTATTCCATGACCTTGCTGGCTTTTTATAGCCTTTAGGCCTGACTCATAAAACACAGGGTCTCCTCCATCCCCACACATTCCTATAGTTCCTGCATCTTTGCTTCCTGATATTACTATATGAATAAATTCTTCTTCAGAAATTTTCCCACCCATATTATAGCTTGCGCCTGTGATAGGTGCTGCTAAGATAGGCATAGCAAGTTTTTTACCAAAAATCTCTATACTGATATCAGGGTCTTTTGCATCATGAATAGTCCTCAAATTTAATCTTATTTTAGAGAGCGCTTCGATATTTGCAATAAACGAACTCCCAGTGCCTATACCGCCCATTCCAGGAACCTCACCACGGCATGCCCTTCCGTCACAAATGTTGCATACCCTACAATAACCTTTTAAATTTTCTCTTGCTTTCTCTTTTATTTCTTTTAAATCCATTAATATGTCCCTCCTTTTTTCTAATCCCTTATACTCATATAATTATAAAACAAGAGGCTGTCTCTTTTATCGTTCTACCTTTTGAGACAGCCCGCAACTATGCTTATCTTTATTATATACAACCTCAATCTCAATTTTTAGAATGTTTTTCATAAAGATATTTCAACATTACTAATAAATTTAGAGGGGGTTCCACTCATCCATCGTTAAGTTATTGTTAAAAAATTCAGTTTTTTATTATTCTTTCATGTACCTATGTCTTCTTCTTCTTTTGTTCTCTTCTTTATCAACGCTAAGTAACCTTCCACCATTAGCCAAACAGCTAATACAATAAGTATTATAGAAACAATTCCCAATGGAAGTGTAGGACCGCTCAGATTAGTCTTAACCAGCAGTACCAATGCTGCCAAAGTCGTCACGATCATAAACACCATGGGTAAACTAGTAAACCATGCTGGTTTCTTTAAGGCCTTTATTATGTAGGCTGTTATCCCTAATAATGCCAGACCGGCTGTTAACTGATTAGCTGATCCAAATACTGGCCAAATGAGCTTCCAAATTGGAGTCTCACCACTTTTTATAAATACTAACACCACAGCTGCCAAAACCGTAATAAGTGTTGCAGTATACTTCTCTACCTTACCTGAGGTTAGCTCTTGAAACTGATACCTGCCCAAACGCGTCGCAGTATCCAATGTGGTGAGTATAAACGTATTAACAGTAAACATGCCAAAGGATATACCAACTTTTTCTGGCAAACCTAACAAACTCCAAAACTTAGCAAACCCTACACCAAAAGTGTACTGCGGATTAGCTGGCAAACCTTTAGCAGGGGATAAAATTTTGCCTGCCATTATTACAGTAATGACAGCTATAATAGCAACTAACCCTTCTAATAACATACCTCCATAACCAATAAACTTGGCATCTTTTTCATTTTTCAGCTGTTTTGCTGTTGTTCCACTGCCCACCAAAGAGTGAAATCCACTAATGGCACCACATGCAATGGTGATAAACAGGATAGGCCACAGGTAATTACCATCACCTGCATACCAACCTTTAAAAGCATCCAACTTTACAGGATACCTACTGCCGCCAAACAAGATGCCTATCGTAGCGACAAACACAGCAAAATACAAAAACCATGAAGAAAGATAATCTCTCGGTTGGAGCAAAAGCCAAACGGGAAGCACAGAAGCAGCACAGATATACACAATTAATATCCACTGCCATGTATTGACATCCAGTTTGAATACAGATTGCACCCACTCTGAATAGTTGCCCCAAAAAATTCCGCCCACCACAAATGGAAGCATAATAAGGGTAGCCCAGCCCAAGGATAAATTAAACCTATACACTAGCAAACCAAAAATAACGGCTACTACTATATACAAAACTGCAGTGAAGGCAACAGCTGGATCCCCCGCAAAAGAAACAGCTGCCAGTTGTAAAAAGGAGGCTATCAACAGCACTAATGCAGACCAAGCAAATGCATTGAATAATGCTTTGCCGCGTTTACCTATGTAGCGGTTTATCAATTCTCCCACGCTAAGGCCTTTGTGCCGTATAGACCCTACTATAGCGCCCATGTCCTGCACACCGCCAAAAAAGATAGAGCCAATCACAATCCATAAATAAGCAGGAAGCCAACCAAACATTGAAGCAGCTGCAATAGGTCCAACTATGGGACCTGCACCTGCAATACTAGAAAAATGGTGCCCTAAAAGAATCATTGGATGGGTTGGTACATAATCGATGCCATCGTACAATTCGTAAGCGGGAGTTTTGTTGTTGTTGTCCAAGTTATACAGTTTTTCTTGCCAACCACCATATAACCAATAAGCTAAGACAAACAATAATGCTGCCACAACAAATAACGTCCAAATCAATTCAACCCCTCCTCGTATAATATGATTATCAAATCACTTAAAACTTCATATCTCAATTGGTACATTTAATTATCAGTACCAATTGATTACTGGAAATTCATTTTGATAATGCACCTTTCTTAAAACACTCATTTCTCAAAAATTGAATATTAAAATTGACTGCTACAGTTTAAATTTGCCCTTTATCTTTGGTAAACTAAAATCAGAAAAAGTTTAAGCCTGATTTAGTTTATTTGGATATATTTTGAACACCTCCTGCTGGACGTGCTTTGACATCTGCACGCCACAGCTTGCGAAAGACTGAACCCCAAAGGATTACATGAGTAATGTTTACTCGTTTGCTGTGCACGGTCAGGTTACCACATCTGATTTGAGCATATCAGATGTGTGCACCCTGTAAACTGCTCCGTAGCTCTAATATCGGCGAGGCTGCATTACATGTAATCCCCAAGGATAAAGGGCTTAACACTTTTTCTTACCACTACTTGCAAAAAGGAGGTCTTCAAATTGCCAAATACTTTAATCGTGGGCATTGATATCAGTAGTCAGTCAAATTCTATCTTCTTCATCGATGATGCCGGTAATCACTTGATTAAAAAACCTTTTTCCTTGCCTAATGATCAAGAAGGCGCTAACGAATTAATCAAAAGAGTTATTGACTGCCTCAGCCAGTATAATCTATCCTGTATTAAGTTTGGCATGGAAGCAACTTCACATTACGCTTGGCATCTGCACTTGTATCTTGCTTCTTCATCTGAACTGCTGCCATATAAACCAACTTTTTATGTTCTCAACCCAAGCATAGTCAAAGGCTTCAAAAAAATCTACACTTTCTTGCCTAAAACAGATAGCATCGATGCAATTATCATCGCTGAATGTGTCAGGTTCAGCAAACTCAACCCAACACCTTTGCCTGATTTTAAATATGCTGCACTACAACGCCTTACCAGAATGCGCTATCATCTTGTTCACAATCTAACTCGCGAAAAAAACAGAGCTCTCAATCTCATATACCTTAAATTCTCTACTTATTCTCAAGACTGTCCATTTTCAGATATCTTCGGTAAAGCTTCTTGTGCTATCATCGAAAACTTTACACCTGATGATATCGCTTCTATGCCTTTAGAAGACTTAATTAAATTCGTATCCGATAACGGCAACAATAGACTCTCAGATGTCAATAAAATCGCTGAAATACTTAAAACCGAGGCTCAAGCGTTCATACAGATTACATCCTCTGTTGGCTGAGGCAAATGACTTAGCTTTGTCTATGACCCTTGAAAACATTAGATTTATGCAAGAACAACTTAAAAAACTCGACAAAGAAATCTCAAAACTTCTTAAAGCTTTCTCTCAAACATTAACAACCGTCCCTGGCATAGGAGATGTTCTTGCAGCCGGCATCATCGCTGAAATCGGTGATATCAAGCGCTTCAAAAATGAA
Source organism: Caldicellulosiruptor changbaiensis (assembly GCF_003999255.1). Lineage (GTDB taxonomy): Bacteria > Bacillota > Thermoanaerobacteria > Caldicellulosiruptorales > Caldicellulosiruptoraceae > Caldicellulosiruptor > Caldicellulosiruptor changbaiensis. The sequence continues at coordinate 2,554,290 of NZ_CP034791.1, forward strand.
GCTGCTTTGGCAAAGTATTCTGGCCTTGTTTGGACTCAGTACCAATCAGGCAACTTCAATGCCCAAGATGTCTCATTAGCTAAGTGTGGTAACCAATACCTGAGATACTATCTTGTTGAAGCTGCTAACTGTGTAAGGGTGCACACAGTACGCTACAAAGCCTTCTACAACAAGAAGTTCTCAGAGGTTACCAAGCATCAGCATAAACGTGCCCTCGTCCTCACCGCAAGACGCTTAATTCCTTTGATCTTTGCAATGCTCAGCAAAGGTCAAATATATCAAGAAAGAGGTGATGTTTACAATACTTAGTTAGTCCCAATTTTTTAATTTAATAATCTTTCCCAAACAAGCTGCCAGTTAAATTTTTCCATGCTGAGCGGCTCGGTATTTTATTGTCTTTTTTGCCCTAATTATCTAAAAAAATTTTTTAAAAAACCCCCTTGACATTATACCGTTTGTCTTTAATTTGTAACAGGAATAATCAATCTTGCAATTGTCCCTCCTCCTTCATTAGGAACGATTATTAATTTTCCTTCATCACCAAAAAAATTTTTCAGTCTCTCTTTCAGATTTGAAAGTCCAACTCCATTGCTTGAGTTGCCATTCATACCTACACCATTGTCCACAACCTCAATTACAACCCTATGACCGTCTTTTGTAGCTCTGATTTGCAGTAAACCACCTTTTTTGGGCAGCAATCCATGTTTTATTGCATTTTCTACCAACGTTTCAACAGAAAATGGCGGAACCTTCACAAAGGTTGTGTCACATTGAATGTCAAATTCTATTTGTAATTTATCAGAAAATCTTGCTTTTTCGAAAGTAAGGTATAAGTTAATATTTTCTATCTCCTCAGATAGAGGAATTAAGGGTTCCCACTCTCTTAAATGGCGGCGAAAATATTCACTTAGTTTGATAATAAGTTCTCTTGCCTTTTCTGGATCAATCCTGCACAGTGCCACTATTGAATTTAAAGAGTTGAACAAAAAATGAGGATTAATCTGAGCTTGTAAAGCTTTCAACTCAGCTTTTGCCAAAAGTTTTGTCTGCTTCTCTAATTCAGCAATTTCCAATTGAGTAGAAATCAATTGTGACAACCCTTTAACAAAGGTTGTTGTAAAGTCGTTAACCTGTATGAAACGATTATAAAGAAGTTGCAAAGTCCCTATCATATTATTTTTAACGAATAACGGGCAAATGATTGCACTAATCAATCTACTTGTTTTTCCATTATTTTTATTATCTTCTTTTTCAAAAATTGAACATATTTCTCCTTTTTTCAGTTTATGTAATACTTCTTGCTCTTCTATTGCCTTCTTAACAATATCTTCATTCTCCCCCCAACCTGTATATGAAAGTATTGAACTTTTATCTGTAATAGCAACTGCATCTGCATCAGTTTCATTTAAGACTATTTCAGCAACCTTTTGTGCCGTTTCTTTGGTAAGCCCTCCTCTTAAAATTGGTAGCGTCTCATTTGCAATATACAAAGCTTTGGCGGCAAATATTGTACCTATCTTCTTTTTCTCCTCTACCACATTTTCAAGGATCAACAAGAATGTACCAATACCTATCCCATTGATTATAATCATTGGAATCCCAATTATTTTAATCAAGTCGAGTGCATCTTTAAAAGGTCTTGCCAAACCTAAAATAATAATCATCTGAAGAATCTCAACACTCATTCCTGTTAAAATCCCAAAATACCATTTAAATTTTTTATCAGAAAATTTTTTGGCAACTAAACCTGCTATAAGTCCCTCAACAGTTGTCGAAATACCACAAGCAACCGCAGTAAATCCACCCAGCAAAGTACGGTGAAGTCCTGCAATAAATCCAGCTAAAAGACCAATATAAGGTCCACCAATAATACCAACAATAGCAGGTCCAATAACTCGCGAATTTGCAATTGCACCCTTAATCGGAATACCCCAATATGTTCCTAATATTCCAAACAATCCGCCACCTATTATTAATCCTATTTTTTGAATAATATTCAATTGCTTGTCTAATATATGACTGAATAATTTGGTTTTTGATAGAAAAAAAGCCAATGTTACAATCACACATAATCTTTCAGCTAAATTAAAAAATACTTCTTGCATATACTTTCACCTTTGAAATGTTTCATATTTTTAAAACTTTTTCTTAAAAATGATTATATCACAATACAAAACTTTAATGACCTTTGTCTAATTCTAATACTTAAACTCATTTTAATTTAGATGATCTATATTATCTGAAAGTATACCTATATATAGTATATTGACGTAATGCCGGTTGTTGGTTAAAATAAATATCAAGATATTTATTTTATGTAAGGGGGTATATGGTATGCCGTTTTATGATTTGAGATGCAAAGAATGTGGTGAAGAGTTCAATGTCAGAGCATCTATAAAAGAAAGGGAAAACAAAGAGATCGAATGTCCAAATTGTCACAGTCATGAGCTTGAGGCAGTTTTCAAAAGTGTGAATATAATCTCATCCTCGAAGTCTTCTGATAGTGGCTATTCTTGTACAAGTGGATGCTGCGGGGGTTCCTGTGGATTTTAAGACAGGGGCAATCTTGAGTAAAACTTTTCAAGGTTGCCCTTTTGTTTTTTTATTTTTTGTGCGGTATAATTTAAAATATAGAAAACTTTAAACTTTCTTTAATTTTCAAAATGCATGAAAGAGAAGCTCTTTTTAATCTTTTAAAGGATGCCGAAAAGATTGCAAAAGTCCTGCAAATTAGACCATTTTCGTTATACCTTTTAGGCGGGTCTGCATGTATTTTAGGTGAATATTTAGACAGAGCCACCCGCGATTTTGATATTTTAGATTTGAACTATCCTTCTCAGGTTGGGAAAGTATTGCGATTTCTGGGAGATTTTGATCTTCTTGAATATGAAAGCACTCCAATAGCACCATCGTTTAAAGAAAGAGCAATAAAGCTTGAGGGTTTTGAATACATAAGAGTTTATGTTCTTTCAAAAGAAGACATTGTGGTCAGTAAAATTATTAGGCTTGATGAAAAAGATATCGAAGATATAGATAAATTAATGCCCTCATGCAACAAAGAATTAATTAACAAAATAATTGAGGAAATCTTAAGCAGAAAAGACTTTTTTGAAACAAAGAAGAAAAGGTTTTTGGAAAAACTTGAAATTTTTAGGGTGAAATATGATGTATAGGATATTCTGCGAAAGCTATTATAATTATATCAAGAATTTTGAAGACAAAGGCGCAAAGGATGAATATAGGTATAAAATCGCGAAGGTGTTTGAATTAATTGTAGACCCTCAAAAATTTTATAAAGAGAAAAGCAAAAACTCTGAAACTTATCAAAACCTTTGCGACCTTCTTTGCTATATGAAAGAAAATATCCATAGATACCCAAAATTCAAAGCTTTTTTGTGGACCTTAGAATCTCGTCAAATTGAACCAGTTTACTGCGGCAAAACCCCTCAAAATGTACTTGAAGATCAGGCAAAGCTTGCAAATATGTTTTTAAACCTTATGTACTGGGAATAAGCTCCCATTTTTCAAATTTAAAAAAGGACCTCATCGGCTTTTTTTGCCGAATCAGTCCTTTTTGGTGAGAGCTTCTTTTATTCTCTTCACATAGCCTGAAGCAGAAAGTCCGGCAATCTGTCCTTCTCCAACTGCCTTTGCAACCTGATAAGGCCTTCCAACTACATCCCCCGCTGCAAAAAGCCCTTCGATTGAGGTTTGCATATTTTTGTCCACTTTTATATGCCCATCCTCTGTAAACTCCAAACCATAGATGAGCTGGTCTGCTGGCATTGTCTTTCTGATTATAAATATTCCATCAACATTTAAAATCTTATCCTCAAGTTCTATTGCATTTACAAAGTCCTCGCCATACACACCTTTTGGTCTTGATAAAACCACCTCAACATTGTCTTTAAAATGAAATTCATTCTTTTTATAAAGCGGAATGTAGTAGAGCTTTTTAGCAAGTTCAGACAAATACTCTGCCTCTTCCTCAGCCTCCACACTTTCACCCACAACTGCTATCACTCTTCCTTTGTAGAGCATTCCATCACAAACTGCACAATAACTAATTCCTCTTCCTACAAACTCAGCTTCATTCTCAAGAAGAGTTTTCTTTGGCGTCCCTATTGCCAAAATCACAGAATAAGCCTCAAAAAATTCATTGTTGGCATTGATTGTGAAAATACTTCCTGACTTGTAGAAGTTTATAACCTTTCTATTGATAATCTCAATATTGTATTTTTTAGCATGTTCATAAAAGCTTCTTAAAAGCTCCTTTCCAGAGACGCCAAAAAAGCCAAGATAGTTATTTATCTCAGGAGCTTTGTATATGGCAGAGTCTTCTTCCTTTGTTGCAAAGACAATTACACTTCTGTTTGTCTGAGCAAGATTAATAGCAGCAGAAAGCCCGGCAGGTCCTGCACCAATCACCGCACAATCATAAATCATCTTCAACTTCACCCCTATATTATTATACCCACATAGGGTATATTTTAAAAGTACTTTTCAAACTTTTATAAAGTTCTCAACATCCAGCACAAATATTACAGCACCGCCCTGTTCTATCTTTTGCTTACTGACAAAAAACAAAGTTTGCAGCGCTGGTGGTAGCGTGCTTTTGCAAACCTCCTTCCTTGATGATACATTTTGCTTTATCAGCTCAATTATCTCATCCACCTTTTCATCCTCAACACCAATCATGAATGTAACAGTTCCTCTATTTAAAAGACCACCTGTGGAATAAACAATTGTTGCCGGTACGCCATTTTCTATAAGTGCAAGGTTGACTTTGTTCTTGTCTGTATCTGAAACAATTGCCAGCAATAATTTCATACCATACTCCACCTTTTTTCTAACTTTATGTTTAATATTATTTTACCACATTTTTCTTTTGAAAATTTCATCATTTTAATAATATTACTAAAAATTTTTATGTTCCTTGTATTCAAATATTCCAGTTATTGTTGTTAGCAAATGCAATTTTGGTGGTATAATTAGAGAGTATAAGGGCTAAAACACAAATTAATAGGCAAGGAGATGGCAAAAGATGCTTGAGATTGTTGATCTTCATGTTGAGGTTGGGTCGAAAGAGATTTTAAAAGGCGTTTCTCTCACAATCCCGGATGGTGAGACTCACATTCTGTTTGGTCCGAACGGAAGTGGAAAAACAACTTTGATGATGAGTATAATGGGGCTTCCTAAATATAAAATCCTATCTGGCAAGATTATCTTCAATGGCATTGACATCACATACATGCCAACACATGAGAGGGCAAAGCTTGGGATTGGAATGATGTTCCAAAAACCACCTGCTATAAGAGGAGTTGAGCTAAAAAAACTTTCTGAGATAATAAAGTCTTTGAGAAACACTGATGTAGATGTGCATGAGTATGCAAGAATTTTAAATTTAGAAGAACATTTATCAAGAGAAGTAAACTTGGGTTTTTCTGGTGGAGAGATTAAAAGGTCTGAGCTTTTACAGCTAATCTGCCAGCGACCAAGCTTGGTGCTTCTTGATGAGCCAGAATCTGGTGTTGACCTTGACAACATCACTCTTTTAGGAAATATGATCAAAAAACTTCTAAAAGGCGAAAAGGTGAGAAAAAGACAGACCTCTGGCTTAATTGTTACACACACAGGTTACATTTTAGAGTATGTAAACGCAGACAAAGGCCATATTCTGATTGATGGAAAGCTTGTGTGCTCTGGCCCAGCAAAAGATTTGTTTGAAGAGATTAGGCAAAACGGTTTTGGGAGGTGCGAAGGATGTCTACAAGACATTATATAGATGAAAATATTTTGGCTTTAGCAAAAAGTGCAGAGAATAAAAAGGCTGCATTTGGCACTGATATAGACTTGAGCCAGTTTGAAGAGGCTGATGAAAAGGAAGAGATAGATGAGCTTTCAAAACTTCCTGAAGAAATACAAAAGACAATCTTAAATGCCGGAATTGAGGTCAAAGAAGAAGGGCGCGTGGGAAGTTTTCTCCAGGTTGACCACTCTGTTGTCTACAAAAGACTTGCACAGCGCTACAGTGGCCAGCTTGAAATTCTGGATATAAATGAGGCACTTGAAAAATACCCAGAAGTTCGAGAAAAGTATTTTTGGAAGGCAGTAAAACCTGACAGGGACAAATATACAGCATTTTCTGCTATGCACCCTGCACATGGATACTTTATTAGAGTTTTCAAAGGCCAAAAGGTGGAAAAGCCTGTTCAGGCATGTCTTTTATTGCAAGAAAATGCGAGAATCCAAAATGTACACAATATAGTAATTGTTGAAGAAGGAGCAGAGGTTCAGATAATCAACGGGTGTGCAACAGCACCAAAAGTAAAAGAAGGTCTTCACATTGGTATTTCTGAGTTCTATCTTGAAAAAGGAAGCAAACTCACATTTACAATGATTCACAACTGGGCAGAGGATTTTTATGTAAGACCAAGGGGTGTTACAATTGTAGAAGACGATGCAGTTTTTGTTTCAAACTACGTGCTTTTAAAGCCTGTAAAGTCAATTCAGTCATTCCCAATTGCAATCTTGAAGGGCAAAAACTCTGTTGCGTCATTTAACTCAATCTTGTATGGGCTAAAAGACTCTGAGATTGACATGGGCTCTCATATCATCTTAGAAGGTGAAAATTCAAGTGGCCAGGCAATATCAAGGGCTATTGTAAAAGACAGGGCAAAGATTTACTCGCGTGGAGTGTTAGAAGCAAGGCACAATCAATCTCGTGCGCATTTAGACTGTCGCGGAATTTTGTTCTCTGAAGAAGGTGTTATGTATGCTGTGCCAGAGCTATTGTCAGACGGTGCGCCACAGAGCCATCTTTCACATGAGGCTGCAATAGGTCCTATTGCCGAAGAAGAAGTAGAATATCTGATGGCAAGAGGGCTTTCAAAAGACGAGGCAATATCTCTTATAACCCAGGGGTTTATGGATGTAAAAATACTTGGGCTTCCAAAGCATCTTGAAAATTATATACATGAGCTTATTTTGCAGACCCAGGAGGAGAATATGTAAAAATAAAGAGGCAAGGTGGCAAAGCCTGAGCTACTATCCGTTTATTTGGATAGTTAAGGCTTCTTTTGAACTAAAGTCTTAAGGGTTTGCTGCCTTGCCCATTATTTTTTATTCGTACCTTAGCGCCTCTATAGGATTTAAGCGTGCTGCCTTCTCTGCTGGAAGCATTCCAAAAATAACTCCTATCAAAACTGAAATTCCAAAAGCCAGAAAAGCCCACTTTAGCGAATACACAGGCTCAACTCCAGGAATCCTTGAAATCCCCACGGCAATTACAAAAAACCCAAGCAATATACCAATTATACCACCAACACCTGTTATAACCATCGACTCTATGAGAAACTGTACTCTAATATCCCTTCTCTTTGCTCCAATTGCTTTTCGAATCCCAATTTCTCTTGTTCTTTCTGTGACAGACACAAGCATTATGTTCATAATTCCAATGCCGCCAACCACAAGAGAGATTGTAGCAATGCCACCAAGTATTATCATCAGAAGATATGTTATTTGATTTAGAGCTGACATAAGTTCAGACATATCATAAACTGTATAGTTTTCTTCTTTTTTTACGATACTGCTCAAATATGCTTTTATTCTCTTTTTAACCTCATTGTTCTTATCAGCAGAAACTGTACGTACCAAAAAATTTTTCACAAGCGCATAGTCGTCTGTCGAGAGGCTATTTAAGGCAAATAAGGGCACTATGATACTGTCGTCAACAGTGTTGTCTCTTCCGCCTTGCTTTTCTTTCAAAACTCCAACCACCTTGAAAACCTGACCATTTACGTTTATCTCTTGCCCCACTGGATTTTGACCATCAAACAGCTTTTTTTGTATCCTTGACCCTATCACCGCCACTTTTTGCCTAAAATCACTGTCTACAGGACTTATAAACCTTCCTTTTGAAAGTGCAAGGTTTTGTATCATCATATACTCGGCTGTTGCACCAATAATCTGGCACTCCTCTTTTTTACCTCTGAAAAGTGCTTGGGCAGGATATTGGACAAATGGGCTCACACCCAGGATAACATCGTTATTTTTCCTTGCAAACTCTAAAAATTGATCAACTGAAATATCTTCGTTCTTTGAAGCTGGATTTATAAAAACATACACAAGGTTTGTACCAAGCTTTTCTATCTCTTTTGTAATACCAGCTGTGGTGCCCTCAGCAAGCCCCACAGCTGCAACCACCGCTCCAACGCCTATGACAACACCAAGAAGCGTTAGAAATGACCTTAGCCTGTTGAGAAAAATGCTCTGGATTGCCATCTTGCAAGAAAGCAAAAACTTCTCCATCGCACAACATCTTCCCCTTTTAGTAGAAAAGACTTTGACCCTGTTTTTCAGTATCAAACTTTGGAAGCACCACTTCTTCGCCCTCGATGAGCCCTTCCAAGATTTCAACGTATTTTTCGGTTGTCATGCCAAGTTTGACCTGCCTTTTTTCTGCATCTTTATAGTAAGAGTTGTCAAGTCCGTATTCGTCTGTTTTCTGGCTGGTTTTTTGTTCTTTGTTTTTCTCAGAAGTTTTAGCCTTTTGTTGTGTGTAAACATACACATAATATTTTCCATCTTCTTTGTGAACTGCTTCAACTGGTACAACCAGCGCATTTTCCTTGGACTTTAAGATAATCTCTGCTTCTGCGTGCATCCCAATTTTTATATTACTGTTATTTTCAAATTCTATCTTAACAACAAACTTTGAGACGCTACCATTGCTATCCGATTGTGCCTTTTCAGAAATCTCTGCAACATACCCTTCTAAAGGCCTATTTCTTGTACTTCCTACCGCATCAAGCTTTATGTTAACTTTCTGCCCTGGCTTTATTTTCAAAATGTCAAGCTCTTCCACCTGAGCACTTATCACAAGGTGTTTCGGGTCATACACTGAACATATCATCTGCCCAACAGTCACCACATCACCATCCTGGAGATTCAAATCAGCTATTTTGCCGTCAATTGGAGCTAAAACCTCATAGTTTTTCAAATCATCTTCGGCTGCTTTTATTTGGGATTTTATATCCTCTATCTTCAAATCAAGCTGTTTTATTTGCATCTCAACCTCGTCGGTTGAAAACTTCAAAAGCAAGCTACCTGTTTTTACCTTCTGCCCATTTTTAACAAAAACCTTTTCTATTCTGCCAGAAACAGGGCTTACAATGCTCTTTTTTGAAAATACCTCTAAAATACCTTCGCTAAGCGATGTCACTTTTTCACCGTTTGAAAGCTTTAAACTTACACTTGCCCTCATACCCTCAGTCAAGCTACCGTTTTTGTTTGAAACTACCACCTTTGCATCAAACACCATCACACCATCCTGATTTTTGTATATCCTGCTTCCCAAGCCTTCAACAACACCGTCGACCCTGTCCATAAGATCAGATACCACAACCTCTGCCTTCTGTCCCTGTTTTACCTTTCCATAGCACCAGGCAGGAAGCTGCACACTCAGCTTCATCCTCGAGTCATCAACAATAGTCATTATCTGCATTCCTTGACTGACAAGCAAACCTTCATCTGCCGCAAGGTTTTGCACAAACCCGTCCTGGGGAGATTTTAAAGTAAAGTTTTGAAGCTGTCTTTGAAAACTTTCTCTTTGAAGTTCAAGATCAAGAAGCTGTCTTTTCAAAGACTCTATCTTAAAAACTGCCTGGCTGTCATCTATCTTAGCGATTAAATCTCCTTTTTTGACATACTGCCCGTTTTTGACAAAAATTTTTTCTATAGCTCCATTTACCTTCGAGATGACATTTCTTGTGTTGCTGCTTTGCACAATGCCAGATACCAAAAGTGTTTGCTTTAAAGAAATCTTTTGTACCTTTGCAGTCCTAGGCTTAGATGAAGCATCCTTTTTGCTCCCAGATGGCATAGTTAAAACAAGTGTTAAAATAAATCCCACTAATATAAGTAACACAATAATTACAGCTTTTTGCCAGTTTTTTAGACCTTTTGCAGTGTTTTGCATGTGAGAATACTCTCCTTTTTTATCTGCCACCAAACTTCATAAAGTTTTGCGTAAACATTGAAACAATGGGCATTATGAGTGTGACTGCACTATAGACAATACTGACAATAATACTTTTTGCTTTGTTAAGTTCACAGGCAGCAAACACTCCAACGCCAATCAATACATACCGCCAGATAGCAAACACATGCAGGTATGTTCTTATAAAATACTTAAAATCCATTTGAATGTCCAAAATGTTCAAATTTACGACCCTGGCATATATCACATAGAAGATGTAATATGGAATCATCACAAGATTTGCAACTGCTACAATTGTAAGTGCTCTTTTGTAATCAATCTCACCACCTGCAAGCCTTACAATTATGAGCAAGACAAAGGAAGCAATAAAAAATGAAATAATGGTATGTAAAAATGTTGTTCCTGCTAAATAAATAGGTGATTTTGTAAATTTTAAGGTTTTTAAAGTAGCTTCTTGTACTTGCGGATCTTCAGTGAATCTTTTTACATACTCTAACATAGCTTCATCTGAGATTTTAGGCAAAAAAAACGTAGTAAGTGCTGCTACTATCGGTATAAAAAATATTAAAATCACAAAGTCTGGCTTTTCTTTGACTTTCTGAAATACTTTTGTTGGTGAAATAACAAGATTCAGAAGATTTGATGGCTTCAAGTATTCCATACCTTAAACTCCTCCTTTTTAATTTAATCAAAATTTGCACAGTTACTTCTATTTACTATGATTATTAAAATATCAACCACCTTTTATATTATAATTCATTTTCCAGTTTAAAACAACAATATTTTATGAACCTTTAATTTTGTTAAAATATTTTATTTCTTGTTCTACAAATCACAAGGATTTAATTAAAATTGCGCTTAGGAAGTTAAATTATGCTAAACCTTTTAAACAAAAGCACCATAATTATCACCAATCCATTTAGTCCATATATACCAACACTTTGCATAAAAAGTGATGTCAATGTTATACATACTAAAAATATTGGTATTACAATTGCAATTTTACTCACTCTTTTTGCTTTTGATAACCATTAATGTGAACAAAAAGCTAAAACAAAATTTATTACAAAAAATATTATGAACACAAATTGCTGTTTCTATTATTTTTTTGTTTTTCTTCCCATTTTTAATAATTCTGCTTGAAACCACCCATGCCAAACAAATAATAAAATAAAAATTATTATTGCTGCTTTAATACTCTTAACATTAAAAAATACCTTTGCAATAACAGCACTCAATATAATTAAGATAACCCCAATAATATATAACCATATTTTTTTGTTACTCATTTTAAACCCTCCCTGACACAATTAATTAGCCTTTTGTAAAAAACCAAAGTCAATAATTTTATCATACATTAACTTATCATTATCTGAATGCGAAACAATTAAAAATGATTTATCCTGTTTTTTCATTTCAAAAATAATATTTGCCAAAGCTACTTTACTTTCTTTATCTAAACTATTAAATGGTTCATCCATAAGATACAACTCGGCATTTTTAGCCAGCATCATAGCTATAAACAATTTTTGTCTCATTCCTGCTGAATATTCTGAAATAGGTTGTTTTAGATACATATCTATATTTAATAAATTGCAAAATTCATACACTTTTTTAGTGTACTCGTTTTCATTAAAAATATATGAAAAAAACTTTATATTTTTAAAGCCAGAAAGATTTTCAAGTAAATATATTCTGTCAGGAACATATGAAAATTTAAATTTTATATCAGAAAATTTTACTTGTTTACCATTCAAATAGGCTGCGTAAACCAGATTTTCATCATCAATTATTCCCATTAAAATTTTAAGAAATGTAGTCTTCCCACTTCCATTCGGTCCTATAATTTTTACTACCTCATTCTTATTAATAGACAAATTTAAATCTCTTAATATATACTTCTTCCCATCATAGCTGTATCCGAGATTTTCTATTTGTAGATAAGCCATTTTATTTCACCTCAATAACGTGTAAGTTAATAATTTTTCATGCGTAATAAGATACAAGAGATTCGATAATTGCTGCACAAGCTACAAGAACAGTTGCTAAAAAAATTAAAAAAAGAACTCCTCTTAAATATATGTATGAGTGTCTTTGTTGATTCATTGAATTTTTTGAAATTACATAAACAACTTTCAAAGGATAATAACCTAACGACGAAAAAAGTAAAAACCCGGTAATCTCAAATATAGCATGTGGCAATATGTATCTAATAATTGGTAGCCACCCATAACTATTATAAACACTTGCAAGAATATAGCCCAAAGTAATTCCATTATATATAACGTAAAACATTGTCCCTATCCCAAATGATATAATACCAAAAAGTAAAGCCTTTGAGCAAGTTAATATATTATTTTCAAATATATCTAAAAACAGCAATTTAGTTAAATTTATTTTAATATCTTTATTATAGCCTATAAGAATCCCTACACTTAAAGAAAGTCCATAAAACATAAGTGCAATTAAAAATAAGGGTTTAATCTCTTTAATAGTCTTTATTATAACTATCCTTAATTTTTCTTTTTTTTGCATAATTATCAACCTTCCCAACCCCTATACATAGACTTGAAACATAACAAAAACAAACAGCTATATAACAATACAACCATTCAATACCTTTAAGTAAAGAAAATATTGAGTTAACCACCAATAAGCAATTTGGTATAAATAATAAATAGTATCTTACAATTGTAATTGGAGCTTTAAGCGTAGCCATAATAAACCCATTATTTTCTGTCTCACCATATATGAGTAAATGTTGTATGTTTTTTGTGAAATATAAGTAATAAGGTTTTATTAATTGAACTATCGCATGCTTCATTGCAAACAAAATTATTAAAATATTGAACAAAAGAAAAACTGCCTTTAATTTCAAACTATACAAAAATATTAGTGTTATTAATAACGAACCAATCAGTATCGGTAAAGCAGAAAAAACAATTAGAACTTTAATCTTCGGTATCATTAGTCCATCCCAAAATCTAAAATCTTCGCTACAGTATATTGCTAAACTTACTTTTTTGTCATAATTAAATTTAAATAAGTCTTCAATCATGAAATTGCATGTTCCAATATATCCATACATAATAAGATAAATACATATAAAATGAATAATTATGGAAACATAAAAACTCTGAATTGTTCCTGCTACTGCTATACTCACACCTGTTGCAAAGAATAATTCGTATGGGAAAAGACATTCTATAATTTTATTTGGCTCTAAATTTTTGAGATAATTTATAAACAAGCATATATCCTTATAAAATCCAGCTTTTAATGAATTGTTATTTATTTTTGGTTTAGCATATCTACAAAATAAGTAACAAAATATGCTTTTTACTATACCATTAATGCTTCTTCCTTTTTTATAATGGAAAAGCCTTTTAGATTTGCCAAAGTTCTTTCTTAACATATAAAATATTATAAAGCAAATAATAATTTCTATTATTACAGCTACTATGTATGTCTTATAATTTTTTGACATATTATTAACTATATTAGACAAATCTTCTACTTTATGAACATAGTAATAATACTTTTTGTTAAAATGATTATTCATAATATTATCGAGGTTAATTAATATTTTTTCTAAAGGCACTTTTAAAGCCTTATATTTATTTATAACTGCACGTAAATCATAGATAAATTGAATTCCAAATTTAGCCATAAAAAATACAATTAACGTTGCGCAACTTCTCAAAAAAAGAAATGAAAAATAAATTCTATATGTAGTATTACTGTTTAAAATATATTTTAAACAGTAAATTAACAAAAAAAGTACTTCAATAAATACATAAAACACTAAAAGCCAAGTCATATTATGTAATAATGTTAAAATTATTATGAGAAACTTCATTAAAACAATTTCAATTTGTCTCGAAAAGTAGGGATACAGAAAAAACACCTTAAATGCTATTTCCTTGTTTGGTAAATATATGCATAATAACTCAAATTCTGATTTCTGTTGTAACCTACTTATGCTAACGTTATAAAACAAATTTAAGTTTATCAATAAATAAACTAATAAAAAGATTAAACATTCCATATTTTTGTTATAATTATTCGAAATCTTTAACATCATACTTACTACGTAATAGAAAAAGACAAGGCTTAATATTTTTAACAGAATATAAATAATCTCCCACCTTTTTAAATTAAAAATTTTAGCAATTCTTTTATATTTTTTCGATAATTCTTCTTGGATAAGCAAAAAATATATTTTCAAAAACCTTGCCACTTTAACCCCTTCTTATCAATTTCGAGCTCTTAAAAAATCTTTAATTAAAAAATTTAATTTTGTGATAAAATTATTAATGCAAGGGGTCGTCTTTATGATTTAAGCTGACCCCTTGCAAAAGAGTTTGAAAAAATTAATCACTAAAACTTTACCATAATATAGCTCCCCTCAACCCAAGTTGTGCGACCTTACTTTTAACTAGGTTAATAAAAGCTGTCCAGCCACCTGCCAAGATAACAGCACTAACCCCAGCTGTAAGAATAGATGTTAAAGCTATTATAATTGAGACTATTGTGGATCCAGTAAGTATAATATTTACGACAAGTATAGTTCTAAAATAAACTAATATTCATTAGTAATATAAATGTAGAACTATTACAGATAAACAATAGTATCTTCTCCATATTTTTCCATCCACTTAATATTTTAGTATCTCAGTCTCTTTACTTTCTTTATTTGGAGCATTTTACTTTCAAACCATTTTTTCTGTAAACTTTTTCTTAAAACTTCTATGCAAATTTTATCTTATATATTTTC